>CALJKN010000054.1 GCA_937973585.1 uncultured Helicobacteraceae bacterium
AAAGTTTAGACAAAAATACTCTTTTTTTTATTGACGACGGTCAACGGCTAAAAAATTATTTGAACCCTCTGATTAATCAAAATGATTCATTTGATAATATCTATCTCGGCCGACGGCTTGAACTCAAAAGTTGAATTTGGGATGGACTGGTTTTTCTTTCTGCCGTCAAAAGCTATTGTCACGTCATTGTCCATGGCATCTTTGTACCATAACTTTTCAACCATTCCGGAGCTAACCGAAAAATTGTAAGTTATATCGCCGTCTTTGGTGCTAAAAGTTCCATCGTTGTTTTGTTTGGCATTTTTTAGAATTGCATCAAGCGAGATAGAGTTTCTTTTTTTTAAATATTTTGCCTGAGAGAGCAACGGCTCATATACTATGACCGAATCGCCGTTTACAAAAACTGTTTTTTTGACCGGTTTTGAGTATTCCCACACCCCTTTATCCGGCTTTTTGGCCTTTAGTTTGCCGTAATACTCTATCTTTTTACCGGATTTATTTTTGACTGTCTGGACAAAATCCGCCTCAAAACCGTCATAGTCTATCGAAAAAGCAAACATCGAAGTTGCAAAAGCTAAAAGTAATAAAAATTTTTTCATATCCGAGTATAACATCTAGGGGCTTTTATCGTTGTTTTGGTATGATGGAACCCAAAAATCAAGCGTAAAATCGGGACTTTTTATGATTAAAAGCATTGTAAACAAAATAATAGGTAGCCAAAACGAGCGGGAGCTAAAAAAATATAGAGGCAGACTTGCAAAAATAAACGCTTTAGAGTCAAAATATCTGACGATGAGCGACGATGAGCTAAAAGATGCGTTTTTTGCCCTTAAAAAAAAGGTTTTGGAGGATAATGTATCTTTGGACGATGTCCTAAACGACTCTTTTGCGATAACCAGAGAGGCTTCAAAAAGGGTTTTGGGGCTTAGACACCATGATGTGCAGATAATAGGCGGTTTGGTTTTGAACGACGGACGTATTGCCGAGATGAAAACAGGGGAGGGTAAGACTCTGGTCGCTACTCTGCCGGTTGTCCTAAACGCCATGAAGGGTCTAGGGGTTCATGTAGTCACCGTAAACGACTATCTGGCAAAAAGGGACTCTACTGAGATGGGGAAACTTTATAATTTTCTTGGGTTTAGTGTGGGTGCAATACTATCCGACGAAGATGACGAAGAGGTAAAAAAAGCGGCCTACGATGCCGACATAACATACGGGACTAATAACGAATACGGCTTTGATTACCTAAGAGACAATATGAAATACTCAAAAGCGTCTCAGGTTCAAAGAAACCACTTTTTTGCGATAGTCGATGAGGTAGATTCTATTTTGATTGACGAGGCGAGAACTCCGCTCATTATCTCCGGTCCTACAAAATCTTTTATGGGGCAATACGAAAAAGCAAATGAGGTTGCACAGGCTCTCGAGATTGAGAAACATTTTACGGTTGATGAGAAAAATAGGGTAATACTGCTGACCGAAGACGGTATCAGAAGAGCCGAGGAGCTATTTGATGTGGATAACCTCTACAATCTTGAAAATGCTGTTCTTTCGCACAGGCTTGATCAGGCTCTAAAAGCCCATTTTCTTTTCAAAAGAGATGTTGATTATGTGTTTAAAGACGGGGAGATAATTATAGTTGACGAGTTTACCGGAAGGCTCTCCGAGGGAAAAAGATACTCCGAAGGGCTCCATCAGGCGCTAGAGGCAAAAGAGGGGGCACTCATAAAAGAGGAGTCTCAGACGCTGGCCGACATAACATTCCAAAACTACTTTAGACTCTACACAAAACTGGCGGGGATGACCGGAACGGCACAAACGGAGGCTACCGAGTTTAGTGAGATATACGGGCTTGATGTTATCTCTATCCCGACAAACGTCCCTGTGGCTAGAACCGATATGAACGACCTTATCTTTAAAACCGAAGAGGAGAAGTTTGAGGCTCTAATCAAAAAAATAACAGAGCTAAGCTCAAAAGGGCAACCGGTACTTATAGGTACTGCCTCTATCGAAAAGAGCGAAGAGGTACATAATGTGCTCACAAAACAGAGGATAGCCCATACCGTACTAAATGCAAAAAATCATGAGCAAGAGGCAGAGATCATAAAGCTTGCCGGTATCAAAGGAGCCGTAACGGTAGCCACGAATATGGCCGGACGGGGTGTCGATATTAAGCTTGGGGACGGGGTCAGAGAGCTTGGCGGTCTGGCAATCATAGGTACCGAGAGACATGAGAGTAGGCGTATAGACAACCAGCTAAGGGGGCGGAGCGGTAGACAGGGTGACCTTGGGTTTAGCCAGTTTTATCTAAGCCTTGACGATACGCTACTTAGAATTTTCGGAAGTGAAAAAATAAAAGCAATTATGAATAGGCTAGGGCTTGAGAGGGGTGAGCATATCGACTCAAAACTGGTTACTAATGCCGTCGAGAAAGCACAGAAAAAAGTGGAGAGTATGCACTATGAGAGCAGAAAGCACTTGCTTGAGTATGACGATATAGCAAACGCCCAAAGAAAGATAATTTACGGATTTAGAAACGAACTTTTAACTCCTGAGTTTGATGTCACAGGCAAAATAGACGAAATTAGATACGTGTATGTTGAGAATATTTTGGCCGATGCCGGGATATTTGATGGATTATCCGAAGATGACTTTAATATAGTCAAGGTTTGTGAGCTATTGCAAGAGGATGTCGGCACTATCGTGGATGCAGCTTTATTTGAGGGTCTTACGTATCATGAGTTAAAAGAGAAGATAAACGGAGTCTTAAGAGAGGGGTACGAGGCCAAGATGGGGCAGATAGATGGGTCTCAAAGGGTTGAGATAGAGAGAATACTATACCTGCAAACGCTTGACGAGGCGTGGAGAGAGCACTTGTATCAGATGGATATCCTGAAAACCGGTATAGGACTTAGAGGTTATAACCAAAAAGATCCGCTTGTCGAATACAAAAAAGAGAGCTATAAACTGTTTACGGAGCTTGTAGAGACGGTAAAAATAAATGTCGTCAGAGTCCTTCATTCGTTTAGAATCGGTAGAGAGGATAGTGCGGAGAGTATAGAAAACTCGGAAAATACGATCGAGATAGTTCCGGTGAGCCAAAAAAGAGAGGAGAGGCTCAAAAATTACGATAAGAAAAAAAGCTAACCCTTTGAGAAGCGGTTTTTTGTATCCGGCAAGACGGCCATGAGTCCAAAGCTAATCTCTTTTATAGTCAAAAAATACCTCCGTTTCGACTCTTCGCAGCCTTTTATATCGATAACCGCTTTGCTCGCCTTTTTCGGGGTTGGGTTGGGCGTTTTTGTCCTGATTGTCGCCATGGCAATTATGAACGGCTTTGACAAAGAGTTTGAAAAAAAACTCTTTACGATGAACTATCCTATTACTATTTATTCAAAACAGGGATATCAGATATCGGGTGACTTTTCGGCGCAACTAGCCGGGATGTTTCCGGAGTACAAGTTTAGCCCGTTTATCAGAGCTAGTGCCATAGCAAAAAAAGACGACTCTATGGACGGTGTGGTTGTTTTTGGAATTGATATGGAAGCAGAGAAGGCTATCAATTCCGTAGTTGCCGATGCTATGGGCAGCAGCGGGCTTGGAAGCTTCGAGGCTCTTGTCGGAAAGAGGCTCATGGAGGATTTCTCCCTGCTAAAAGGGGATAAGATGACTATCATATTTGCCGACGGGGAGCCGCAAGGACTTGGAATCACCCCTTTGATGAAGAGATTTTCGGTAAACAAAAGTTTCTCTTCCGGACTTCTTGCCTACGACAAGGGGTATGTATACGTTAATGCAAAAGATCTGGCGGTAGCACTCGGTAGAAGCGAAAACCTATATGATGGCATACATGTCTATACGAAAGAGCCGTTAGAGGATATAAAAAAAATAGCAGCCAAGCTACCGATGGACGAATATGCCCTTGTCGGATGGTGGCAACAAAACGGAAATTTTTTTGCAGCTTTGGCGCTTGAAAAAAAAGCCCTTTTTGTAGTTTTAATGTTGATTATCGTGGTTGCATCGCTCAATATCATAAGCTCTCTTTTGATGACGGTTATGAGTAGACGAAAAGAGATAGCTCTGCTGCTCTCTTTGGGGGCGGATCAAAACGAGATAAAATCGATATTTTTTAGACTCGGAGCGATTATCGGCGGTAGCGGTATAGCGGTTGGGACGATTCTTGGGTTTATTGCTTTGGCTCTACTTGCAAATTTTGACATCATATCGCTTCCGGCCGATGTTTACGGCACTACAAAGTTGCCGCTTGAACTGTCGGTTATCGACTTGGTATTCATTTTGGTAGGCTCCATAGCCGTTGTATTTGTCTCCTCGTACTATCCGGCAAAAAAAGCTTCAGAGGTTGACCCTCTCTCTGTCCTTAGAAATGAGTAATACTTGGAAAATTCGCTTTTAATAGTTGCAGCGTTATCATTTTTTATAGCGCTTTCGCCGCTCCTCTCCAAAACGTTTATGATTCCGGTAGTTGTCATAGAGATAGCGCTCGGGATAGCCGGAAGGCATTTTGGTCTATTTGAAAAAAACGAATATTTTTTTATAATTGCAAAAGTCGGCTTTTTGTTTTTGATGTTTTTGGCCGGGCTGGAGGTAAACCTAAAAGAGTTTGCAAGAGCCGGAAGCTCTGTTTTCAAAAGGGTATTTTTTTATTTTATTATCCTTTACTCTCTTGCTTTGTTTATGACGTTTTATTTTAAACTCTCGTTTGTATATATCGTTGTTTTTCCGATTTTTTCACTCGGTATGATTATGGCCCTCATAAAAGACTACGGCAAAAACGAGCCTTGGCTAAATTTGGCGCTTGTGATAGGTATTATAGGGGAGGTGATTAGTATTGTTGCGCTAACGGTGCTCAGCGGTGCCGTTAGCTTTGGGTTTGGCCAGTCGTTTTACAAGGCGATGCTAACCCTTGTTATGATTATTTGTGCGGCGATACTATTTTTCAAGGCTACGAGGGCTTTGTTTTGGTGGTTTCCGGAGGCAAAAAAGGTGATAATGCCGGATATTGACTCAAAAGAGCAGGATATCCGTTTTTCAATGGCTCTATTTTTTGCGATGATTGCCTTGATGTTGTACCTAAAAATAGATATGGTTTTGGGGGCTTTTTTTGCAGGGATGTTTATAGCCGCTTTTTTTTCTCACAAAAAAGATTTGCACGAAAAACTATCTTCGTTTGGATTTGGTTTTTTTGCCCCTATATTTTTTGTATATGTCGGCAGCACACTAAATCTAAATTACGTTCTGTCGTCTGCAATTTTGATCCATGCGGCGTTCATAGCCTCCACGATAGTCGGAATCAGGCTTATAGGTTCGTTTATAGCTTTTTACGGGCATCTCGGATTTAAAAATACCCTGTTGTTTGCTCTCTCCGACTCGATGCCGCTCACGTTTATGGTTGCGGCTGCCACATTGGGGTTAAATGCAAAAGCTATAGACGAGTTTGAGTATTCATCTATCGTGGTGGCAAGTATGTTGGAGGCTATGACGATTATGATGATTATAAAAGGGGTAACCTCTATTTATAAGAGGTTAAATTAAGGCGACACACTCGATTTCGACGAGAGCATTTTTCGGGAGAGTCCTGACTGCTACCGTGCTACGAGCCGGTTTATGGTCTCCAAAGAATTTTGCGTATACTTCGTTCATCGGGGTAAAGTTCTCCATATCAGACAAAAATACCGTTGTCTTTAGCACCTTATCCAGTCCGCTACCCCCCTCTTTTAGCACCTCGGATAAGTTTGTTAATACCTGAGTGGTCTGCTCCGCTATCGTCCCGTCCAGAAAAGTTCCGTCCGCCCTAAGTGCAATTTGGCCTGACGTAAAAATCATCCCACCGTGTTTCATTGCTTGAGAGTACGGCCCTATAGCTTGCGGTGCATTGTTAGTGGCTACTATTTGCATATTTATCCTTTGTAAGTTTTTTAGTCGATTTTACTTATTTTTTGCTTCGCATTATTATCTTTTCGATAATCCAGTTCATTTTTTCCTCTTTGTGTATCACGAAATGGAGTTTGTTTACATTGTTCAGTATTGTCTCAAACTCCCATATGGCATCATCGGTTCCGGCTATTAGGAGTTTATCTCCGACCTCAAATTTGGAGGAGAAAGATGGGGCCATAATAAACTCTCCGTGTTGCTTTTGTAGTCCCAATACCAAAAGTTCCAACTCTCTACCGTTTCCGTCTACATTTGCCACTAGATCTTTATATGTTACCTCTCTTTGTTCGAGTAGCGGCAGCAGTGCATGAGACTCTTCCTCGTTGATATAGATCTCTTTTAGTTGTGGTTTTTTGTTTACTATCTCTGTTAGTCTTTCGACTATATGTTTTCCCCACTCGTCGTTTTTATGTATTAGTCTATCGGCAAATGTGACAACCATGGGCTTCGCCGCCAGATTATAGGCCCTGACCGCTATTATTTTGTCCATAATAAAAACAAAATTAGCCCTCAGGGCGGCAAAAACAGAGTTTTCCTCCATTTTGTTCTCTCTGGCCATTATAATTATGTTGGGATTTAGTTTTCTGGCAGTTAGGACTACCGATAGATTGACCGCATCGTCCGGAGTTCCGGCTATAAGACACTCGGCATTTTCTATCCCCGCTTTTATCAGCAAATCTCTGTCGCCACCTGTTTTGGCTTTTGCCTCTTTTAGAATATCGACTATCTCATACTCTATACCGTTAGCAGAGAGAACCTCTTTTATCGCTTTTCCAAGCCTCCCTCTGCTGCATATAATATATTTTCCTCTTGTCAGAGATGCTTTTTTTGTGAGGTTGAGATTCCCACCCCCTAGCCAGTTTAGGATCGCATATAAATGTGGGGTGTTGAGCATATATTCGATTCTGACGGCTACCTGTCTATATGGGTCTATGACGTGCTCTACCCCGACATCCGTCAGGTTTTGCAGTCCGGCCGAGAATGTAGATTCGGCTATAATGTTTATATTTTGGTTTAGTATCTTTGCTTTTACGGCGACCTTGAGATTCAAGTCGTCGTCTTCAAACAGGGTAAACAGGGCTTTGCAGTTTTTCATCCCGACTCCGGCATCGGATAAGACATCGGTCATCGTCGCATCGGCGGCTATAGCCGGTATAACAGGGTAATATCCCTCTAGCTTTAGCTCCTCTATCTTCTCCTCTTGCTTATCGACGACTACCAGCCTGTATCTACCGTCTTTTTGAAACTTATTTATCATAATACGGCTGATAGAGTTGTATCCGCAAATCACGACAAAATCAGTCTGTATATGAGCAATTTTTCGCCTAAAAATCATTTTTTTAAGCTCTTTTTTGAACGCCTTATCGTTTATGAGTGCTACTATCGTACCTATTGCATAAAACCATGCCGGAACTGTCAGATATATCATGACAAGCGTCACCAGCCTTTGCGGATAAGTGAGAGTATATGGAATCTCGCCGTACCCTATGGTATTTGCAGTGTATGAGACTATATAAAAAGCATCAAAAAAAGTCATATAGTATGTATGATTGCTGGAGTCTTTGCCTGGTATTAGCGTCAACATAACTATTGATATAGCATATGTGACAATAATTAGCAATATTGGAACTCTAAGTCTTCTAATTACAATCCAAAACGCCTCGTTTTCACGCATTTATCTATCTTTTTGAATGGAGGGTGTCTGAGATGTATAAAATGACAGATATGATGTTTGCAACCATTGCTCCGGTAGCTAAAGATACGATAGTTGTTGTGTGATCCAAAGATATTACCCCTACCACATTTGTTGCATATCCCCATACGGCTGCCGCCGCAAAAAGTTGCAAATCCGCTACTAGGCTAGTAGCTAGTAAAACAGAGCCGACTTGCGTTTTATCTCCCAGTTTCATGGTTGTCGCTATCAGATTAACCGCTATTGCGGCCGCTAGCTCATAGACGCTGTGGTGTGCTATATTGTCTATCTCTCCGTAAACAAATCCTGCATTTAGCGTTAGCGCCAAAACAATAAAAAAACCGGCTATTACCTTTTCGGAATACATAAAACCCCTTTGTGTATGTTAATATGCCGTTGATTTTATCACAAAAAGGATATTTCTTATCTTGAATATAATTGCTATTGATGTCGGCCTAAAAAGAATCGGTGTTGCCGCTTTAGTATCCGGTATGCCGGTTGTTTGTGAGCCTATTTTTAGAAAAAACAGAGAGCAGGCAAGCTCTGACGTATCGTCAATGTTAAAAACAAGGGGGGCATCAAAACTAATTGTAGGCTTACCAAAAGGGGGGGCAGGGGAAGAGGAGATGGAGAGACGGATAAGGCACTTTGTCTCTTTGCTTGATTTTGCCGGAGAGGTATACTATGTAGACGAATACGGAAGCTCAAAGGAGGCCTTGGAGCTTGTCGGCGGTGGGTTAACGAAAAAAAAAGATGGCAAATCCGATAGTCTGGCTGCTCTGGTAATCTTAAAACGGTGGGCAAATCTAATGTGAATCTGCCGCTTTATGCGGCTGGCTTTATCGACCTCTAGCGTAGTAGTTCATAGCGTATAAATCAAATTATGAGCATAGCATCGCCGTAGCTATAAAAACGGTATCCGTTTTGTTTTGCGATTTCGTATATCTGCAATGTTTTCTCAAGTCCCAAAAATCCCGCAACTAGCATTATAAGGGTTGATTTGGGGAGGTGAAAATTTGTGAGTATCATATCGGCTCTTTGCGGCGGGTTTTGAACGTTAATGAATATATCGCACTCTCCATCCGTCTTTTTTGTTCTGGCATAGTATTCGACTGTTCTTGTTGCTGTTGTGCCGATGCATAGTACTTTTGAGCTTGAATCTAGTATTTTAGCACTCTCGTCCGGTATCTGGAAATATTCGGAATGCATTTCGTGAGCTTCTATGTCTTCGACCTCAACCGATTTGAATGTTCCGAGTCCGACATGCAGGGTTAGATGATAAAAAGCAAAATCTTTTTTTAGCTCGTCAAGTAACTTTTTGTCAAAATGTAAAGATGCTGTTGGAGCTGCAACGCTTCCGGGGTGTTTCGCAAAGGAGCTTTGATAGTTAATGCCGTCGCTCTCATTGTCTTCTCTGTGAATATATGGGGGGAGCGGTATATGTCCGATTTTATCCAGCTTGAACAATAAAGCAGAAAAATCAAGCTCTGTTTGGTTTTCTAAAAAAATAACCTCTCTTGTGCCGTCGTTGTTTAGTTTTTCAATTCTCAGAGATAAACCGTCGTCAAAATTTACAATATCGCCAACTCTGACCTTGCCTCTGATGAGAGCCAAAAAAACAGTTTTCCCGATCGGTTTAATGACTATACACTCAATTTTTCCGCCGCTATGCTTTTTACCGAAAACTCTTGCTTTGATGACTTTGGTATTATTGATGATAAAAACTGTTTTTTCCGGTAAAAACTCTTTTATTTTTGATACGGTAGAGTGGGTGATACCTCCGGTTTTTCTATCGTATACCAACATCTTTGCCGAGCTTCTAGGGGTTATCGGATACTCGGCTATAAACTCTTTTGGGAGGCTGTAGTCGTACGATGCGGTTTTTAATGGGTTAAGACTCTCCATTTTCCTCTTTTGGGGCCGGATTTATCATTTTTACTATGATTATAGCGGCACCGTACAGAAGTATCATAGGGGTAGCCATCATTAGCTGACTCATGACATCCGGCGGAGTCAGAATAGCCGCTACGATAAAAATTATAACTATCGCATACCTAAACGAAGCCTTCATCTGTCTGTCATCTACGAGACCGAAAAATGCGAGCAATGCAGCAATAACAGGTAACTCAAATGAAAGGCCAAAACCAAACATTAGCTTTAGAAAAAAGCTAAGATACTCGGCAATACTAATCATTGCCGTTGTCTGCGCCTCTCCAAAATTGACCAAAAACTTAAATCCGACCGGAAAGACAAAATAATATGCAAAAAGAGCTCCGGCAATAAACATACCGGTAGCAGAGGCGACAAACGGCATAATGTATTTTTTTTCGTGTTCATATAGTCCTGGAGCCAAAAAAGCCCATAGTTGATAAAAAATTACAGGTAGCGATATAACCAATGATGCAAAAAACGACACACTGACGGCTGTAAAAAACTGCTCACCCATCTTTACCGCTACGACCTGACCGCTATCCGGTATAGCCTCTTTAAGCGGCATAGTGACCCATGCCATTATCGGCTCCCATACTGAAAAACAGGCAAAAAATGCGATTGCTACGACTGCCACACATTTGATTAACCTGTCTCTTAATTCGGCTATATGCGGTTTTAAATCCTCTAGCATTTTACTTTACTTCCTCTTTCATCGTAGGCATTGCAGATTGTTGTGTTATTGGAGAGTCTATCTCTTTTTTGATATTCTCTTCTATGTCTTTAAAGTCTTTGCTGATATCGGAGAAAACATCGCTAACCTCTTTGTTGTTATACATGTTCACCGGATTATTTATGTCTTTTGTTAGCTCTTCGACTTTTTCTTTGTAGCTTAGAGCGGTATTTTTGAGATCGTGTATGTCTATCTCTTTTTGAATGGTGTCTTTGGCCTCTTGAACCGTTGATTTAAAGCTTTTGATAAATTTTACAATCTGGATAATCATATCCGGTAGCTTATCAGGCCCCAAAAAGATAATCGCAACAATAAGTATTATAATAAACGAGCCGAAATCTATTCCGAACATTTTTTTCGCTTTTTCAATTTTTTAGTAGAGGGACGATTGTACTCAAACCTCAATAAAAAAAGGATAAATGGGGTTTGTGGCACAATATCTTCAAATATTTAACCGGAGCAGACGATGAGAAGCCTAGAGATTGATGCCGGATGTTTTGGATGTTCATATCTAAAATTCAACGGCATAGTAAAAATGCCGAGTGAGGATGGTTATGATTGCATGAAGTGCAATATTAGAGTGATAGATTTTTTTATGATAAAAAACGGTTCTTCCGAAGAGGCTATGAAAAAATTATATCCACCTTACGGTGTTCCGGAGTTTTGCCCTATCTCTAAAGATTTTATTGTTGAGGGGAAAGAGGAGATGGAGTTTATCTAAACTTTTGAGGGGCTACCTTGCAACTGCAAGGTAGCAATGGATTATTTAAGAGTAGCGATGTAAGCTGCAACTGCTTTTGCATCAGCATCAGAAAGTTTAGCAGCGTTGCCTTTCATAGCAGCACCCATACCGTGTTTGTTTGTTGTGCCAGCTTTGTAACCTGCAAGGTCTTTTTCTACGTCAGCAGCTTTCATACCTGCAACTGGGTTAGATTTACCAAGAGCTTTCATTTTACCGTCAGCACCATGGCAAGATTTGCATTGACCGTCATATATAGCTTTACCGTCAGCAGCCATAAGAGCACAGCCGGCGAATGCAAGAGTAAGAAGAACTTTTTTCATCACTTATCCTTTTAATTTGGTTTTGTACGGTGATTTTACATCTACGTACGTGAAAAATGTGTGGATTTAGATTATACTTTTTAAAACTTTCAAAAATCCTTTTCGCATTTTTTGAACCTTAAAATTATCCTCGTTTTGTTAAACTTATTCACAAAAACATCTATGAGAGTAAACAATGACGGAGTATCTACAAAAAGCAAAAGAGGCAAAAAGTGTTTTGGCCTCTCTTTCGGGTGAGACAAGAAATAAAGTCTTATATGCGCTAGCCAAAGGGCTCAGAGACGCTACGCCTGAGATATTGGAGGCTAATAAAGTCGATATAGAGTACGCAAAAGACAATAAGCTCTCCGCTTCTATGCAGGAGAGATTGATGCTAGACGAAAAGCGTGTGGAGGCGATGGCGGCCTCCGTAGAGGTTATAGCGGGGCTTAGGGATCCTTTGGGGCGTGTTCTTGACGGGTGGAGCCAGCCAAACGGACTCAAAATACAAAAAGTTGCAATCCCTATCGGCGTTATAGCAATCATATACGAATCAAGGCCAAACGTAACATCCGATACTGCCGCCTTGTGTTTTAAGAGTGGTAACGTGGCAGTTTTGAAGGGCGGAAAAGAGGCTGTAAACTCCAATAACGCAATAGCCAAAGCCATGGGTCAGGTATTGGAGTCTTTTTCTTTGCCGAAAGAGATCATATCAATGCTTCCAGATTCGAGCAGGGAAGGGGTTATGAATCTTGTCAAGATGGACAGATATGTTGATTTGATAATTCCTAGAGGGGGCGAATCACTTATTAGAGCCGTGTGCGAAAATGCTACAGTTCCGGTTGTAAAACACGACAAAGGGGTATGCAATCTATTTTTGGACGAGAGCGCTGATGCCGATATGTCCATATCTATAGCCGTTAATGCAAAAGTACAGAGACCTTCCGTTTGCAATTCGATAGAGACCCTGCTAGTTCACAAAAATGCGGCAAACCGTTTATTGCCACTGCTAAAGGCAGCTTTTGACGAAAAAAATACCGTTTTAAAAGGGTGCGATAAGACACTGGGGATTGTATCGGTAGCACAGGTAACAGAGGAAGACTACTATACCGAGTACGGCGAGAATATTCTGAACATAAAAATTGTCGAATCCATAGATGAGGCGATAAAACATATATCAAAATACGGCTCCGGGCATAGTGATTCGATAGTGACCGAAAACTATAGAAACGCTGAGTATTTTTTGGACTCTGTTGATTCGGCATGTGTGTATGTGAATGCTTCAACAAGGTTTACAGACGGCGGAGAATTCGGATTTGGGGCAGAGGTCGGCATATCCACAAACAAGCTTCACTCAAGAGGTCCCATGGGTGTGGATGACCTAACGACCTACAAATACAAAATTTTCGGTAGCGGACAGGTGCGAGGTTGAGCGAAACCGTACTAAAAATAGATGCTTTGAGGTTTGGTTATACCAAAGACAACCTGCTTTTTAATGATTTTAGTTTGGAGCTAAAAAAAGGGGAGATAGTCTCAATAGTTGGGCCGAGCGGCAAAGGAAAAAGCACTCTTTTTGATTTGATTGCCGGTTTTTTGAAGCCAAATAGCGGATCCATAGAGGCAAAGAAGTTATCGTTTGTATTTCAAGATCCATACAGCTCTTTTCACCCCAGCTATACGATAAGAGAGCAGATCGCAGATGTGGCTGAGGTTATAGATGAGGATTTTTTGGGTAGGACATTTAATCTAGAACCCTCTTTTTTGGATAAAAAATCGTTTGAGCTAAGCGGAGGACAGCTTCAGAGACTCTCTATTTTTAGAGCCTTAATGATGAAGCCGGATTTACTTTTGGCCGATGAACCGACTAGCGCCCTTGATGTATTGGTGCAACTTGAGGTTATGAAAAATATCGTAGAGTTATCAAGGGATATCGGGGTTCTTATTATAACCCACGATATAGATATGGCAAAATGGTGCTCCAATCGGATAGTGGCTATTTAGCTCTCTCTTCGTCAAGCCTTTTTTGCATAGCCTCTCTAGCCTCTTCAAGCCACCCTTTTTTGTTAATATCGAGAGGCTCCATATATATCACTTTTAACTCTCCGCCTGCTGATGTGACGGAGTGTTTCGTGTCTACAAGCTTTGCGGAGTCTACTATGACGATCGGTTGAACTTTTAGGGTCAGTTTTTCGGCAATTATTTTTGCCCCCGGCTTGAACTCCAAAAGCCTGTCATCTTTGCTTCTTGTCCCTTCGGGAAATATAACTAGAGGTCTGTTATTCTCAATCGCATTTTTTGAGTCTTTTATGAGCTTTATTAGTCCTTGCTTGCTATCCCTATCAACCCCTATCATTTTACACGATTTAAATAGATGCCCGAAAAGAGGAAGATTAAATAGCTCCGTTTTTGCTATCCAGCAAAAATTTGTAGAAGATATGGCCTCAATAACTACAATATCCAAAACACTTTGGTGGTTTATGATAAACATTGTTGTATTTGGATTTTGCGCCCCTATGATTTTCGGTTTTACACCCAAAATTTTTAGGATTATATTTGACAGCCTCTGCCTTGGGGGCTTATTTTTGTCGCCCGCCAAATATAAAAATGGGATAAATAGAAGTATCGTTAGTCCGGAGAGTGCTATTTTTAAATAATCTTTAATTGCCGACAATGCTCTCTCCCTTTACCCATCCTATTTTTCCGTCTTCAAGTTTAACCTTGATATACCCTTCGCTCTCTTTTAGTTTTTCTACCGGGGTATCGGAGACCGCTTTATAAAATGGCGTTGAATTTTCGGTAGGGAGGAGGTATACGACTGTATCTTTTTTTATTTTTGCCTGTTCATTAGGGATAAACAAAAATATAATGCCGGAGGCTACTGTAATCACGATAAGGATAAGAAATATTTTTTCCCTTTTAAAGTAGTAGACACCGTACAAAATCCCGCCGATTACGGCAACAGTCAAAAACACGTACATTGCCTTATCTGTACTTTTGGGTTGGAGATCTGTTTGGGTGCTTACCTTGTCCTCTATTTTTGTTAAATCGAGAGATACCGATATTTTTTGTATTTCGCCTTTTTCTTTGTCAAAATAGTCAAATTCAAAGCTTTTTTGTGATGATGGGATGACTACATAATAAAATAGCTTTCCGTCGTTCGGAGAGTTTTTTATTGAACTGATGCCTTGCGTCTGGATATTTGGAATTTTGAAATCCTCGAGGTTTGCATTTTTTGCAGATATATCAAGCAGTAGGATATTGCTGTTTTTGTTGTAATCGTCGATTTTGTAGTTTGCGACGCTCAACGATGACGCTATTACTCCGCATGAGACGGCAGATGTGGCAAAAGTTCCTGCCGCTATCTGTGCGCTTGGTTCGTTTACGACCGAGAGCTTGATCTCTTCGCCGACCATGAAGTTTGTTGTAATTTTCGGAAGTTTTATCTCCGGTTGAAGTACTTTTAGATAGTAGTTAGCCGAAAAAGAGCCGTCGCTCTCTTTTCTCCATTTTATATTTGAATTGATCGGTTTAACTCCACTAAATTCCGACAGCTCCGATTTGAGGGTGCCGTCCTCTATTGAGTTTAACGTTGCCCTTAGCTTTAGTTCCAGAAGTTCGTTTTTGTATATTCTCGGTGGTACTTTGTCGTAAAAAACAGTCAATGCATCGCTTTTTACTTGCGACGAGTTTGTCTCTTCTTGGGCATAAATGGTGAAAGCCGTGAAGATATAAAACAAAGATAAAATAGCTTTTAACTTCAAAATTTGGCTCCGATTTTTGGTTCTGTTGGTGTGATAGGGGAGGGGAGAGGATTCTTAGGAGTCTAAAAATCCTGATAGCATTTTTACCCCGTCAATCCCTTGTAAGGTTGATTCACATACCCTCTCCGGATGCGGCATAAGGCCGAATACGTTTTTTGTTTCGTTGCATATTCCTGCAATCGAATCGACGGAGCCGTTTAGATTAATTTCTAGTCCGCTTTCGTCACAATATTTCAAAAGAACTTGCCCGTTGTCATACATTTTTTTGAGTGTATCGGTATCTACGGTGTAGTTACCCTCGGCATGCGCTACCGGAACCGACAATATCTCATTTTTTTGTGCTAACTTCAAAAATCCGTTTTGATTTTCTATAACTTTCAGGTTTACAAATTTACTGACAAAGTGAAGGTTTTCGTTTCTCTTCATGGCACCCGGTAGCAATCCAGACTCTAAAAGTATTTGAAAACCGTTGCATATTCCCAGAACCCTACCGCCGTTTTTAGCAAACTTTGCAACCTCTTGCATTATCGGTGAGAATCTTGCTATTGCGCCGCTTCTGAGGTAATCACCATAGCTAAAACCGCCGGGAACTATTACTGCATCGGTATTGACCGGTAGAGACGACTCTTTGTGCCAAACGATTTCAGCCTTGTAACCTAATTTTTCGACGGCGTATTTTGTATCTTGTTCACAGTTTGTCCCCGGAAAAAAGAGTACGGCTACACTCATTTTACAAGCTCAAAAACGTAGTTTTCGATAACGGTATTTGCAAGTAAAGTTTCGCACATTTTTTCAACTTCCGCTTTTGCTGTGGCCTCGTCTTTGGCGGTTAGCTCCAGTATAATCTGTTTTCCTACTCTAACCTCTTTTACATCGTTAAAACCCATTGTTGAGAGTGCGTGATGTACCGCTTTTCCTTGGGGATCCAGTACCCCTTCTTTCAGATAAACGTTTACTATGGCTTTCAAAATATCCTCTCCTGTCTTTAATCTGCTGTCTTGGCCTACTTCGTTTAGGCTAATATTTTTTCTAGTACTTTTTCGTAACCTGCTTTAACCGAGCCCAAATCTTCTCTAAACCTGTCTTTGTCGAGTTTTTCGAGAGTCTCCTTGTCCCACAGTCTGCAGCTATCAGGGCTAATCTCGTCCGCCAAAAGTATTTTGCCGCTTCCGTCTTTGCCGAATTCAAGTTTGAAATCGACCAGAATCAACCCCTTTTCATCAAAGAATTTAAATAGCGCCTCATTGACTTTTCTGGCTTTCTCTTTTAAAATCTCCAAATCTTCTTTGGATGCAAGCTCCATCATCAGAGCGTGTTCATCGTTGATTATCGGGTCACCCAAAGAGTCGTCTTTGTAGTAAAACTCTACAAGCGTAAACGGTAGTTTTTTGCCGTTTTCTATCCCTAGTCTTTTTGATAGACTCCCCGTCGCTATATTTCTGGCAACGACTTCGATCGGTATTATGGAGACTTTTTTTACCTCCATCTCGTTATCGGACAAAACACTAACCATATGGGTCTCTATTCCATTTTTCTCTAGTAGTTCAAAAAGTATTTTTGAGATTTTGCAGTTTAGAGCCCCTTTGCCGCTCTCGCTTCCTTTTTTTTGTGCATTAAAAGCGGTCAAATCATCTTTAAATTCAGATACTAAAATCTCAGGATTTTCCGTAGCAAAGAGTTTTTTCCCTTTCCCTTCGTATAGCAGTTCTTTTTTTTCCATTTAGTTATTCCCCCCTACTTGTTTGTTATTATTAGAGCTTTTACGATTCCAAGCGCTGTTTGAAGCTGTAAATCTTTTGCCATGTTTTCATCGGACAAAGCCTCCTCTTTTTTGCTCTTAACCGCTTTTTCGCCACCCTGAGGCTTCTCTACCGGTTTCTCTTTTTCGAGTTTTTCTAGTTCGCCTTGGAGATGTTGTTTTAGGTCTGCTTCTTTGACGTTGTATCCCTCTTCGGTACTCTCTTTTATTGCCGCAGCCACAACCGGAACATCCGGTGTGACACCTACCGCCTGTATGGTTCTGCCGCTAGGGAGATAGTATCTGGCTATCGTTAGTCTGATAGCATCTGTTTTGTCTATCGGTAAAACAACCTGCACGCTCCCTTTGCCGAAACTTTTTTCGCCGACTATGACGGCTCTTTTGTTATCCTGTAGGCTTCCGCTCACGATTTCGCTTGCCGATGCACTCCCGCCGTTTATCAAGACTGTCATTGGGACGTTTTTGTAAGGGGCGTTTCCGCTTGCATTGTATACTATGTTTTCGTCTGCTACCCTGCCTCTTTGGGATACTATAATTCCTTTTTCTACAAACAAATCGGATAGTCCGACCGCTTGATCCAGAAGTCCGCCCGGATTGTTTCTAAGGTCTAATACTATCCCTTTTGGATTTTTGATTTTCTCCAGCTCTTTTCTGACCGAATCGACCACTTTTTTATCAAACGATGTTACCCTGATATATGCCACGTCGCCGTCTAGCTTTTTGCCGTAGACCGACTGTACATTTATGATGTCTCTTACAATCCCCACTTTAAACGGTTTTGATTCAGATTTTCTGACTATCGTCAGATCTATTTTTGTCTTCGGTTTGCCTCTCATCAGATTAACCGCTTCGTCGATTGTCATATTGATTGTAGATTTTTCGTTTATCTTTAGAATGATATCTCCGGATTGAATCCCTGCTTTATACGCAGGTGTTCCCTCTATCGGAGCTATAACGGTTAGGGCTCCGTTTTTCATCCCGACCGTAATGCCTAGACCGCCGAACTCACCTTCTGTTTCGACTTTTAAGTCTTTATACTGCTTCTCATCCAGATAACCGGAGTGGGCATCGAGATTTGTGAGTAGCCCTTGTAGTGATTTTTTGACGATATCCTCTAGGCTAAGCTCGTCCACATAGTATTTTTGAATCGTCCCCACTACTTTTGTGAATTTTGCAAAGGAGGCAAGCTTTGTATCTCCGGAGCCGTCTGCCGAGTTTGGTTGCACGGCCTGCAATGTAGTATTGTATAAAAAAAGACCGGCTACGATAGCGCTAAATGCACCGAGAGCTATAAATTTTTTATTTTTCACGTTATTTTTATCCCTTGATTATCGTATAAAACAAGCCCAAAATCATACACTTTTTTCCCTTTTTATTCTGTTGTTTTTTAAAAATAAAAATGACAATACTTGACAATACCACACTCAAAGTTGTAAAATTTTTAATGCATAGCACATAAACTATTAGGAGATAAATTATGAACCTATTTGAAAAATTAACTAACCAAATGCAAACAGCTATCGAAGCGGCTCTGAGTCTGGCTTTGCACTCTAAAAATCAAGAGGTTGAGCCTTTGCACGTAGTATGGGGACTTGTGACCAACTCTGACTCGGCGTTAAATCAAGCTCTAAACAGAGCCTCTGCCGATAAAGCCGCTTTGGAGCTTGAGCTAAAAAGCGGTGTGGAGAAATTTCCAAAAGTATCAACAGTTTCAAAAGAGAACATAAAAGTATCTAAAAGCTTATATAGAACGTTGGAGAACGCCGACGGCCTCTCGGTTAAAAACGGTGACAACTTTATCGCACTCGATACATGGATCATCGCAAATATGAATGAACCGTTTTTCAAAGAGAGTGTCGGAAAATATATAGACTTGATGGAGCTTAGAAAAAACCTCGAAGCTGCCCGTGCCGGCAGAAAGATCGATTCGCAAACAGCAGACGAGAAGCTAGAGTCACTCTCTAAATATGGCATTGATTTGACTCAAAAAGCTTTGGAAGGGAAATTGGATCCGGTAATCGGTAGAGATGAGGAGGTTAGCAGAACTATGCAGATTCTCATTCGAAAATCAAAAAATAACCCGATACTTCTCGGTGAGCCAGGTGTTGGGAAAACCGCTATAGTTGAGGGATTGGCGCAGAGAATAGTAAACAAAGATGTCCCTTTGAGCCTTCAGAATAAAAAGCTGATTGCGCTTGATATGGGCAGTATGATTGCAGGGGCAAAATATAGGGGTGAGTTTGAGGATAGGCTAAAGGCGGTCATCGAAGAGGTGCAAAAAGATAAAAATATAATATTGTTTATAGATGAGATACATACTATTATCGGAGCAGGGGCAAGCGAGGGCTCTATGGATGCAGCCAACCTGCTAAAACCGGCTTTGGCAAGGGGTGAGCTAAGAACCATAGGAGCCACAACCCTAAAAGAATATAGAAAGTACTTTGAAAAAGATGCCGCAATGCAAAGACGTTTTCAGCCAGTCACGGTAGCAGAACCAGGGCAAAATGAGGCAATCTCTATAATGAGGGGAATTAAAGACTCGCTAGAGGCTCACCATAATATTACTATTCAAGATAGCGCTTTAGTGGCCGCAGTGAAACTATCCGGCAGATACATAACCGATAGGTTCCTGCCCGACAAGGCGATAGACCTGATAGATGAAGCGGCTGCAGGGTTAAAAATGCAGATAGAATCTGAACCGGCTGAGCTTGATAAGGCAAAAAGGGAGATTTCTAGGCTGAATGTGGAAAAAGAGGCTTTAAAGTTAGAAAAGTTGGAAAAAAACGATATTAGATTAAGGGAACTTGAAAAAGAGCTAGCCGATTTGGAAGAGCAAAAAAGGGTGTTGGAGGGAAAATTTGAGGATGAGAAAAATGTTTTCGGAGATATAGCCAAAACAAAAGCAAAAATAGAGGAGGCAAAGAGGGAGGCTGAAAACGCTAAGAGAGATGCCAACTTCAATAAAGCGGCGGAAATTGAGTACGGAAAAATTCCCGCTCTGCAAAAAGAGCTTGAGGATTTGGAGGGGCGATGGAGAAAAATGGAAGAGGGGGGCGTACTTCTCAAAAACAGCGTAGACGAGGAGTCTGTAGCCGCAATAATCTCTAAATGGACCGGAATACCGATAAATAAAATGCTCCAAACGGAAAAAGAGAAGGTGCTCCATATTGAAGATACCCTAAAAAAAGAGGTAATCGGTCAAGAAAATGCTGTCCGTGCAGTAGCTAGGGCAATCAAGCGAAACAAAGCCGGGCTTTCCGACATATCAAGACCCATAGGGAGCTTCCTATTTTTGGGGCCTACCGGGGTAGGGAAAACCGAGACTGCAAAAAGTTTGGCCAGATTTTTGTTTGATTCGGAAAAATCTATGATACGGCTAGATATGAGCGAATACATGGAAAAACATGCCGCCTCCAGACTAGTCGGAGCACCTCCTGGGTATGTCGGGTACGAAGAGGGCGGACAGTTGACGGAGGCGGTAAGAAGAAGGCCGTATAGTGTTATATTGTTTGATGAGATAGAGAAGGCTCATCCCGATGTATTTAATATGCTCCTGCAGGTGCTAGACGACGGTAGGCTGACCGATAACAAGGGGGTTACGATTGATTTTAAAAATACTATTATTATCCTTACCTCCAATATCGCTTCGGCAGAGATTATGGGTATTGCAAATGAAAACGAGAGAGAAGCAGCCGTATGGGAGGAGCTCAAAAAACGTTTTAGACCTGAGTTTTTAAATAGGTTGGACGATGTAGTGGTATTTAACCCTCTAGGAATCTCGCAAATTACAAAAATTGTTGACAATATGCTCGGTGCGATTCAGAACAAACTAAAAGAGAGAGATATTACCGTAGAGCTATCTGCCGAGGCCAAACAGTTTGTTGCAAATGCCGGCTTTGATCCTAGTTACGGTGCTAGGCCGCTTAAAAGAGCCCTGTATGATATAGTGGAAGACTCTTTGGCGGAACTAATATTGGAGGACAGGCTCAAAGAGGGGGATAGTGTTATGTTTGATGTAGAAAACGGAAATATTGAGGCAAAAGTTTTGAAATAAAAACAGCTTTTTACGGTTTTAAGTAAACGTCAAATATAATTTCGCCCTTAAATTTAATTTTTTAGTAGCAAGGTATAAAAGTGAAAAGAACGTATCAACCAAGTAAAATTGCAAGAAAAAGAACACACGGTTTTAGAGCTAGAATGGCGACAAAAAACGGTAGAAAAGTAATTGCTAGAAGAAGAGCAAAAGGTAGAGCAAGGCTAAGCGTATAAAAATTTTCAGTCATATAAAAGACGCTAAACTTTTTAACGACGTTTATAAAAAGGCAAAATCCTATCATTCGGACAGCGTGATACTTATGCACATGCCCTCAAAAGATAAAATGGTAGGATATGCCGTTTCAAAAAAAATACAGACGGCGGTAAGCAGAAACAAGATAAAACGTAGGCTCAGGGTCGCTTTTAGAGGGGAGGAGCGTTTTTTAAAAAACGGTCTTTACTTGCTTGTCGCAAAGCAAAACTCCACTCTGCTCCCTTTTTCTAAAATCTGTGAAGATATCAAAAAAACTTTGCTTATGTTTTATGCCGCTGACGGAACGGTTCATAGTACACATTGAACAATTCTAGGAGTATTGCCGCTTTACAAGCCGATCTGTGTAATCTAAGTACGGTTTAATAATCTTTCAAGGTAGTTTAGTAATGCTCGAAAAACTCTCTCCAACAAAAAGACTCGTCCTTGCCACTGCCTTATCGGCTGTTTTTTTTATAGCCTATGAAGTATTCGTAGCCAGTAAGTTTAGGCCGGAGCACAATGTGACCGCTGCTCAAGCAGTTGGGCAAAAACAACCGCAAACTTCAACAACCGAAGTTCAACATACAACGATTGCAAAATCCGATACAAACGTTTCAACAATCGGTACGGCCGATATAATCGCAAAAGTAAAACTAAAAGAGTCGGAACTCTCTATCGGAAAAGACGGCACTATCGTCCAGACCGTTATGGAAGGAGATAAGTTTAAAGACGAAAACGGAAAGCATATACAGCTTTTCGCTTCACTCAAAACAAAACCTCTAAGTCTTAAATTTTCCGATAAAGGGACAGAGGAGGCTGCCGCAAAAGCACCGTACAAAGCCTCGTCCGCTAGCGTAGATGCCTCAAATACACCCTCAACACTTGTGTTGACGCAAGAGCTTGGTGATATGAATATAACAAAAGAGCTAAAGTTCAATCCAAACGGCTCTTATAATATTAAAATCACAACCTCAAAAGATATACCGTTTTTCGTTACGACAGGGTTTAGGCCTGATGTAATAGCTGATAGTTTTGCATTTAAAGGCGCACTGTTTATACAGTCGGACGATACCGTAAAAACAGTAGAAGACGGCGAGATAAAAGCTGATGAAGCACTATCCGGTATTAATGCCGTCGCTACTGTCGATAGATATTATTCATCTGTTTTATATAACCTCAAGTCGCCTTTGGCGGTAACAGTAGTTGCCGATATACATCAGAATCCGACACCATATATAGAGGCTAGAAAGCAGATAGAGCTTGGCGGATATATTGGGCCAAAATATGTCGAGACCTTAAAAAGCATAGACCAAAGATTGGCCGGTGTAGTAGAGTATGGCTTTTTTACATTTCTCGCAAAACCACTTTTTGTTGGACTTGAATTTATTGAAGACCATGTAGGCAACTGGGGTTGGGCGATTGTTATAATAACGATTTTGATTAGAATCGTTCTTTTCCCGCTTACATTTAAAGGGATGGTCTCTATGGCCAAATTGAAAGATTTGGCCCCAAAACTGACTGAACTAAGAGAGAAATACAAAGGTGATCCACAAAAACTGAACATTCATATGATGGATTTGTATAAAAAGCACGGTGCTAACCCTCTTGGCGGGTGTCTGCCGCTACTGCTTCAAATTCCGGTATTTTTTGCAATCTATAGGGTTTTGTTGAATGCTATAGAGCTAAAAGGTGCCCCTTGGATACTATGGATAACAGACTTATCGCTTATGGACAAATACTATGTCCTACCGATCTTGATGGGTGCAACTATGTTTTTACAACAAAAAATTACGCCTACAAATTTTACTGATCCGATGCAGGAGAAGATATTTAAATATCTGCCGCTTGTATTTACATTTTTCTTCCTTGCGTTTCCGGCAGGCCTCACACTATACTGGTTTGTCAATAACGTTTTGTCAATTGCACAACAATACGCAGTTAACAGACTACTAGAGAAACAAAAAGCCGACAGGAAAGAGCACCATGGTTAAAATAGAAGCTTGGAGTTTGGAGGAGGCGTACACGCTTGCCTCTGAAAAACTGTCTTGCTCTATAACGGAAATCGAATGTGAGATAACCCAATACCCGTCAAAAGGCTTTTTAGGTATTGGACGGAAAAAAGCCATATTGGTTGCCGTTAAAAAAGTCTTGACTATTGAAACAAAAAGTAGTGAGCCTATATTTACTCAAAAGCGTGAGATAAAGCAAAACGAGCAAAAACAAAAAAATATTCCAACGCAACAGGTAGTCGGTGAGACCGAGAGTGTTTGTTGTAGCAGTGAAGATATCGTATATCCTCTCAATACCGAATCTTTGAGGGCAAAAGAGAAAGCATGCACCGGCTATCAGGCGATCGATATAGAGAAGAATTTTTTTAAAGATGAGAGAGATATATCAGAAATCTGCGAAGAGATTTCAGCCGATATCAATGCCTTGTTTAATGTCTCTTGTTTTGAGCTTGAGACAGTAGCCGTAACCCCTTATGATCCAGAGACTGTATTGATAACTTTTAGCGGCAAAGATAGTGCCCTTTTGATCGGAAAAGAGGGGTATAGATACAAGGCTTTATCATATCTGCTTTTTAATTGGATCAACTCAAAATACAACCTTTTAATTCGACTTGAGATTGCCGAATTTTTGAAAAATCAGGAAGAGGTTGTAAAAAGTTATCTTTTACCTCTTGTTGAACAGGTTAGAGCCACAAGACGCGGTCAGACAAAAATTTTGGACGGTGTTTTGATACAAATAGCCCTGAAAGAGTTAAGGGATGAGTTTCCGGATTTGTATGTCGGCGTAAAAACAAACGAAGATGGAAGTAAATACATCATAATAAATGAGTTTTATCCAAAGCAATATGCTAAATGATACTTTCTGCGCAATAGCCTCCGCCTCCAGAGAGGGGGCTATATCTATTGTTAGGCTATGTGGTGTTAATGCTCTGGAGATAGCAAAAAAACTAACAAAAAAAACCTCTATAAATCCCAGAACTGCGAATCTTTCTAATATTTACGATATATCATCAGATCCGATTGACACTGCTATAGTGTTGTATTTTAAAGCTCCAAATAGCTTTAACGGTGAAGATATTGTTGAGATCCAATGTCACGGCGGCACTATGTCGGCTTCAATGATTTTAAAAAGATGCCAAGAAGAAGGTGCGAGACTTGCCAACCCCGGCGAATTTACAAAGTATGCAGTGCTAAACTCTAAAATAACGCTGGATCAGGCGGAGGCTATCAACCAACTCATATCATCAACAAATGAGAAGTCGGCAAAATATCTTGCAAAACATCTACAAGGTGCCCTAGGGAAGATAGTAGAAGAGATGAGATTTTCTCTGATTGAGGCGTTATCATTTAGTGAGGTGTGCATAGATTATGCCGATGAAGATTTGCCGGAGGATACGATAGCTAGATTAAAAAACAAGGTATCGGCAATAGCAGACAAATTAGACTATACAGTAAAGGCCAGTCTCGCCAGAGAGGGATTGTTTCAGGGGTTTAAAGTCAGTATTATTGGAAAACCGAATGTCGGAAAAAGCTCCCTTCTCAATAAAATACTCAACTTTGACAGGGCTATAGTTAGTCCGATAGCCGGAACGACTAGGGATACGATTGAGGAGCAAATCAAAATAGGTGGATATTCTATTAGAATTGTAGATACTGCCGGAATAAGACATACTGAAGATGAAATAGAAAAGATAGGGATTGACTATTCAATAAAAGCATTTAACGATTCCGAAATAGTCTTAGCGCTTTTTGATTCGTCTACGGTTTTTTCTGAAGAAGATGAAAGAATATTAAATTTGATCAGTTCCGATAAAAATAAAAAAATAATTGTAGTATTAACAAAGACGGATTTGCAGCCATTGGCAGATGAAACTAAGTTTGCAGATTTTGATGTAATAAAATACAACAAAAACGAGGATCCGTCATCTGTATATAGTGAACTTGAAAAAATACTAGATGATTCATACGACTTCGAGGGTGATTTGTTAATAAATAAGAGACAGATTGACGCAGCCAAGAGCGGCTATGAAGAGGTTTTGTCATCTTTGATATTTCTTGATACTCTTGAGCTAGAGTTTTTTTCTTACCATATCAAAGAGGCGATAGTTCACATCTCCTCTATCACGAGACCCTATGATAACGAAGAGATGCTCGACTCTATGTTTAAAAATTTTTGCTTAGGCAAATAGCCCCCCCAAACCCCCAAAAATCAAAAAAAATCAATAAACCCCAAAAAAAATCAAAA
>CALJKN010000055.1 GCA_937973585.1 uncultured Helicobacteraceae bacterium
AACTGTTTTTCTACAAATTCCTGCTGTCTTTTTAGTCCCTGAACTCCGTTACTATACCAATCGTGATTGCCAGGAATAAAAATAGTTTTCCCTTTGAATGTACTCGCAACATCGATTTGATTTTGCAATTTTTTTTCGGCATCGGTTCGATCGTTATCCTCCTTTTTGGGCATTCCTGATGGATAAATGTTGTCTCCCAAAAAAAGTAATGTACTGTTTTTAGAAGCTGTATTGAGGTTTTCTGTCAATGAGTTAAAAATGTTTGCAGTATCAAGCACATTATAATACACTGGATGCAAAGTCAAGTTTGGAATTGATTTATTAACAAAACCTATAGCATATGCACCGCCCTTATCTCCTGGTTTCGTAAGGGAGTTACCGCCACCCAATGCCCGATTAGCACCACCAACAAAAGTTGAATGATAGTTATAAAATGAACCATTAGCAACGGTTCTTCTATTTACGTTTACGAGTGTACCATCCGCCGCAACTGCACCCCAATCATTGCTATAGCCATTACCTCTTGATACATAAGCAGCAACAAGTGTTGTATCCGGCAAGTCATTATTAACAAGAACTGCAGCTTCAAAAGTATTTGGAGCGGCATTCCATGTCTCAGTAAACGCTAGAGGAGTATCAAGCTCTTGTCTACCGATTTTTGCTATAGTGTTACCCATTTTGTAAGTAACATACGCTTCACCTAGCCACATAGGCATTTTGTCTGAACCATTTAGAGCTGTTCCAGCCGCTCCTCTATTGTCAGATGTTGTCTGCCCAATTGCTTCACCAGAAACTAGGTTATTTTCAAGACCCATAGTTGATACTGCGTATAGAGTAGTACCAAATCCGATTTTGCTATTAAAATTTCCCGTAGCTCTTAGTTTTGCAACTAGGTCACCGGTAGCACCGTCTTTTTTGAATATACCGTCATTATTTGCGTCTGCATTTGTTTCGCCGGTTACAGATGATATATCAGTAGTTTGATACCAAACTTTTACTTGGCCGTCAACTTTTAGGTTGTCAACAGCAAATGCGCTAGACGCAACACCCATTGCGATCATAGCCGCAAGAGACAATTTTGTAAACTTCATAAACACTCCTTAGTGATTTAGCGGGAATCTCATTCCCCTGTGTTTTTTCGTGATTGAGGTACACGCATTTGTACTCACGGCTAAATTTTAATCAAATATATTTAAACAAAACTTAACTGTTCCGATTTTATCGGTTTTTCTCCGTTTTTTTTTACCTGTTTTTAACTCTAAATTAACAAAAGTAAATCTATGCGAACTTCTGTACTAACGGCTTTTGTCAAGTAAAATATAAGCAACTAAAGCGGATAATCTCCCAAAAATTCACACTTGGCGGCGGTTATTTGGAAAACAAATATTGGATAGACGACAAAACAGGGCTATACTGGGAGCTAAAGAGCTACGGCAATAGACGGATGGAATACACTATAGAAGAGGCATACGAATATGCCGATGAGCTAAACGGCGAAAAGTACGGAGGATTCGAGGACTGGAGGGTTCCGACTCTGGATGAGCTAAAGAGTATATGCAGTATTGAGCCGTATCCGTACAGGGGTGATTATGTGTCGTGGAGAGCTTGGTTTGAGGGGGTGAGAGAGTTTGCAAGCAACGGTTTTTTTATCGTCCCCGAACTGTCGCAAAACGTCGGAAAGGACGGATGGTACTGGAGTAGTACGGAAAAAAACGAAAAAGAGAACTACCTAGTAAATTACAAAGAGGCCAATACAAATTACCACCTCAAAACACAATCATTTTATATCAGGTGTGTCAGGGGATAAGTTTTTGATAAAATAGCAAAATCAAAAAGGTACAAAATGAGTAAACTAGACGAATACAAAGAGAGCCTAAATACCCTTAGAATAGCACTTAGTGTTATTACTGGGATGTTTGCGCTAGGCGTAGGCGGATTGATAGCTAGATACGATGCCGATAAAATAGATATAATTTTTTGGTTTGGTATCATCTTTAGCATCTGTGCATTAGCAGCCTTGGCTTTGATATTTGTCCAGATAGCAAAAAAGACAAAAGAGATAGGAGAACTATAATGAATATAGCGGCGATATCAATAGGTCTGCTGATTGTTGCGTTTTTTGGCATTTTTATGTACGGTATAAATAAAATCGGAAATCTAAAATAGCAAAGCGATAGATTGAGATACTACGAGTTTATAACAGAGCACGAATGCGGATATTTTGACGGGGTAGAGGCAAGGAGCCTAAATAATATTTTTGTGGACGAGTGTTCACAACCTGTAGCCTCAATGCTGATGACTAGGGGATGGAGACGATTTGGAACCGGATATTTTAAGCCTGTTTGTCCCGAGTGTGAAAAATGCGAGAGTATCAGAGTGGATGTGTCCGAGTTTAAACCGTCAAAAACATTTAGAAATATCAAAAACAAAAACAAAGAGACATTGTATTCACTACATAGGCCATCATACGCCCCCGAAAAAGTAGAGCTTCACCAAAAATACCATGCAGAGCGGAGCGAAACAAGAGGGTGGAAGCTAAACGATATGGATGAGGAAAAATATATCAAGATGTTCGTAGAGGGGGCCGGAAACTTCGGATACGAAATCAGATATTTCAGAGATGCAAAACTGGTAGGGCTAGACTATATAGACTTATTGCCGGAGGGTATCTCCTCCATATATTGCTTTTACGACCCTGATTATGGGCATTTGTCGCTTGGGACGTACTCGCTACTTATCCAGATAGAGCTGGCGAAAAAACTGGGGCTAAAACACATATATCTAGGCTACATAGTGAGAGAAAACCCGAGCCTGTTATACAAACTAAAATACAAACCTTACGATATTCTGCTTGGTAGACCCTCTACCGACGAGGAGCCGATATGGGAGAGAGAGGACGTTTTATAGACCTCTGAATAAATATAAATTTATCAGAGCAACTAGTTGCGAGAGCCGTCTGCTGAAGACCTCATTTTTGGCTTTGCCTAAAATGTGAGAATTAATCAGGGGGAGTTCAATATTTTTGCACCGTCCGTTTATGAACCGTGATAGGCTCTTTGGAGATTGATTGCGGGTCAAACTCATTGGCCGGATTTCCACTCACCTGCTCTTTTACTACTACGTCTATAATCGTAGAATTGCCATCAATAGCACCTACACCCAGTACCGTATTGCAGCCCGATTTTGGCTCGGTCAAAACATACCCGATAGTTACATTCACGTCAAACGGCGTTGCGTTTATATCTAGCATCTCCAGACAATCATTGTTTATAGCCTTAAAACCCTGTAGCCGCATCACCGCAAACTCCGTAGCGCTTCTGGCCAACATCTCTGCCTGAATCCGCAGGTAGTCATCCGTAGCCCTCTTGGACGATGTAGACGATACAGAGAGTATCATCGCCCCCACAACGGCAATAATAGATACGATAATCGCCGCCGCAATAACTGAAAAACCGCCCCTCATCAAAATACGACCCTCTCTTTGCACCCCTCCAGCTTAAAGCCGTTTACGGTTTTCGAGAGGCAAATATTTATCCGAAACAACCCTCCATCGTATTTAAATCCAAACTGGGAGACGTTTCTGGCAAGTAGCGATTTTGTTTTGCCGGATGACGGTTTTTCAGATAGCCACGGCCTAAACGTATACAACCACAAATCGCCGTTTTCCTTTTTTTCTATAGCGTAGGCGGCGTGCGTTATGGAGTATCGGTTAATTTCCGATCTATTCTTGTTACTTAGAAGTGTAATCTTGCCTACTCCTTCTCTTTTTATCTGATGCAATACGAATTCATCTGAGCCATCATTATAAAAATTATCGCATACCTTCCCAGTTTCCGTGATATACTCACCTCCCATATGAAAATACAAAGCAACCGGAGATTTTGAGTTTTGAGAGAGGGAGCCTGTCTCTTCAATTAGAGAGTCTATAATGCTCTCCACACTCTCCATATTGCTTGCCGGAGTAGTAAATGTCTTACTACCGTCATTTGAGGCTACCCCGCTCCACCCTATATATGTCGAGCGGTTTGCATCCCACACACCTCTTTCCGATTCGTCGCTTTTTGCCACCCACATCAAAACATTTTTGCTCTC
>CALJKN010000056.1 GCA_937973585.1 uncultured Helicobacteraceae bacterium
CAAAAAAGCATCTTCGATTTTTTCGATATTAGTATCAAAAATACGACGAGAATCCGTCCTGATTGCAGATGTATGCTTCTTCAAATTTGAGAAGCTATAACATCTTTTCATTTACCCTTGCGGTCCCACAATATACCCGGCTATCGCACTAGCTGCCGCTATCGCCGAGTTGGCTAGGTAGACCTCGCTCGTTCTAGCGCCCATTCTACCTACGAAGTTTCTATTTGTCGTGGCTATCGCTCTCTCCCCGTCTCCTAGTATGCCCATATATCCGCCTAGACATGCGCCGCATGTAGGGTTTGAGAATACTGCTCCCGCTTCTACGAATATATCTACATAGCCTAGTTTATAAGCTTGAAGAGCGATTTTTTGCGTTGCGGGGGTGATGATGAGGCGCACATGAGGCGCTACTTTTTTCCCTTTTAGTATTTTTGCCGCCATTTCAAGGTCAGAGAGTCTTCCGTTGGTGCATGAGCCGATGAACGCTTGGTCTATCTTGATTTTGTCCGCTACCGCTTGGCTAAGAGGTTTGCCGTTTGATGGCAAGAACGGATATGCGATGACAGGCTCCAAAGCCGCCACATCAATCTCTAGCACTTGGCAATACTCGGCATCCTCGTCGGAGTAAAACTCTTTTGGAGTTCTGGCTAGGTTTTTGTCAGCCAAAAACGCTCTTGTCGTATCATCTACGGCTACTATTCCGTTTTTTGCTCCCGCTTCGATAGCCATATTGCAAAGGCTAAATCTATCGTCCATCGTGAGGTACTGTATTGTGTCACCCGTGAACTCAAGCGCTTTGTATAGTGCCCCATCCACGCCTATCATTCTGATGATTTCAAGGATTAGGTCTTTGCCAGTGACAAACTCTTTTGGTTTGCCTTTGAACACCACTTTGATAGTCTCAGGCACTTTAAACCAGTTCTCCCCAGTTATCATAGTAAATGCTAGGTCGGTACTCCCCATACCCGTAGAGAATGCGCCGAGAGCCCCGTGCGTACAGGTGTGGCTGTCTGCGCCTATGATAACATCGCCCGGTACTACAAGCCCTTTTTCAGGCAAGAGGGCGTGTTCGATACCCATATCTTTTTCGTCAAAAAACAGTTTCATATCGTGTTTAGCGGCGAAGTCTCTGCTAATTCTTGCTTGATTGGCGCTCGCTATGTCTTTTGCAGGGATGAAGTGATCCATGACTATACAAAAGCCGTTCGGATTTGCTAGTTTTGTAGCGCCTGATTCTTCAAACGCTCTAATAGATAGAGGTGTCGTGATGTCGTTGCCTATCGTCATATCGACTTTTACCCTTACGATGTCGCCCGCTTTTACCGCTTTGCCCGCATGGTCACTAAATATTTTTTCGGTTATCGTTTGTCCCATTTTTGTACCTTTAAATGCTCTTATTTGTCGCAATTTTAGCCGATTTTGGCTTTTATAGGTAAAATTACGGTATGAAATACGCCGCATTAAAAGCTCTGATAAAAAAGCTACAATCCCAGACCAGAATCAATCGTATAGCAAGGACGGCAGACTCCGTACTAAAGATAGAGTTTGAAAAAGGGGTGGAGTATTTTTTTGATCTCACAAGGGGGCAAAACCTAGTCTACAAAAATCAAGAACTCCCTCCAAAAGAGTATAAAGCCCCGTTTGATTCGATGCTTGCCAGACTTTTTTCCAAAACATCCGTAAAATCTATAGAGCTATCCGGTACCGATAAAATAATCTACATCAAAACAGCGATAAAACTCGGTTACAAAGAGCAAAACGGATGTTTGATTTTGGAGTTTACCGGTAAAAGTTCAAATGCGGTTATCGTCGATGAAAACGGCATTGTGAGCGGGGCGCTCAGGTATGAACTGACGGAATATAGGGAGCTAAAAGTGGGTGGAAAATATTTTCCACCGCCCATTCCGCCGTTTTCGTTTGATATTTTTGAAATTGACGATATCGACTCGTATTTGGAGAAACTATACGGGGATAAAAAAGCGGGAGCCCTCTTTGGCCTCAAAAAGCAAAAAATTGCTTCGATAGATAAAAAAATAGAGAGGCTAAAAACGGCTCTAAATTTGCTACAAAAACCTGACGAGCTGGTTTTGGAGTCAAAAAAAGCGACAAAAATCGGAGATTTGCTCCTTGCCAATGCCTCGGCTCTGAACGGATACATGAAGAGTATAGTGTTAGAGGATTTTGACGGGACGAAAATAGAGGTCGAGCTACCTGTCGCAAGGGGTCAAAAAGAGCTTTTGTCATATTTTTACCAAAGGGCAAAAAAACTCAAAAAAAAAGCGGAAGGTACCCATCTTGAAAAAGAGTCTCTGGAGGGCAAAATATCGTTTTTGGAGGCGCAAAAAAGCGCCGTTGCGGCGGCATCCGACGAAGATAGCGTAAAAATATACTCCCCTAAGCCGAAAAAAACGGATGAAAAAGGGGTTGAAAACGATATTTTCGAGGTTTTCTACAAAGATTACAAAATTAGCGTAGGAAAAAACCGAAAAGGAAACGAAAAACTGCTAAAATTAGCCAAAGCAAACGACGTTTGGTTTCACGTCAAAGATTTGCCCTCCGCCCACGCTATACTGCACACCGGAAGACAAAACGTAAGTGATGACGTGTTGGTTTTTGCCGCAAAAGTATGCGTGGAGCTGTCAACGAGTCAACGAGGTTCGTTTTTGGTCGATTTTGCAAAGCGGAGAGATGTCTCTCCGGTCGAAGGGTCAAAGGTAAATTACGTCAATTACAAGACGCTCACCGTAAAAAAGGGGTGATGATTATGGCGATAACACCGGTCGGAAACCAAGTTTATATACATCAGGCTACCCCTGTAATCTCGCAAATGAATCAGGCGATTTTTCAGAGGTTTGATATGCAGGCCTATCTAGCCGGAGAAATAGAGAAAAACAAAGAGACTGAGATAGCACCGGTCACGGAGGGGCAAGAATCCCATCAAATTAATGCTGATGGAGAGGGAAGTGCAAAGGAGCAATATCAGGCCTTAAGAGATCATCATAAAAAAGAGGATGAAGGCAGCGAAGAGGCCGAGGAAGTAGAAGAGATATCCGATGAGGATGAGAGCGGTGAACACGGTTTTTACGAAGATTATAAAATAGAACATTTATTAGATATAAAAGCTTAAGGGGAGTTGTTGGAACGGGGCGGTTTTTTTAGGGCATCAAAAGATAGATATTTTACGGCGTTGGTACTGATTGCCATAGCCGCCGCCGTTGTTTTGATAGACAATTTTACATTGACATGGGCGATTTTGGGGGTCTGTTTTATTGTCGGTTTTATGGAGGCTCAAAAGCTTTTTAATATCAAATCCCTTGCTATGCTGCCGATTGCCGGAGCTATGTGGATAGCGGCCTATTTTATGACCGATCCTGAGGATTTGATATTTTTGATACTCCTTGTTTACGGCTCGTATTTGGCTTTTAAAAACAAGGTTGCTCTGGCTCCGGAAGAGGGCGGCAAAGGGATGAAAGACCTTATCATTTTTATCTATCCGACCGCTCCGATGTTGTTCATGCTCTCTTTATACAAAGACTACGGAATGGCCTCTTTGTTTTGGCTAATTGTGATAGTCGCCGTTACCGATACGGCTGCATATTTTACCGGAAAAGCGGTCGGCAAGGTCCCTTTTTCTCCGGCAAGTCCAAATAAAACACTAGAGGGTGTACTAGGGGGAATCATAGTTGCGACAATAGTCGGAACGCTTATGGGGCTTGGGTTTTTACCGTTTTTTAAAGCCCTTTTGATAGCTCTTGCGGTTTCAGTATCCTCTATTTTTGGGGATTTGTTTGAATCATCCCTAAAAAGACAGGCCGGAGTAAAAGATAGCGGAACATTTTTGCCGGGACACGGCGGGATACTCGATAGATTGGATGGGCATATGTTTGGGGCGGTCGCTATGACGGTGCTCCTTCGGGGTCTTTATTGATAATTCTGGGTTCCACCGGCTCCATAGGGGTTAACGCCCTTGACGTATGCGAGAGATTCGGCATCGGTATAGAGCTTTTGGCAGCAGGCTCAAACGTAGCCCTTTTAAACTCCCAGATAAAAAAGTTTAACCCAAAATTTGTCTGTCTATTTGATAGCTCAAAAGCAAACGAGATAGAGTCTTGCGGCGCAGAGGTTTTTGTCTCAAACGACGGACTACTGGAGGCGCTCTCAAAAACATCCGGCAAAAAAGTTTTAAACGCCATAGTGGGATTCGCCGGACTATCTGCAACGCTTGAGTCGATACGGCTCGGCAAAGAGGTTGCGCTAGCCAACAAAGAATCGTTAGTTGCCGCCGGAAAATTTATAGACCCCTCAAAAATAATCCCCGTTGATAGTGAGCACTTTGCCCTTTGGTACCTAAACAAAGGGGGTAGTATCTCCAAAATGCTCATAACTGCCAGCGGCGGTGCGCTCAGAGATGCGCCGCTCTCTATGATTTATGCTTCAACCGTTTCCGATGTGCTAAAACACCCAAACTGGACAATGGGGCGCAAAATCACCGTAGACAGTGCCACAATGGTAAATAAACTATTTGAGATTATAGAGGCCTACTGGCTTTTCGGAGACTCTCTAAAATACGATGCAATAATCGAGACCAGTTCTACGATACACGCCATGATTGAGTTTAGAGACGGTGTTACGACCGCACAGATGAGTGAGCCGGATATGAGGCTTCCTATTTCGTATGCGATAAACGGCGAGGCTGTCCCAAATCTGTTTCGTCCGGTTGATATTTTGGGGCTTGGTTCTTTGGAGTTTAGAACTATAGATGCGGCTAGATACCCCGCATGGAGGCTAAAAGAGGAGCTTTTGGCATACCCGTCTTCCGCTTTGGTTTTGAATGCGGCAAACGAGATAGGGGTGGAGGCATTTTTGGATGAGAGGATAGCTTTTGGGCGTGTGGCAGAGATAATATTTGAGAGCTACGACAAATACTCCTCTTTGGAGCCAAAAAGTATTGACGACGTATTTTTGATTGATTCGGAGGTCAGGGGGTATGCAAGAGCTCTCATTAAAACCTAGAATACTGATTTTGCATGGTTGGGGCGGGAGTGATTTCCCTCATTGGCAGAGTTGGCTTGCCGCAGAGCTTGCCAAAAACGGTTATCCGGTTTATTTTCCAGAGCTCCCTTTTATGCACACCCCCAGAAAAAAAGTGTGGCTTCAGACTCTGGAAGAGATTGTGGATAGTTTCTCCCCTGATAGAATTGTGTGTCACTCCCTCGCGAACATGCTATGGTTTTGGTATGCCAAAAAGTACCCCCAAAAAAATTTTGAAAAGGTGATGTTGGTGGCTCCTCCGGCGAGGAATACCGATATAAAAGCAATAGATACGTTTTTCCCATACCCCAAGGCGGCAACTCTGTCCCAAGATAGCATTTTTATAGCCAGTACAAACGACAAATATATGAGTATGGAGGCCGCAATAGAGCTACATAAAGAGCTAAATTGCGATATGAAAATCATAGAAAACGGCGGACATCTGAATTTTGAAGGGGGCTACGGAGCTTGGCCGTTTGCCTATGATTGGATTACGGCGTGATACTATCCATCGAGTCTAGTTGCGATGATAGCGCCATAGCTATTACGGAGATTGCTACAAAAAAACTTCTATTTCACAAAAAAATCTCTCAAGATGCCGAACATAGTGTTTACGGCGGGGTTGTGCCGGAGCTTGCCAGCAGGCTTCATGCATTGGCATTGCCTAGGCTATTGGAGTCGGCAAGAGAGTATCTACCGGACATAAAAGCGGTTGCCGTGACAAATGAACCGGGTCTTGTCGTCTCGCTCGTGGAGGGGGTATCCATGGCAAAAGCCATCGCCGTTACTCTGGGTATAAACATGATAGCGGTAAATCATCTGGTTGGGCATATATATTCGTTGTTTATCGAAAAAGAGGCTGAATTTCCGATGGATGTTTTATTGGTCTCAGGCGGACATACTCAGTATATGAGAGTATCCGGTCTAGGCGATATAAAAGTTCTGGCAAAAACTATGGATGACAGCTTTGGAGAGAGCTTTGATAAGGCGGCAAAAATGCTAGGACTTGGATACCCCGGTGGCCCAATTATTGAAAAGTATGCGATTGATGGCGACGAGAGCGCTTATGAGCTTCCTATAGCGTTGCAAGACAACAGGGCGGCATTTAGCTATTCGGGGCTTAAAAACGCCTTTAGACTGTGTGTAGAGGGGGCGATGCCGTTGGATGGACAAAAAACGTCAAATTTGGCCGCATCGTTTCAAAAAGTAGCAATAGGGCATTTGATATTCAAAATAAAACAGATAGTAAGAGATAATCCGCCGAAAAAACTGGGTATAGTTGGTGGAGCGGCAGCAAACAAGCGTTTGCGTGGAGAGCTTGATATTTTATCGAACAAATACGGTTTTGAGCTTTTGTCTCCGTCTATGGAGTTTTGTTCCGACAATGCCGCTATGATAGGGAGAGTTGCCGTAGAGATGTTTGAGAAAAAAATGTTCAAAAAGTATACAGATTTAGATGTTGCATCCAGAGCCAATTTCAATTAAGACAAAATTTATCTTTAATAGCTTAAAATTTATGCAGTTATCTAAAAACAAGGAGATATAACAAATGGCATCAGTACTTTTTAAAGGCAATCCGGTAAACCTAGAGGGAACGGAAGTAAACGTAGGGGATAAAGCTCCGGCAATAACTCTTCCAAATAAAGGTCTTGCAGATGTAGTAATCGGCGGCGCAAGCGACTCTATCCAAGTAATCGTGGCGGTTCCATCCCTTGATACCCCTGTATGTGCTTCTGAAACTAGAAAATTCAACGTTGAAGCTGCAAAAATCAACGGTGCGAAAGTCCAAATCGTTTCTATGGATCTTCCGTTTGCGGCAGGTAGATTTTGTACTACCGAAGGGATCGAAAATCTTGACGTATGCTCTGACTTTAGAGGCAAAGAGTTTGCAAAAGCTTACGGAGTGCTAATAGGCGAAGGTGTGCTTAGAGGACTTACTGCTAGAGCAATATTTGTTGTTGATAAAGCGGGAACAGTAGTTTACAAAGAGCTTGTAAGCGAAGTAACGGCAGAGCCAAACTATGATGCTGCCCTTGAGGCTGCAAAAGCTGCGGGCGCTACAGGTTCTACTTGCTGCGGCGGCGGTTGCCATTAACAACCTTTTACAGTACGCTAAGACGGGCGAAGCCCGTCTTAGCGGCAGGGACATAAATGTCCCTTGCATCCCCCTAAAGCTACCCGCTTAAGCGGGAGATTTCTAAACTATCTTTACTTCTAATTCTAGGTTTATGCCGGAATTTTCAAATACTTTTTTTTGTGCAAGCTCTATGATTTCTAGTGCATCCTCTACAGTCCCATCCCCTAGGTTTACCAGAAAATTAGCGTGAATATCGCTAAAAGCCATACCGCCGATTCGGTATCCTTTCATTCCGGCCTCCTCAATGAGTTTTCCGGCAAAGTTTCCGACCGGATTTTTAAAACAGCTTCCGGCGCTTGGGTTTTTCGGTTGGTTTTTTCGTGCGTTTTTGAGCTCTTCAAATAATTGTGCATCAAACCCTTTGTTTTTTGCGTCAAATACCGCCTCCAAAGCGATACCGCCCAGAGCGGCAAATCTGTAACCGTGGCTTATCTCGTTTTTTTGTTTATATCCGTCTGCAAATTTTACGGCAACTATATTATTAAATATCTCCTGCCCTCTTAATCCCGCATTCATCGATAGCATTCCGCCTATAGTACCGGGCAAGCCGCCTAAAAACTCAAATCCGGCCAAGTTGTTTTTTTTGGCAAAGCTAAAGACTCTACCGCCGGTCGTGGCCGCTCCAACATAGAGCCTGCCGTCTTTTAGCTCTATATAATCGAATTCATCGCCTAAAACGGCCAAATTTTTGTTTTTTCCGGTAACTATGAGGTTGTACGCACCGCCTATAATAATACCGTCAAAAGTGGCGGCATCCTGCCCGTTTTGGATTACCGATATATCCATTGTGGAGCCTAATTTTATAGAGGAGTATTTTGAAAAATCAATCGTTTTTTGAGTCATTTAAAACGAAAAAGTGGGGATCATCCGGAAGATTCTGGTTGTAAAGTCTATCATCTCATTCATCATCCACGGCATAGTAAAAACCATTACCCCTGCCGTGAAAATAACTTTAGGTAAAAAAGTCAGAGTAGCCTCGTTGATCTGAGTGGTTGCCTGAAAAATACTGATTGCAAGCCCCGCCAAAAGCCCCGCCAAAAGCATCGGCATAGATATAACAAGGGCGATCTTCATCGTCTCCATAGTTATAGCTATTAGTTTCCCCTCCATTTCCATTTGTTGTCCCCCTCTAACAAAATCTATAGTCTATATATTCTCTCGGCAAAAGCATATCGTTTGCGGTTATTTTTTCGTCGTAAAACCCAAAATTATAACCTATTTCAAATAGCTTATCAATAGCCGCCGTAGATGTCTCGTCTAGCTCTTTTGAGCGTTCATTTGCATACATTGAAAGGTATTTTTCGAGTTTTGCCTCGTCTACCCTGATAAGCTCCCTTTCGAAAAGCATTTTGGAGAGGAGTTTTTGGTGTTTTACCGCTATGTCAACCCCGCTTGTTAGTATTTGTTCGATTTTTACGGCACGAAGGAGCGGAATACTTCTTCTAATCGCCATTCCGCCGAGAGGGAGCGGCAATAACGGCTCAAAAGAGCGCCAAATCTCAAATATCTCTCTCTCTACCTCAAGCTCATCCGAGTATGTAAGTATCGCCTCATGGATCAAAACTCCGGCATCTACGATTCCGTCAAGTACCGCTTTTTCTATCTCCAAAAAGTTCATATATGTCGGTCTTGCATCCGGATAAGCGATTTTAAATAGCATGGCGTTGGTGGTGTATCGGCCGCTTAGAGCCACTTTGAAGTTTTTTTTCAGCTTTGCACCTTTTTTTTTGACCAGCTTAGGCCCGTATCCCTCTCCAAAGCTCATGGCGCACCGGAGCAAAGCGTATTCGTCTTTTATAAACGGGTAAGCCCCAAAGCTAACGGCGCTAACGTCGTAAGTTCCATTCATGGCTTCAACGTTTAGCGTCTCTATATCGAGCGGAGTATTTGAGAACTCCATCCCGTCGGTATCGACCCATCCGAATTTAACGGCATAGTACATAAATATATCGTCTGCATCGGGTGAATGGGCAACTGTGATTTTAGGCATATCTCTCTCTTGTTTTTGGGTGATTTTACCCCTCTCTCCTTTAAGCAAACGAGTGTTAACATAATTTTAAAATCTAAAAAACAGGGTCGAATCCGTATGGACGAAAGTAAGAAAAAATCTCTCGAACTTGCTATCAAGCAAATAGACAAAGCTTTTGGAAAAGGGGCTTTGATGAGGCTAGGGGATAAAGCCGAGGAGAATATCGAGGCTATCTCTACAGGTTCATTGGGGCTTGATTTGGCTCTTGGAATCGGAGGGGTTCCAAAGGGTAGAATCATTGAGATATATGGTCCGGAATCCTCTGGGAAAACTACTCTAACGCTCCATATAGTAGCTGAAGCACAAAGACAAGGCGGTGTGTGCGCATTTGTGGACGCCGAACACGCCCTTGATGTCAAGTATGCGAAAAACCTAGGGGTTGATACCGATAACCTGCTGGTATCTCAGCCGGATTTTGGCGAACAGGCTCTTGAGATTGTAGAGACTCTGGCTAGAAGCGGTGCCGTAGACGTAATAGTCGTGGACTCCGTAGCGGCTCTGACTCCAAAAGCAGAGATAGAGGGCGATATGGGCGACAGCCATATGGGGCTTCAGGCTAGACTAATGAGTCAGGCTCTTAGAAAACTTGCCGGCGTACTCCACAAGATGAATACGACAGTAATTTTTATAAACCAGATAAGACAAAAAATCGGTGGTATGAGTTATGGAAATAACGAGACGACAACCGGTGGAAATGCTCTGAAGTTTTACGCATCGGTAAGGGTAGACATTAGAAAGATACAAAGCCTAAAGCAGGGTGAAGATGTTATAGGTAACAGGGTTAAGGCCAAGGTTATAAAAAATAAAGTTGCGCCGCCGTTTAGGCAAGCGG
>CALJKN010000057.1 GCA_937973585.1 uncultured Helicobacteraceae bacterium
TTGGTCGGTTGATATCGATGTTCTGCAATACTCCTCCGGGTCTTCCTGCCCAGTCAGTACTACACTACCGGAATTAAAAACAGCCGCAACCTCATTTGCCAAATCAAGCATTGATATAGAGTTCGTAGTAACGTAATTATAATTACCCGTCGTATTTTGTTTGTATAAAAAATACAAATCTTTAGCTAGACTATGGACGTTTGTGAAAGCCTGGGTTCTTTGTCCGCTACCCCATAGCGTAATAGGCTCACCATTGGCCCCTTTTTTTATAAATCTATACAAGATTGAGCTATTTTCTCTTGCGATAGAATAAGGTGAAGATATTCTAATATTTAAAAACGAATCTCCAAAATTCAACAAAAAAAGCTCTTCGGAATGTTTTTTTGATAGCTGATAGAGGGTGTCACATTTGATATCGCCGTTTTCGCTTAATCTGGCGCTACCTTGGAGGTTGTAAATTGCAGTACTGGAAATATTGATAAAACCTGTCTTTTTCTTGCAAAATCTGGATAGATTTATGGCAATTTGCATGTTGGCTTTATAGATATCAAAATGATCTTTTATCGCCCCTGCCGGTATAGCGGCAGCGGCATGAATAACCGTTGTTATATCATATGCGGAAAATAGCTTGCAAACCTCGTCCTCGTCGGTTAAATCTACGGCAATAAAACCGTCCGAAACATTTCTAAAGCCCTGAAAAATAACATTTTCACCTTTGTCCGCAAACAGGCTAGCAATTTCATAACCTACTATGCCGGATGCACCGGTAACCAAAATCACCTTTTCTCCTTAAGTAAGTCGTTGAGCGCATCAACGATTGCGTCTGTTTTAAAAGCAAATGCGTCAGCAGGTAGAACCGGATTTTTTACCAAAGATTTTAATCTATCGGCATCAAAAACCCTGTACCCCAGATACGATATAAGCCCTTTTTCTTCAAACGCCAAACATCTTTGGATTTGATGTTCATAGGTAGCCAAAACTACGGACGGAGTCTTGGTTGCAACAAGCTCGGAACATGTTAACCCACCCGCACCGATACCGACATCACACCATAGATAAGACTCTAACATATCAGCCACATTATGAAGTATCTCATATTTTAAATCTGTATTTTCCAATATGCTTTGCAAATGCTTCATATTTGTATAGCCGGAGCCGACAACTACCCTAAGCTCGATTTCGTCTTTCATATCCAATAAAACATTTACGACCTTGGATGTAAAATCGTACTCATCTGCGCCGCCCATAGCGACCAATACCTTACTTGGTATTTTGCGGTATTCCCTTTTATAGATTCTATCATCATACAAAAACTGATACGGCAATATCACAAACTCCATACCTAGAAGCTTTTTGGCATATGGATAGACACTGTCGCCAAAAAGAGCTTTGGCTTTTGGATCCCAATCCAATATTAGTGCAATATCGTCAAGTAATTTATCGTTTATAGTCGCTGCAACCTTTAGAGGTTTTACAATAAGACCCGTGTATTCACTCAAATATCTCTCCGATATCTCGAAAAAGATTACATCTATATCGAAATTACTACACACCTTGTTAATCTCAACGACCTCATCGGCTATCGTCGCATCGACATTAATCATTTCAAAATCACTAATACCGTACTTAGCGATCAAATCCAACGCAGGCCGATACCCCCTGATCATAAAATACGTCTTCCATCCATCTTTTTCAAAATATTTCGACAAGTGAATCAAAGACATCAAATCGCCTATCCCAATAGACGGTTTTGCGTCGGCTCTAAAAAGTATTTTTTTCATCAGAGTATCAAATCCCACGTTATTGGATCTTCAAAGGCTATATCAGTTTTTGCCGTTATGCAATTTTCTTTAAATAATTTTAGATATTTAGGTTCCAACCCTCTTGCTTTTTTCCCAGGCCGCAGAATACTTATATCCTCGGCCAATATGACTTCCCCTTTTTTGACATTTTTTTTGGCAAAAAGTGTCATATAACAAAAATCCCTAAGATATCTCTCATGTTCATGGCAAATTTTTGCAGTTGAGCCGTATATTGTTTTATCAATAGAAATATTGCCGCCCTCAAAATCTACTCTTGCATTGTTGATATCCACAACCATCCTAGAGAGCTCATCCGGCTCCAGCGCAAAAAAATGATCCGGTCCATCCATTTTTTTATCAAGGGTAATATGTTTTTCTATTACGGTAGCGCCCAGATATACCGCCTGCACAGGAGCATCCGACGGCTCAAAAGTGTGATCGGAGTATCCGATAGCAACCTCCGGAAAAGCCAGCTTCATAGTATCCAATACACCTATATTTGCCTCATTTAGCGGTGTCGGGTATTTTAATGAGCAGTGCAATAGAGTTATATTATTGT
>CALJKN010000058.1 GCA_937973585.1 uncultured Helicobacteraceae bacterium
CTTGTATATTTTTGCACGTCAAGTCAAAAGATAACAAACCGACCGCCGGATGCGTTGCCCTCGAAAAAGCGGAGCTAAAGGGGCTACTAGAGAGACTAGACGGCTCCAAAAATCCTATAATCATCATCAATGCCGGAGAATAGGGGTAGCCTCCGACGGTTTGAACGTTTTTAGGTATTTTATTGCTATCTTTTTGGCTTCTACGCCGTTTGCACCGTCACCTTTGATATTAAAGGCAAATACTTTTGTACCGCCCACATCCTCCACAAATCCTACGAACCACCCTGCCCCACCGCAACTTCCGGTTTTGCCGCCAAGCGTGTAGCCATCACCTTTTTCAACTGTCATAATCTCTTTTGTAACGGCTATGGAGCGGGGAGAAAACGGGAGTTTGCCGCTCATCATACGGGAGAGAAAATCCACCTGCTCATTTGCGCTTACCCTGAGGCTCCCGCCTCCTAGCCAAAAGTCCATTAGCGTCTTGGAGGTGTCCATATTGCCGTATTTTGCCGCTTCTACCCCCTCTTGCATCCTTTTGGCTCCGACCCTACGGGCTAACTCCTGATAAAACCAAACGGTGGAGACGCTGATGGCCGAGCGCATATCGTGATTGCGGTTCCATGCGTCGTACTCACGTACCGCACCGTCCCATTTAATGGTCTCGTTCTCGTCTTTTAGCGCTTTTGCGTCTAGCGATATGATGGAGTTTAGGATTTTGAATGTCGAGCAGGGGGATAGCCTCTCATCGGCTCTTTTTTGATTAAACGTCTCTTTTTTAGAGGTATTGAGATCCAAGATTGCGGCTGTACCGTCGTATTTACCGAAGTTTGGCGGGGAGGCGAAGGCGGAGATGGCAACAATATTCAATGATAGCAAAACCAATACTCTTAGCATCAAACGCCCTCCAGCACAGACCACACCTTAAAATACACTTCACCTTTTTCATTGCCCATCGCCTTGCGCCATAAATCTCTGCTACCATTCCTTAGTATATGTCGAACACTCGCAACAGACTCTTTTTTGATATTTGGCAATACCTTCGATAATTCCGTAGATGCAATTCTTGGTATACCCGCAAGTCTCAATACCATCGCATCATCACTGTTAACACCATAATAAACCCTAGCGGGAAGATTGCTTAACTCTTTAAACTCATTCTCTTCTATCTCACCAACAGTCGATGAAAGTAATGCCGACAGCCCCCATGATGCTGTTTGGGTAATTTTTCCATACAAGCTTTGCCCGCACTTTGTAATAGCTTCATCCATGGTCATATTTTCAGTTTTGAAATAGTTTTCTGCAATATTTTCTATACTTTTTCCATTTACCCAATCTTTAATTACCAATGATATTGTGTTGCCATTCTGTGTATTTGTTTTGCCTTTTATATCATCAAAATTCTCTTTTAGTTCAGGAATTTTTAGCAAAATGCCAACCATTTTTCGCAATTCTTCTGATGAGCCACTAAACAGCTCCTGACTCCAGCTTCCCCTGTTAATTCCTTCTGTGTCCGCACTTGCCAAAAGTTGATTTACACTTTGCAGTGAAAATCCAGTTGAATCAACTAATTTTATTGGACCTTTATTTTTAGGCTCTTGCATGTATATCGCATACTTTTCTACGCCTCTAATGAATTTATTTGACCAATCTCTATTTTGTTGTCTCAGTTTCTCAAAACCAAATGTTCCTCTAAGTACCTGCTCGATGTCGGCAATAAAATTTTCAGACTCTCCCATCTGTTTATATGTATGCGTTAGATACTGAACAAAAGCTGACCATGTTGGCTTTTGCCTAACTATAGATTTTAAATCTTCTATATCCATAAAGCTAGTATTCATTGCTTCTGTAACCATTTCTATTAATGACGAATTCAAAGCACCCGTTTGTTTGTTGATAAAAGTTTTTAATTTTTCAATCTCTTCATTATTCTTAGCAACGAGAGCAATTATTCCTATACTGTCCTGACCAACTCTTCCTGCTCGTCCGGCAATATTCCAAAAATCTTCAGGAGGCATTTGCCGGCGAATCTCAGGCTCGCAATAAGTACACCTATTACGCTTCCGTTGCCAAGAAAGCCGGATATGAGCAGA
>CALJKN010000059.1 GCA_937973585.1 uncultured Helicobacteraceae bacterium
TCCATCACCGATATAAAAAACGAAAGCACTACGCTAAGACAGATGGCTACCGCAGAGGTAACCAAATTGAAGATAAACTTCGATTTGATTGTTTGTAGCATTTTAGAACGCTTTTCTGGCGTTTAGAAGAGATACTAGGTTTAGCTTGTCGATTAGTTCGTACAAATCTTTATTGTAAGCGTATATTGAGATTTTAACCCCGTCTTTTTGTATGATTTTTAGAACTTGGCCAATAATCGATGAAGTGATAATGTATGAATCCAATATGTGAATCTCTATGTTTGCATTTGGTTCTTTTGCCGCTATATCCGATATCGCTTTTTTGAAGTTTGCACTATCTTCTATAGTTTTTATAATCCCTTTTACGTTTATTTTATAGCCGAGCGCTGTTTTTGCGGTTTCGATTTGCATTTATATAATCCTTTTGCGTGTTTATAATTTTGTCCATTCTAAGCAAAAAAATCTTAACCGCTAATTAACTAAAGGTTATTGATATGGACTCTTTTGAAAAAACTTACCTTATTCCCTTTTTCATTGAAATAGACCCCGTCCGTCATCCCTTTTGCCATCCACACGCCTCTTCCGGAGTATTTTTTTTCGTTGTCCAGATGTATTATTTTTAACACATCGGAAAATACAAACCCCTCGCCGTCGTCCTCTATATCGATATCGATAAGATAACTATCTTTTTGACGCAATAGCTTTGCGGTTATCTCTATCTCTTTTTGGGCGTGCTCCTCGCCTAGCGTCAGTAGATAATCCTCATACTCCTCATCCTCTATGAGCCTTTGTTTTTCATGTGAACGGATGTTGAGTGAGCCGTGCTCAAAAGCGTTCATTGCCAGCTCCGTAAATACGAGCATAATCTCTGATGCCTCTTTTGTCTGGACACCCATCGATTCCAGAGCTTCCTCTAGTTTTGAGTTTACATCCATAATCTCGTTTATAGAGGAGTTGATTAAAAAAGTAGTTTCTAATTTTGTCTCAAAATCCGGTTTTGTCAAAAATATTACGGTTACGTCGTCGTCCGCCTCTTCGGTTTTTTTGTAAAACTTATTCAAAAACTGTTTTAGTAGTATCGATTCTTTGAAGTCTTCGCATATACTGGCCTGATACGGAACACCGTTTGTCTGCCCCGCTTCGTTTAGGCCGTCGGAGTAAATTGCTATTTTAGAGACATTTTGCGTCGGTATCTCATCTATGTTGTGGGAGGCCAAAAACGGCATTATCGGCGGATTATTTGATTTTATCGTTCTGACTATCCCGTTTTCCTCTATAAGCACCGGAGGCATACCGTAGTTTGCGATTCTGAGTCGCTCCATTTTGCAGTCAAAATCGACAAACGTAATACATAGCAGTTCATCATCAAGCAACTGCTTTCTGATGAAGTCACAAAAAGACGACAGTGTCGCCTCCATGCTAAAGTCATTGTTTTTAAACGATTTTTCGATGCTGTTGTTGATAAAAGAGGTTGACTGTATACTTGTAACAGATGCGCTAAGCCCTTTGCCCATTGCATCGACTATGTAGAGCAGATACCTATCTTCCCCTATTTTGATGCTTCCTAGGGTGTCGCCGCTCAAAATATCCAGAGGTTTGTAGTAGGAGTCAAAGAGCCACCCGTCTTTGCTAAGGTGTGAGAGTTGGTCTTTGATTATCTTTTTTTGCTTTTGGAATGCGTCTTTTTGTTGAGTGTTGTGGTATTTTTCTTTGAATTTTAATAGCTCAATCTCTTGTTTTCTGGCCACTTCATAGATTGTTATGTTGCTTATCGTAACTATTTTTTTGATTTCGTTTAGCACTTCGGCTTCGGTCAACTCCACGAGATATACGCCGTCGCTTCCCCTAATCTCGGTTTTAAAGTCCTGCTTTGAGGATAGCATCCCAAAAAACTCTTTGTCGGTAGATGGGATAACATATCCGTCATACCCTCTAAGCCTATCTATCAAAGAGAAGTTTTCGGACGGCTCAAAAGCGTTTTTAAAGGCGGCGTTTGAGTTTTCGAGGTTTAGATTGGAGTCAAATATGGCGATCATGTGTTTTTGGGCATCCAAAATTGCCTTGATGTATGCAAAACCCCTCTGGAGCCCAGATTGGAGTTTAAAGATGTTGATTTGGTTTTTAACCCTTGTTATCATCTCTATCTTGTCAAACGATTTGGACACAAAATCGGCTCCACCGACCTCAAATCCCATAACTTTTGTCTCCAGATCATCAAAAGCTGTCAAAAATATGACGGGGATATTTTTTGTCTTTGGGTCTGCTTTTAGGATTTTGCATGTCTCAAAGCCGTTTATCCCTTTTCCCATCTGGATATCCAGAAGTATTGTATCTACCTGTACGGTTTTTAGGACCTCAAGTGCCTCTTCGCCGCTTGCAGCCGAATACACCTCGTACCCCTCTTTTTTGAGAATCATCGTTAGTAGTTGTACGATTGTTTTTGTGTCGTCTACTACGAGTAGTTTGTCGGGTGCGGACTCGCTGCCTTGGTTCATTGCTCTATCGCCTTTTGTTTATGTGTCGTGTGATTCAAATTTTGATACAATTTTCCCAAAAACTGGCTAAAAGGTTTATTTCAAATGGGTTACGAAGAACAAGAGGGCGAATATCTGCTCCACACATACAAACGAAACTATGTAAATTTTGTTGACGCAAACGGCTCAAGGCTATTCGATGAGAATGGTAAAGAGTATATAGATTTTATGTCCGGTATAGCGGTAAACTCCGTCGGATACAAACATCCGGCTTTAGTAAATGCCGTAAATGATGCTGTAAACGGTGTACATCATATCTCAAATCTTTTTTATATAGATTCGCAGGTTAGGGCCGCAAAAATAATAAAAGAGCTATCTAAAATGGATATTAGGGTCTTTTTTGCCAATAGCGGCGCAGAGGCAAACGAGGGAGCCATCAAGATCGCTCGAAAATACGGCGAAACGATGTTTGAAAAGAAAAAATACAAAGTTATAACCATAAAAAACTCTTTCCACGGCAGAACCATTACAACCCTAAAAGCGACGGCGCAAGATAGGTTCCATGATTATTACGGCCCGTATCCGGAGGGCTTTTTTTATGCAGCTACGATAGATGAAGCTATGGAGATGATGGATGACGAGACGTGCGCCGTTATGCTGGAGCCGATACAGGCTGAGGGCGGTGTGTATGCTTTTGAAAAGGACTCTTTGGTAGCTCTTAGGGCAAAAACAAAAGAGTGTGGGGCTTTACTGGTTTTTGACGAGATACAAAGCGGTGTATTTAGAAGCGGCGAGTTTTTGGCGGCACAGGTTTGCGGTATAGAACCGGATGTCTTTACACTTGCCAAAGGGATAGCCGGAGGTGTGCCGATAGGGGCGGTGTGCACAACCCTAAAAGATATATTTTCGCCGGGTGATCACGGCTCAACTTTCGGGGGTAATCCGCTCTCTACAAAAGCGGCCATAGCCGTACTAGGGGTTTTAAAAGAGGAGTATGATTCCGGTAGACTTGCCGAAAATATAAAACTGTTTGACTCTCTGCTCCAAAAAGCAGTCGATATAAGGGGCGATTTGTATGAAAAAACCGTCGGAACCGGATTTTTGAGAGGGCTTCGGGCAAAGAGCGACGAGATTATGCAAAATACAATTACGGCCGCATTCAAAAACGGTGTTCTGGTGATAAAATCGGCTCAAAGCACGGTTAGGTTTTTGCCGCCGCTCACAATTTGCAAAGATGATATAACCGAGGGGTTTGACAGATTTTTTGCGGCGATAAAAGAGATTTAAGGGCTGTTGTTGCTTTTTTCGGAATATATTTCAAAGTGGCTTTATGACGCTGACGGATACTACTCAAGAATCGGACAAATAGGCAAATCGGGTGACTTTATAACCTCGGTCTCTGTATCAAAGTTTTTTGGCGGCGCAATCGCAAATAAATTCGTAACTTTGGTTTTAAACGGCAAATTGCCGAAAAATTCGGTAATTTGTGAGTTTGGGGCGAATTCACTTTATGCCGTAAAAGATTTTGCCTCTTTCGTGGCGGGGCTCTATCCGGAGCTTTTAACTACCATCGAGTTTTTGATCGTGGAGAAGAATCCCGAGGTTGCAAAAAAGCAAAGGGTTGATCTGGAAGACTTTTTTGACGGTAAAGTCTGTTTTAATGTAGTCGAAGAGATAACCGGATACGAAGATAGGGTGGCGTTTGTATACGCAAACGAGATATTTGATGCCTTTAGTTGTGAGCTACTGTATAACGGCAGGTTTGCTGTGGTTAACGGTGGCAAAATAGAGTTTTGTGAACAAATACCGACTCTTTTACAAAAAGCCTCGTCTTATGGGATACAAAAAGGGGAGGTTGCTCTAGGGTATGAGGAGTTTGCAACTACCCTATATAATGCATTTACCAAAAGTTATTTTGTGACTTTCGATTACGGACAGGATTTTGCCAGAAACGATTTTTCGGTCAGGGTTTACAGAGAGCATCAAACGTACCCTCTTTTTGAACTAACGGACTTGGCAGGTTATTTTAAAAACTCAGACATAACATACGATGTAAATTTTGCCCACCTCAAAAATTCATTTACGGAGTCCGGATTTTCGTTTGTCGATTATAAAAACCAGATGTCGGCACTGGTTGATTTCGGTATTACGGAGTTACTAGAGAGGTATATGGAAAAAGCAGGTGCGGATGCCTATAGGGCAGAGGCGGCAAAAGTGAGTCGCCTACTATCTCCATCCGGATTTGGCGAACGTTTTAAGATGATTAGCTTTTCTAAAGGGGTTTGAAAATGGATATTATCGTGAACGGTGAAAAACTGGAGTTAGAAGAAGGGGTAACCCTTTTTGCTTTGATTGCAAAATTCGGCGGAATAGATAAGGTAATGGCTGCCGCCGTAAATATGGAGATAGTAAAAAAAGAGGATTGGGATAAAAAAGTTATACTGGGTAATGATAAAATAGAGTTGCTTCAGTTTGTCGGAGGGGGGTAAACAAAAGCCGCCGCAACGGCATACTCACTGTCGTGCGAGATTGATACCTCAACTCTCGTAACCCCGAAAAAATCGGCTGATTTTTTACTTAGCAATGCAAACGGCCTACCGTTTTGCTCTTTTCGTATCTCAATATCCAAAAAGCTTAGCTTGGCTCCGATACCGGAGCCTAGAGCCTTTGAGACCGCCTCTTTTGCGGCCCATATTCCGGCTAAGGATGTTGTGTTTTTGAAGTTTTTTATCTCTGGTTCGGTTAGGAGTTTTTTCAAAAATCCAGTTCCGAACCTATCATATACTTTGTCGATCCGCTCTATTTTTACTAAATCAATGCCTAGCAATGTTTTATTGGACTATAAAGTTGGTAAAATATACGTTTTTGACTCTGCCGTCTTTTAGTCTCTCGTTTATTTTTTCCATAATTTCGTTTTTGACGGTCTCTTTGCCTTTCATAGTCATCAGTTCTTCCGATGTCCTAGCCGATATAACCGCAATTACTATATCAGTTGCCAAAGCTTTTTTTGCAAGCATCTCAGGGGCAAGCTCTTGCGCATCCAACTCTAAACCCAAAGAGATTTTTGCGTACTTAGTGCCGCCTTCGCTCATTAGGTTAATTACTAGATTGTCTATAGCAAATACGGGACCCATTGTGAGGTCGTCACCGTGTGACTTTTTCTTTGCCGGTTTTTCTGCACCGTGAGATTTGCCTCCGGTCGCATCGGCACCCTCTTCGCCGCCTTTTAGTAGTAAAAACCATACGGCTACTCCAATTACGGCCAAAAGAACTATACCGCCTACTATTGCAATAATAAGGGTCTTCTTTTTTTTGCCGCCGTCCTCTTTTACGCCTTCTTTTTCATCAGCCATGTAAACCCCTTATTGTTTAGTTGGTTGTCAGTTTATTCATAACGTCCAGAACCTCTTCCATCTTTTTATCGACTTGTGAGAGCTCTTCGGTTAGTTGATTCATCTCTTTTGCATTTGTGTTTAGAGAATCAGAGTTGTCGCCGATAGCCTGAACCACAACACTAATGGTAGCATTTATCTCCGTTAGGCTCTTTTGGGTTCGTTCGGCTAGCTTTCGCACCTCGTCGGCAACAAC
>CALJKN010000060.1 GCA_937973585.1 uncultured Helicobacteraceae bacterium
GAACCATTTTTGTCTGCAAGTGGGCAGAATCAGATATCTCTTTTGCGCTCGATATAGTTTTGCTGCTTATGGATTTAGCCTCTTCTGCTGTTTTACCAACCTCGGTTACGGTTGAGTGGATTTTTGCGATAAATTTGTTGATATAAGAGATCACAACACCGATTTCGTCATCTGTTCTGGCATTTAATCTTTTTGTCAAATCACCCTCGCCCTCTGCCAAATCTCTCGTAGTATGCTCAAGTTCCTCTAGCGGCTTAAACAACATCCCCCTGAAGAAAAACAAAACGCCGCCCAGAGCAATCAAAGAGGCTACAACCATTGTAAGCGTTATATAGACTTGAGATCTTGATATATCTGCATCGGCCTCATCAAGTGAAATTCTAAGATCCATAACACCTAGCGCATCGCCCTCTTTTGAGGTTGCATGGCACGACAAGCAATCTTTTTCTGCCAATAGCGGCTTAACAAGCCTTACCGTGTGCTTATCACCTTTTGTCTCTATCAAATCGGTCTCTTTTGACTCAAAGACCTTTAAAATCACAGGATCTTTTGTAAAATCTGCCTTAAGGCCAAAAGTTTCTATAACCTGCTTGGACTTTGAAACCTCCAACGCATCAATTCCCGGTATTTTTTTTGCCCTAGCAAGGGTCTCCTCTACAATCTTAGGATCCCCCATCGACATACTGACTCTGAGCGTCTGGAAAATAGACTCACTGAGCATATTCAATGACTTTTGGGATGTTTTGTTTGCAAGATCGGAGTAACCGGCTGTCATAAAAACAATGATACCTATGCCGCCCATAATGAGCCCCAGTATCATCGCTATAACTATTTTTGCATGAATCGTTTTTCCCATCTTCATACCCCGCTTATTTTATCGTTTTATTTTACCTATTTTTTTAGCATTTTGTTACTAAATTTACAGCTTATTTTCTAAGAGATACCAAAACATCCTCAACAACATCATCCAGAGCGCCGTCTAGTATCTCAAACACGTTCGAGTATGCTTGTTCACTTCTATTGTCTTTGACCTGTTGATAAGGGGCAAGGACGTAACTACGTATCTGACTCCCCCAGCCGATATTGCTTTTTTCTATTCCGGCGTTCTCGGCTTCCCTCTTTTCAAGCTCTAGCTCATAAAGTCTCGATTTAAGCATTTTAAACGCTTTATCTTTGTTTTTGTGTTGGCTTCTGTCATTTTGACACTGCACCACTATGTTTGTAGGAATATGGGTGATTCTGACGGCAGAATCAGTCTTATTGACATGTTGTCCACCCGCCCCTGAAGCCCTGTAATAGTCGATTCTAATATCTTTTTCATCTATCTCTATCTCTATATCGTCGTCAATCTCCGGGGATACGAGAACGGAACTAAAAGATGTATGTCGTCTGGCGTTTGAATCGTACGGCGATATACGGACAAGCCTATGTATTCCATTTTCAGCCTTTAGATAACCGTAAGCATTTTCGCCGCTGATTAGCACCGTAGCGTCTTTGATACCAGCCTCTTCGCCGTCTTGGTAGTCCAAAACCTCCGTTTTAAACCCTTTTCTCTCTGCCCATCTGAGATACATTCGATAAAGCATCGATGCCCAATCGTTTGATTCAGTACCGCCTGCCCCCGGATGGATAGATACGATAGCGTTTCGGCCGTCGTTCTCGCCGCTTAGCATCACCTCTATCTCCATTTTTTTGATTTTCCGTTCAAGCTCCGGAGCCTCTGCAAATACCATCCCAACGGTATCTAAATCATTTTCCGAATTTGCCATCTCAAAAAGCTCTTTTGAATCTACAAGGGCATTTTTTACCTCTTGGTATTTATTAAAAATAGAGCTTAGTTTTGATTTTTGTTTTTGCACCTCGGAGGCTTTTGAGGCATCTAGCCAAAAAGACTCCTCCTGCTCCATAGTCTCTATCTCTTTTAACTTTGAGGCTATATCGTCCGGTTTTATAAGGGCTACTATATTTGATAATTTTGCGTCAAGTGTTTTCAGAAGCTCCGAATATTCGTAGGTATCCAAGATGTGTTTCCTATTTGTGATGTTGTTGTATAATTTTAAGTCAGATTAACCTTTGATTATAGGGAAACAAGGCTTTAAAATTGGAAATATTCAAAAGTGCGAAAGATTTTAAAAATTATACGAAAAACTTAGAACACGACATAGGCTTTGTCCCCACCATGGGGGCTTTGCATGAGGGACACATCTCGCTTATCAAAAGGGCGAAAGAGGAAAACGGTTTTTGTATCGTCTCTATTTTTGTCAATCCAACCCAATTTTTAGCCGGAGAAGACCTATCCAAATACCCTAGGCGGATCGAAGCCGATATAAAACTATGCGAACTCGCCGGCGTAGATGCACTGTTTTTGCCGACAGAGGAGGAGATCTACGAAGATGATGAGCCGAGTATCAAGGCACCTAAAAATACCGGATATTTCCTTGAGGGATTTGTCAGACCCGGACATTTTGACGGCGTGCTAACCGTAGTTATGAAGCTACTCAATATCTCAGGGGCAAAAAGGGCGTACTTTGGACAAAAGGATGCCCAGCAACTCCTGCTGATAAAACAGATGGTAGATAGATACTTTATGGATGTCGAGATAGTCGAATGTCCAATTATCAGGGAAAAAGATGGATTAGCCATGAGTAGCCGTAACACCTATTTGGATGAGCGGCAAAAAAAAGCCTCTCTCTCAATATCGAAATCTCTTTTTGCGGCCGGAGCGACGATAGGTGCAGGCGAACTAAGTACCGTAAACATAGAGGCTAAAATGAGAGATGAGCTGAAAGGGCTTGATGTCGAATATATAGCTTTTTGCAATAGACGCTTTAAACAAATAGAGACGATAGAGCTGAAAAACTCGATCATCCTTGTGGCTGCAAGGGTGGGAACAACTAGGCTCATAGACAACATATGGATTTAATAATGAAAAAAAAGAAACTTTTTATGGTGAGTTTAGGGTGCTCAAAAAACCAAGTCGATAGCGAGGTTATGTTGGGCAGACTGACAGACTACGAAATAACGGACGACTCAGGCGAAGCAGATGCCATAATCGTCAACACCTGCGGTTTTATAGATGCGGCAAAACAAGAGAGTATAAATACCGTTTTATCACTTCACGGCGGACGGAAAGAGGGATCAAAGCTAGTTATGGCCGGATGCCTCTCCGAGAGATACAAAGACGAACTCCAAAAAGAGCTTAGCGAGGTAGATATCTTCACGGGTGTTGCAGATTATGCAAAAATAGATGAGCTAATTGAGGGTAAAAAAAGCGAATTTACCGAGGGGACTTTCCTAATAGATGAAGAGGAGAGGGTGGTAATCAACTCAAACTACCATGCCTATATAAAAATGGCGGAGGGATGTAACCAGACTTGCAGTTTCTGCGCCATCCCTTCATTCAAAGGCAAACTTTTCTCACGCTCACAGGAGTCGATTCTAAAAGAGATAGCTTCGCTAAGCAAAAAAGGGTATTTCGACTTTAGCCTTATTGCGCAAGATAGCTCTTCGTATATGAGAGACAAGGGCGAAAAGGACGGTCTTGCAAGCCTAATCGAAAAGATAGACGCTCTTGAGGGTGATTTTTACGCAAGGGTGCTCTATTTATACCCATCTACGACCGACGAGAAGCTGATAGAGACGATAGCGAATGCTAAAAAATTCGTAAACTATTTTGATATGCCGGTGCAACACATCTCGGACAGAATGCTAAAACTCATGAAAAGGGGGGCGGGCAAAGAAAAAACGATCAGCTTGCTTGAAAAAATGAGAGCCGTTCCGGATAGCTTTGTCAGGACATCGGTAATAGTCGGCCATCCGGGTGAGACCGATGAGGATTTTGCCGAGATGCTTTCGTTTATCGAGGGGTTTGATTTTGATGCGGTAACCGTATTTGAGTACTCCGATGAGGAGGGGACGACAGCGTATGATATGATAGAAAAAGTTGACAAAAAAACCGTCTCAAAAAGGCTTACCGCAATCAAAAAAGTTATTGCCAAAAAAAGTGCAAAAAAAGCAAAAGCGACCGTTGGATCAAAATTTGAGGCGGTGTTTGAAGGCGTGAGTGATGAACACGAGTATTTACTGAAAGCCAAAAAGAAAATCTGGGCACCGGAGATTGACGGTGAGATACTGGTAAATGAGAGTGAAATAGAAAATCCGGTAGTCGGCAAACTATACAAAATGACGGCAACGGAAGGGGCAAAGGACAAGGTAATTGCAAGAATCGACGGCGTTGCTTAACGGCACATCGCTTGAGGTGCTAAGAGAGGGAGGGAATCTCCTTGCATTCTCCGGCGGCGTAGACTCCACGGCACTATTTTTTTTGCTATTAAAGGCCGGAGTAGCCTTTGATATGGCAATAGTAAACTACAATACGAGAACCTCCTCAAAAGAAGAGGAAGAGTATGCCAAAGGGCTTGCATTAGAATATGGCAAGCGGTGTTTTACGCTCAGCGTAGAGCCTCCGAAAAAAAATTTTGAGGCTGAGGCCAGACGGATAAGATATGATTTTTTTGATGGGATAATCGCCGAACAAGGGTATAAAAACCTAATCACCGCACACCAGCTCAATGACCGCTTGGAGTGGTTTTTTATGAGACTCTCCAAAGGTGCCGGGCTAAAAGAGATGCTCTCAAGCGGCAATATCACCCAAAAAAACGGCTACAAAACAGTAAAACCGCTTTTTGAAACCGACAAAAAAAAGCTTTACGACTACCTCCAAAAATACGGGATCAAATATTATGAAGACGAGAGCAATATTGACCCGAAATACGAACGAAACCTAATAAGAAACTCATTTTCAAACAAGTTTTTGGAGCTTTACGGCGACGGGGTAAAAAGGAGTTTTGAGATACTGGAAGAAGAGCTATCGGTATTGGAAGTCGATAGTTTTGAGCAAAGCTCTATAATCATCTTTTGTTCAAAAGGTAAGACGATAGATAAAATCAATATAGCCTCTGCTCTAAAAAAAATCGGATATCTCCCCTCAAAAGCTCAAAGAGAAGAGAGCGTAAGCGGTTATGATACCGTTTTGGGTGGGAGATTTGCGGTGGTTAAAAACAGTGAGAATCTAATATTTGTCTCACCGTTCGTCAAACAAGAGATCCCAAAACAATTTAGGGAGAGATGCAGAGAGTCAAAGATACCACAAAAGATCAGGGGGTATCTATATACCCTCCAAAAAAGCCCGATAGAGCTTAAAAAAGAGATAATTGATTATTTTCTAGCTAAAGAGGTAGGTTCTAAAAAATAATATCTGACCACAAACCCTCCGGTCAAATCGGTTCCGTTGTCAGCCATTACGAGAGGTGTTTTGATGTTTGCAACCGCATTTTGAGCCCCTACCGAATCTAGAAAATGGTACAAATCCTGCGGAGAGGTAAAGAGTGCATTTACGCTGTAATCTTCATGCCTAAACATCTCCTCTTTATCATCGGAGTTTATTTTTTTCACATCAACTTTTTTGAAATAGTTTTTGGCAAGATTTAAAACCTCTTGTTCCGTTATAACCCTCTGCATAGAGGCAACCATCTCTTTATTTTTGGCTTTTAACCTCACAAGCCTCTCGTTTTCGCCGTCATGACGCTCTTTTGCTTTTAGATATAAACCGTACTCTACTTTATATATTTCGTTTTGTTTTTTATAATCCCTAACCGCGGGAACCAAAAAAGCGGTCACGGCAACAACCGATATCGCTACAAAAATAAGGAAAAAACCGACCGCTTTGGCTATATCGACGCTACTAATGTTTCGCATGTTCACCCTTTGATGGAGTGTTTATCGGCGGAGTCGGATTATGGCTTTTTTCTTGCGGTTCAGGCTTTTCTGTGGCCGTAGCCTCTGTGCTTTTTGGCGGCTCGGCAAGCTTATTTGTAGACATAAATTTTAGTCCGCCGCTAACAGGGATAAACGATGTCTCGCTGGAGGTAAAAATAGATTTTAGAGCCGGATTCAGATGGAGATTGTATATCTCTTTTGAAGGGGTAAAACCGTAAAGAACCAAATACCCGTCTGCTATCTCCATCTTTGTGAGTCTTATCTGATCCGGAATGATGCTAAATATATTGTTTATATCATCCCTGAGAATTGTATTTGAGTTTTTGATATCGGTCGCTTTTGAGAGCTCAACAACCAAAATATCGTAATTATTTTTAAGACGAACCGCCTCGGAGCTAAAAAACTTCCTATCTTCGGTGGCTTTTTTCGTATCTGTTTTTATTTTGGATATCTCATATTCCATCGCACCATATAAGCCAAACATTGCCGTAGACGAAATAGTTATAAAATAAAGCCAGTACCTCGTATCCCTCTTTAGTATCCCTTTTTGTCTAGGCTTTATAAAACTAAGTTTCAAAACGCACCCTCTTCAATGGCAAGCTCGTTAACCATTCCGCAAAGTTCAATCTTTTTCACAAAGACAGAGAGCATCAACTCACTCTCCAAAAGCCCTTTTGTCTCGTTTGAAGCGCCGTACGGGTCGGCTAGTAAAATCTGCCCGATAAAGCTAGATTCGTACATTGGGTTTTTATAAAAATTGTTCAATGATGTTTTTACAAACTCCAGTATTTTTAGGTCATTACCAAGATTCTCCATATTCAGCGATGCCCCCTTCCCGTCGGTCGGCAACTGCTGAAAATCACTCTTAGCAACGGTTGGGTCATCAAGCTCCAAAGCTATCTCGTCCAAATCTACCAGACTCTCTTCGCCAAATTCACTCTCTTCGCCGGAGAAGATATCTTCAGCTTTTTTCTTCTCCTCTTCGTCCCCTTCAACCTTTTTTTCGGTCATCAGGATAGAGTAGTTGCTATAAAGGAGCCTGTCTTGCGTAAAAATCCCGATAGTAACTGAGGTTTTCATCTTTAAAAGACAAAGCGATGGGGTCTCGGAGAGGTGTTTGTCCCAAAATCGTTTCATCAATACCAAAGATGAGAATATAAAATCCAAACCGCCGATTGAGTCATACTCTCTTTGAGCGCTCTCTATATCGTAGCTACTGGCAAATACCGACCAACGCTTATCCACGCAGACCGTAGCAGCATTTGTTACGTCTATTTCATATCTTGAAAAGCTAGACCTGTCACAACCGGGAACCCCGCCTTGATTTATGGAGTTTAGAACCGTAGAGGTGTATATAATATTGTATTTTTTTTGAACCTGCTCTATGTATTCATCTAGCAGTCTAGCCGACTCTCTCGAATCCAAATTAAATCTTTTGTTGTCGGTATGGGTCTCTTTTTTGTTTTTTAGTACACGTAAGCATACGTCGCATACGTCACCATCCTTTACAACACCGACATAAGCTACGCTAACAAATCTTTTAAACAGCTTGCCAATCAATTTTTACTCTTTGCATAACGGATGTGCACCGAGGTATCCGTCAAGTTTTTTACTTTGGGCGAGTTTTGTATATATTTTTGTGGTCGCCAGCTCTTTGTGCCCCAATAGCTCTGATACATCGGTAATCCTAGCCCCTTTGTTTAGCAAATCGGTTGCAAATGAGTGTCTTAGTTGGTGCGGCGTCACTTTATACCCGACCCTTTGGAAAATCTTAGTTATTTTATATCTTAGACAATTTTGGCTTAAGCGTTTTGTCCCGTCCCAAAACAAATACGAGACAGGTTTAACGGTTTTTAGATAAATATTTAAAATATCTTTTACCTCCGGCAATATAGGAACCATTCTATCCTTTCCACCTTTGCCGTGTTCCACCCTTATCCACTCACCCGACAAATTATCAAGGCTCAGGTTTTCCAGCTCTGAGATACGCAGTCCCGCCGAGTATGCCAACATAATCAAAAGCCGTTCCGTAATATCCTCGCACAAGTCAATCGCTTTTTTAATAACTTCGGTATTTACAGGTTTTGGGAGTGTTTTTGGGGTTTTTATTTGGGTGTCGCCCAAAACCTTTATTTTCTCACCAAGGTCTCTTTTGTGTTCAAAAAAACTACGCAAAACGGAGACTTTTTTTGCTATCGTTTTTTTGGACTGTTTTGCTATAACGCCCCTGTACCCTTTGAGATTATAGACGGTTTTACCATCCTCATCAAACGACTCTACCGTATCGGCGGCCTCATACAAAACCTCTCTGTAGGTCAAAACCGTAAGGGGGCTGTATTTTCTAATCTGGGAGAGGTAGGCTAGATAGGAGTCGATTTCGTTAGTCGAGAGCATTTTTTAGCATCTCTTCGGCTATAAAAGCCTTTGCCTCATCTGCCCCCATACCGGAAATATCAAGTATTTTGTCGGCATAAAACGTTACTTTTGAGAACGGTTTGGGAACGGCGAATCTATCCCAGCTTTTAAGCCTCCAACAATTTGAGAGATTGACGTTAAAAGGGATTATCTTGGCTCCGGTCTTATGCGAAAGGGCTATGATGCCGTCCGCCACCGAATGTCTGGGTCCTCTGGGGCCGTCCGGCGTTATAGCTATATCTTCACCGGAGCGGAGTTTTTTGATAGCTTCGATGAGGACTTTTGCGCCCCCCTTTGAGCTAGAGCCCCTAACGGTTTTAAACCCGAAAAACGAGATTATACGTGCGATTATCTCACCGTCAAAATGCTCGCTTATCATCACGGATATTTGCCCGTTTTTTCTGATTTTTTTGTACAAAAACGGTTGAAACAAAAGCTCTCCGTGCCAAAAAGCGACGATATACGGCTCACTCGGATAGTCGTCTCTGATTACAAACTCTTTTTTGCAGGTAGCATATATCGCCCTGATTAGAAAGTTTGCAACCGGCGGCAATATGACCGATATGATTTTTCTTTTTCGCTCTTTAGACAATTTCACCGATTAATGTATGCCTTTTCGCCTCTATGATTTTTACGCAAACTATTTGACCCATCAAGTCGGTATCACACTCTAGCTTGACACCGAAATTATTTGATGTCTTACCGAAATATACGCCGTTTTCATTGTTCTCCACCAAAACGGCATAGATTTTTCCGATTTGGTCTTTGTGCGCCCTCTCCTGAATTTTTATCTGAAAATCCTGCAAAGCGGCAAGCCTCATCTTTTTTATCTCATCGTCGATCTGATTCTCCATCTCGGCCGCTTTTGTTAAAGGTCTCGGAGAGTAGGCAAAAGAGAACATAAACTCAAATCCGACTTTTTCGACAACCTCCATAGTCTCCAAAAACTCCTCTCCGCTCTCTCCCGGAAAACCTACGATAACATCGGTGCTAATCGTAGCCTCCGGACAAAGCTCTCTTATTTTTGCCGCTTTGGACAAAAACCACTCTTTTGTGTACCCTCTTTTCATCTCTTTTAGCACACGGGAACTTCCGGCCTGAAGGGGGAAATGGAGATTTTTGCAAATTTTAGGATTAGTTGCAAACTCTTCGATAAATTCGTCGTCCGCATGGAGCGGGTGAGGGGAGGTAAACCTGATCCTATGAAGCCCCTCGACCTTGCTAACCTCTTTTAAAAGGGTGGTAAAGTTTATTTTTTTATCTTTAAACCCTTTTCCATAGTTGTTGACGTTTTGCCCTAGCAAAATCACCTCTTTTGCCCCCGCCGCAACCGCCTTTTCGACCTCTTTGACGATTAGCTCCAAGGGGATAGACACCTCATCTCCTCTGGTGTGCGGGACAATACAATAGGCACACTCTTTGTCGCAACCGATAGAGATATTGATGAGTGCTTTTACGGTGTTTTGCCTATATTCGCCAAAAGTGTACGTAGAGTCGTCGTAATCTATGTCGATTTCGACGAATTTCTCTGTTTTGACCGCCTCTTTTATTTTGGAGACGTTTCTAGCCCCTAAAACAAAATTTACAACGGGGGCTTTTTTGATTATATCCACCCCTAGATGGCTGGCGGTACAACCGCAAACACCTATTTTTGCACCCTCTTTTTTGATATTTTTGTATGCCCCGATTTCGCTAAAAAGCTTGTGAACCGGTTTTTCTCTGACGGAACAGGTGTTTATTATGATTAGGTCGGCTTCTTTTGGGTTATCCGTAAGGGAGTAGTTATCTTTTTCTGTGAGTTCGGCTATTATGTGCTCGGAATCACGCACATTCATGGCGCATCCGAGCGTTTCTATATAGAGAAGGGGATTTGGCATTAGACGATATGCACCTCGTACATATAGTCTTGTTCGTCAAGACCGTATTTCACCTCTCTAAGATATATACTTGCGCTGATACTCTCTATTTTTTCGACCAACGCTATCAAATCTTTGTGAGAATTCGACTTGTCGAAATAATATATGCATGGTCTTTTCGTACCAATCTCTTCTAGCAGTTTTTCTAGCGTTATTGTTTTTGGGTTTGAGTTTATCTCTTCCCGTGCGAGCTTAAGTTGCATCGTCTTTTCCCTTGCCGAAAATTCGTGTATAAAAACCAACTTTTATTCTATCAAATAGACCCTTAAGCTTAAAGTCTCTTAAAGCTATTTTTAAGTAAAATCCGCTCTACTTCTCCAAAAACAAAAAAATCACACGGATTTCGGTTTTTGTGTCAAAAATTTAAAACAGGAAAGAGGTTTTGGAAAAAATACTCGATATTGCAGACTCCATAGCTTATGAGAAAAATCTGGGGGTTAAAGAGGTTAAAGAGGCGATCAAAGCATCGCTTATCAAGAGTGCAGCAAGAGCGATAGGCGACGACTTGATGTTTGACGTAGAGTTTGACGACGAAAAAAGAAAAGCAAGGCTCTACCAAAAAGTGATAGTGGTGGCCGATGACGATCCGCTACTATCGGATGGGAAAAACTATATAGATATTACCGAAGCCAAATCAATAGACGAAAGTCTGGAACTAGGGGATGAGCTAAGATACGATATTAATCTCGAAGATTACGGCAGAAATATCGTAAATATCATGCACAAAGAGCTTGAGATTGAGCTTCAAAAACTTGTAGAGGGTGAAATCTACAAAAAATACTCCAAAAAAGAGGGGAAAATCGTCTCCGGACAGGTCGTGAGAGTAGATGCGGAGGGGAATACCTACATCGAAATAGACGAGATTAGAGCCCTAATGCCTAGGAAAAACAGGATAAAAGGGGAGAGCTTTAAACCCGGAAACGTCGTAAAAGCGATACTAAAGACGATAGACACTAACAAAAAAGGGATAGGTCTGGAGCTAACCAGAACAAGTCCAAAATTTTTGGAGGAGCTTATGAGACTGGAGGTTCCTGAGATTGCAGACGGAATCATAGAGATAAAAAAATGCTCCAGAATCCCAGGAGAGAGGGCAAAACTGGCTCTGTTTTCAAACAGCCCTAGAGTTGACCCGATAGGTACCGCCGTAGGGGTCAAAGGTGTCAGAATAAACGCCGTCTCAAAAGAGATAAAAAATGAAAGTATAGACGTTATAGAGTACTCCGACGTGCCGGAGCTTTTTATCTCCAGAGCTATGAGTCCGGCAGCCGTAAAAAGCGTAGTCATAGAGGACGATACGGCTACGGTCAGAGTTTTTGAGGGGCAAAAGTCAAAAGCAATAGGAAAAGCGGGGATAAATATCCGTCTAGCCTCTATGCTGACCGGATACAAGATAGAGCTTATCGAAGAGGGTATAGCTCCGCAAGAGATTGAAGATGGTCAAAAACCTCAGCAACAGCAACAGCAATCTGCAAAAGCGGCGCTTGAGGCACTCTTTAGCTAAGGCCTACTTTCTACCCGCATACGGATTTAGTCTCATCACGGCTAAATCCGCCAGTACGTTTCCAAGCAAGGTCAAAAATGCCCCCACCATCGTAATCCCGAGTATCACCGGATAATCCCTGCTAAGCGCACTTTGGTAAAACAAAAGCCCCATCCCGTTAATCGCAAATATACTCTCCAAAATAACACTACCCCCTATGATACCCGGCAAAGATAGGCCTAGCATCGTAACTATCTGGGGCATCAGATTAGGGATGACATATCCGAATACCACCTTTTTTTTATCAGCCCCCCTTGAGAGGGCAAAAAAGACATAATCACTCTTTAAAATCTCTGTCGTAAGCGACTTGACATACAAAGCCATCGAGCCGACCGATGTTAAGACTATCACGGTTATCGGCAAAAAGAGGTGGTAGGCCGTATCTTTTAGGTATCCGAAAAACCCTACGTCGGCTATTTTTTTATTCCCTACACCGGAAATCGGAAACCACTCCAGATTGATTGAAAAAGCGATAATAAGGAGGAGGGCAAGATAAAAAGAGGGCATCGCAAAACTGGCAAGCAAAGCGGTAGCGGCAAGGTCTTGTTTTTTTGGGGTTAAAAATGCACTCCAAATCCCTATAAATAGACCGGCTGCAAATATAATAACCATCGAGGAGATATTGATCCCTAGGGTTATATTGATTCTGGAGAGTATCTCCTCTTTTACCGTTTTACCGCTTGAAAACGAGATCCCAAACTCCAAAGAGGCGATGTTTTTGACCCAATCAACATACTGAGCGGATAACGGTTTGTCGAGTCCGTACACCTCTTTTAGCTTTGTGATAGATTCTTCGGTGATATTAGGATTTAGCTCTCCGGCCGCCAAAAAGTTGTTCGGGGCAGATTTGACGGCAACAAAAGAGACGAGAGAGATGAGCCAGAACATCAAAAAGATATAGGCTGCTTTTTTTAGCAAAATTTTCATCTAACCCTTCTATACACATAGTATCCGGCTACACCCAAACCCGCAAGGACAAATATCGGCAGATACGAAGAGAGGGCGCCGTAAAAGGTGAGTTTTGTAAGCGTTGTCAAAACACCCCACGCCGCAACGGTATAAAAAAGCCATACGGCAACAAAACGGGAGGCGATAAACGATCTGGCAGCCGTCGGCGTATATCCGGCTATCAGCATCACAGTCAATGGGGCAAAAAGCGGGAGAAACAGCGCATTTAACAAAGAGGCTTTTATCTTGTCGGTGTTGATTGACTGATTTTTGAGGAGTATTATCGCATTCACCGCATCTACAATATTTAGACCCTCTCCGTAGTTTGAGATATTATCCAGAATTTTCGGCTTGAACCCATCCAGAGTTTTTACCTCCGCTTTTTGAACCTCTTTTATGAATGGCTGGTGAGCATTATTCAGGTAGATGATTTTTACATTTTTAAGAGTCCACGAATCGTTCTCAAACTTTCCAAAATCAGCAACAACGTGGTAGTTGACCCTCTTTCCCTCTATCCCGATAATCCTCATATCTTCGGCAGTTTTTGAGAGGGTGTTTAGTTTTTTGATATATATAAACTCGTTTTTGTACTTAAAAAACAGCTCTCCGGAGCGCCCTCCGCCCTGTCCGCCGAGTATCCCTCTAGCTTCGTCGTAGTAGTAGCCTACCGGTGTAAAGTTTAGCCCGATATACAAAATACTAACTACAAAAGAGAGGCAAACAAAAGGGGATAAAACTTTTCTTTTCGGCAAACCTATGCTCTCAAAAGCGGTCATCTCGTTGCTTCTAACCAAATAGGCCAGACTCCACAAAGCCCCGAAAACAAGAGACAGCGATAACGTGATTTTGAGGGCGGCAAAAGATTGGTAGTAAAAATATAAAACCAAAAGGTTTGCCGAATCAGGTATATTCTTTTGGTTTTGCAAATAGTCTATTAAAAGAAAAAAAAGCTCAAGCCCAAGCAGTGTAATAAAAAAATTTTTTAAATAGAGCTTGGCAAGGTAAATGTTTGCCGACAATTTTAATTCCATTTGTGTGAGATTATTTAAGAAAAACTGATATTGTGCACAAATATGGGCAAAGCCCGTATTTGTGGCAGGGACACGAGTGTCCCTTGCATCCCCCTGAAGCTTCCCGCTTAAAAGCGGGAGAGACTAAATGGGCAAATCAAAAAATATTACGATGGCTCCATACGCCGTATAGGCGGCAAACCCCATAATCATCAAGGCAGAGATTTTTGATGCAATCCGTCTAAATTCGCCGTTTTGGAGTAGGGAGGAGGCGTATGCCAAGGTAAACATCGGTGCAAAGGTGGATAGGCCGAAAATCGTCATAATAAGCGCCCCGCTGACGGCAGAACCGGATGCGGCGGCGGACGAGGCAAAGAAATATACAAGGCCGCATGGAAAAAATCCATTTAAGACCCCAAGCTTTAAAAACGAGATTTTGGAGTCTGAGCGGAGGAGATTTTGAAACGATTTTTTGAAAAACGGAACTTTTGTAAAGTCGTATTCTAGTATTTTGGCTATTCTGGCGTATCCGAACAGCCAAAGGGCGACGAGAGCCATCACGACGGCTGCCGCCAGATACAAAGAGGCTCTGGCGTAGACGTTTAGCGTAAATATCGAGCCTAAGGCTCCCACTATAGCCCCGATGACGGCATAGCTGATTGTCCGACCAAAATTATAGAGCGTATGGGACAGTGTTTTGTCTGTTTGGTTCCACTCCGATTTTACTTTTGTGGAGGAGTAGGCGAGGACGAATCCCCCGCACATCCCGATACAATGCCCCAAAGAGCCCAAAAAAGCGGTGGTAGCGATGGCTAGTAGCCCTAAATTTTCCAACAAAAAGACCTCAAAATTTTTTAAAATTTATACCCAACGTTTGCATAAATAAATCTGCCCGGTTCATTTAGGTGTATATTCGGTTGGTTCGATAAAAACAGCATACCGGAATTTGAGCCGTGAATATAGTAGTTTTTGTCAAACAGGTTATCTACGCCCGCCCATATGGACCAATTTTTTGTGATATTGTAGCCCGCTTTTAGGTTTACAACACTCCACCCCGGTGTTTTTGTCTCATCCAGTGTCCCGTCCGTATCGACGTTGTTTTGTCCCGCTGCCGCTATCCACTCCAATACCCCGTTTATTTTGCCGTCGTCGTATTTGGCGGCTATCCTCCCTTTTAGAGGTGGGGTGTTGCGGAGGTTTTTGTCGGATAGCTCTACGTTTTGATATGCCGTTTTTGTATCTTTGCGTCCGATTATTTGTGCCACGCCACCCTCTAAAACTATATCACCTATACCGTATGCCGCCGACATATCCCATCCGTATATCTTTGCATCCACATTGTCATATGTGTATGCCGCACCGCCGTATTGGTACATATAGATGTAGTTTTTGAGGATAGAGTAAAACCCGTTTAGTTTTATATTGAGGCCGCTTTTTGCGTATGAGTACCCTATATCTATCTCGTCGTTTGTCGTAGGTTTTAGATTTGGATTGCCGCGTCTGCCGTGTGCGAGAACATGGTATTTTTCTGCTCCGTCCGGGAGTCTGACGGAGTGCCCGTATCCGGCGTATAGGTATCCGTCCGAAATACCGTATTTTGCAGT
>CALJKN010000061.1 GCA_937973585.1 uncultured Helicobacteraceae bacterium
ATTTTATCGTTCTCGGTTTTAAAATAAACCATATTCGGTAAAATACGGCAAAAAATTAGGATAAAAAGTTGAAACTGTGCGTATTTGATTTTGACTCTACGCTTATGGATGGAGAGACGATAGATATACTGGCTTCGTTGGCCGGATGCGAAGCCGAGGTTAGTCGGATTACCGAGGCCGCTATGGCCGGGGAGTTGGATTTTTTTGAGAGTTTGACAAAAAGAGTTGCATTTTTAAAAGGGGTTGATGCTACAAAAGCCAAAGCTAGATGTGCCGATTTGCCATTCATCGAGGGGGCGGCAGATATCGTAAGCGCTTTAAAATCAAAAGGGTACAAGGTAGTGGTATTCTCCGGCGGTTTTAGCATGGGAACCTCTCCTGCTAGAGCAAAACTCGGATTTGATATGGATTTTTCAAATAAGCTGCACGAAAAAGACGGCGTACTAACAGGGCTTGTCGGCGGTGAGATGATGTATTCAGACTCCAAAGGGGTAATGCTCCAAAAGCTCCAAGCACTTTTAGGGGTGTCGTACGAGGATACGATAGCTGTCGGGGATGGTGCGAATGACGCTTCAATGTTTGAATTTGCCGCCAAAAAAATAGCGTTTTGCGCCAAGCCAAAGCTAAAAGCACTTGCAAATATCATAATCGACACCAAAGACCTAAGAGAGATTGAGAAGTATATATGAACGAAAAACAGCAAACCATTGTCGGGATGTTTGACAAAATAGCTCCGACTTACGATGTGGCAAACAGAATTTTAAGCTTTGGAACCGATATTAGCTGGCGAAAAGAGGGGATCAAAAAAGCGCTTGAGTTAGGAAACTCCACAAACCCGCAAATACTAGATGTGGCTACAGGGACTGGCGATATGCTCGTATTTTGGCACAAAGCGGTAGAGGGGGAGGCCAGATATATCGGTGTTGACCCATCGGTGGGTATGCTTGAGGTCGCAAAACAAAAAGTATCTTTTGCCGGATTTGAGGTCGGGTATGCCCAAAAACTTCCGTTTGAGAGTGAAAAATTTGACTTTTTATCCATCTCATACGGCTTTCGTAATGTAACCGAAAAAGAAGAGGCCGTAAAAGAGTTTGCTAGAGTCCTAAAAAATGGCGGCAGGTTGCTTATACTAGAATTTGCAAAAAACGTCTCCAAGAATCCGTTTAGAATAGCGGCTCAGTGGTATGTAAAAAAAGTCCTCCCATGGCTAGGCGGGCTAATCAGCGGCAACCTATCGGCCTATAGATACCTTCCAAACTCCATAGAAGGTTTTTTGACTAGGGATGAGATAGTGGCAATGCTAGAGAGAAACGGTTTTGAGTGTGAGGTTGCAAAAGATTTTAGCTTTGGAGTCAGCTCTCTTTTGATAGCAAAGAAAAAATGACCCCCGTAAAAGTCGGAGAGCTAAACAGACAGATAAAGGGGCTTTTGGAGTCTCACTTTACCTATTTGAGCGTAGAGGGGGAGATCTCAAACCTGACGGTGCACACCTCCGGACACGTCTATTTTTCGCTCAAAGACGACGAGGGGAGTATCCGGTGCGTAATGTTCAAAGGGAATGCCGCCAAACTAAAATTCCGTCTCGAAAACGGGTTAAAAGTCGTTTTGGATTGCGGTCTTACCGTCTATCCCCCTAGGGGCGAATATCAGCTAACGGTATCATCCGTTAGCCCTGCCGGAAAAGGGTCTTTGGCATTAGCGCTAGAGCAGCTAAAACAAAAACTATCCGAAAAAGGGTATTTCAATCCGGCAATCAAAAAACAGCTCCCAAAATTTCCAAAAAACGTCGCCCTAATCACCTCCTCCACCGGAGCGGCGCTACAGGATATGCTCCGAGTCGCCGAAAAAAGATGGGTTCTAACAAAATTCACGATATTTAATACTTTGGTTCAAGGTGACGGTGCGGGCGCTATGATAGCCGAAAATATTGCCGTTGCCGATTCAAAAAACTACGATGTAATCATACTCGCCAGAGGCGGCGGGAGCATAGAAGATTTGTGGGCTTTTAACGAAGAGGTCGTAGCCGACGCTATTTTTGCCGCAAAGACCCCGATACTTACCGGAATAGGGCACGAAATAGATTTTACGATTGCCGATTTCGTCTCAGACCTCAGAGCGCCGACCCCATCGGCGGCTATGGAGACGCTACTACCCGATAAAAACGAGGTTTCTATGTACATAGATTCGGTGTTTGACGGTTTTGTAAAAACCAAAGAGGCGATAGTATCAAACAAAATAGCGCTTCTAAAGCATATAACGGAGCTTTTCGGCTCATACTCCCCACTCTCAAAGCTAAAACTCCAAGAGGAGCAAATCGTCTATCTCAAATCCGCAATGGAACAAAAGATAGATGCGCTCATAAGTAAAAAAACAGCCGACATAAACCCGATGTATGAGTCGTTCAGGATTGCGGTCGTGGAGAGCCTATCGCAAAAAGAGCGGATTCTAAATAGGGCAAAAGACGGTTTTGAGGCCAAAAATCCTGATTTGGTATTTGATGATTCGGCGGCGATGATAGTCAAAAAAGGGAAAAAAAGCTCAACATCAAAAATAAAAGTGGGGGATGAGTTTGAGATACAAGGTAAAAAAGAGATTATAAAGGCCAAGGCGCTAGAGAAGACAAAGATTTAACCGGAGTCCGCAAAAAAAACGGAGCGCCTAGTCCGCTAAAACCAAAGACGCTCCGGTACATCCTAAAACATACGAAATAATTATCTACAAAATATTCTTAAAACTTTCTTTTAAAATTTTTAATTATCACGATATAAGCATCTTTTATAAAACTGTATTTTATAAAAATCATTAAATATACTTAAGCAACATCTAAGCTACATAGTTTCATAATCAAAGTACAAATGGTTTAGTCCGCTACACACTAAAGACCATTTGTAAACATCCTAAAATATACGGAGGTTCTCTATCATGAGACGTTCACTACTTGCTATCTCTATATTTTCACTACTATCCGCATCATCTCTATTTGCTTCACCGGAATCTGATTTATTGTCAAAAGCTACAGACGGAGCTATCACTACGGCTAAAGCAGAAGGTGTAAAAACTCTATCGAGTGATGAGATGGGGGATGTGAAGGGCGGAGTATATGTGCCTGCAAGCAGATTTTCTAGCATGACTAGTTGGTATCAACAACCGGCCATGAGTAGACTCGCCAGATTTACAAGAGTAAATGTAAACTAAGGACTCAAATATGCCAACCATTCAAGCCCTAGGTACAGCCTTTACCGCTATG
>CALJKN010000062.1 GCA_937973585.1 uncultured Helicobacteraceae bacterium
AAAACCAGACAATATCAGACGGCTTGATAGAGATAGCCGGAGAGTTGGCGAAAGCCTCCGATGCCCTTGATAAGCAGATGGGTGGATTTAAGGTCTAATGGTTTAGATATAAATATCCGGCGGCAAAAGAGCCGCCGAGCCAGATAAATGCTATGATTTTTTGGGAGATATTCAGAGACCCTATCTCCTCCCCCTTTTTTGCCGGACGTTTTCCGTCAATCATCCCCTTTACTATCCCATCGCTATGTAAAAATATATGGAGCATTACCCCTTGCAGATGTATAAAAGCGATAGCGAGTACCGTATTTGCAAAGGCTTCATGAACTTGAAGGGCTATCTCTTTTTGCTCTTTTGCGGCAAACTCCAGAAGCCAAATTCCGCTTATTCCTACGCCGAAAGCGGAGGCTATCAAAAGTAGCATCACCCATCCCGCAACTGCCGGATGCCCTACCGTGTGATCAGCATCTTCCTTTATCAGGGAAAACTCTTTTTTCGCCTCGCTAAACCCTTTCAAAAAAGCCCCGAATCTGACGTACTTAGTTCCGGTAAACCCCCATACTATGCGCCCCAAAACAAGAGAAAAAGCGACTATCCCCGATACTAGATGGAGTGCTAGATATTTTTTGCCGTATACGATTAGCATTGACAAAAAAACAGAGACGGCAAGCCCCCAGTGAAATATTCGTGTCGGCAGATCCCATACGGAGCGTTTTTGAATCATTTATTCTGTTTATTGCCTAAAAACTCTTTGGCCTCATCCCCTCTGAGGTATGCCGCAAGCCCCAATAGCCCGTCTGTTAGATATCTGCTTTTATATCCTTTTGTTACGAGGTATAGTCTGGCTATTTCGGCTCTGTCGTAGTGTGGGCAAACGGTAATAATCACCATCTCTTTGTCAAGTTCCGGTAGCCTCTTCGGAAGTTCGTTTAGCGGTATATTTTTCATAAATGGAAAATTCCAGAGGGTGTACTCCTCCTTGAATCTGATATCCAAAAAAATCGCTTTACCGTTTTTATAGAGCTCTAACGCCTCATAGCTTTTGATCTTCATGGCGTTTCGTTCTATATAATCAAAATTTGAGAGGTAATTGTCAAAACTATCTGCAAAAGCATGAATGCAAAGGGATAGAAAAACCAAAATCCTCACGATAGCAGCTCTATGACCTCGTCGGCACTAGGGAGTCTGCCGCTTATTTTGACCTCTCCATTTACAACTAGAGCCGGAGTACTCATCACCCCGTAATTCATAATGGTGACTATATCTTCAACTTTTATTATCTCGGCTTCTATTCCGGCTTTTTTGAGGGCGTTTTGGGTGATCTCATGTAGCATTTTGCATTTTGTGCATCCGGTTCCAAGTATCTCTATTTTCACGGGCTTTACACCTTTTTATAAAATTGCGTTAAACAAATATCCTACTCCGATAATACCGAGTGTAACTACTCCGAAGAATATCAAAATTAGCTTTATGCTCATTACCCTCTTTAGTATCATCGCCTCCGGCAGACTAAGAGCTGTTACTGCCATCATAAAGCTGAGAGCCGTACCTATCAGCATCCCTTTTGCCGTTAAAACCTCAATTAACGGCATAACACCTGCAGCATTGGAGTACATAGGAACCCCCAGAAGCGTGGCTATAGGAACGGCGAACGGATTGCCGCTTCCGGCTACGGAGGCTACAAATTCGGTCGGAACATAACCGTGGATAAAAGCCCCTGCTCCGACACCCAAAAGTACATATAACCATATTTTGCGCAAAATATCTTTTGTGTACTCTGCCGCCTCTTTCATTCTGTCAGAAAAAATTATCTCTCTACTTTGCGCTTTTATCTCTCCGCTGATCGGCTTTATCTCTATTAGTATCTCGTTTTGCAGACTCATTCTCCCAAGCACTATCCCGCCGATAATCGCAACGGCAAGACCGAATCCTATATATATTGCAGTTATTTTCCACCCAAACATCGTAAAGAGCATTGCAATGGCTATTTCGTTGTTGAGGGGTGCCGAGATAAGGTAGCTAAACGTAACACCGATCGGTATTCGTGCCTGTAAAAATCCGAGAAATAGCGGAATGGCCGAGCATGAGCAAAACGGGGTGATAATCCCGAACAGAGACGCTAAAATATTTCCTGTAAACTCATGCCGTTTGCTAAGATACTCCCTCACTTTCTCTGTCGAAAAATACGAGCGCAACAACGTAACGGCAAAAATAATTACGGTAAGTAAAAAAAGTATTTTTACCGTGTCGTATATAAAAAAGTTTAACGCATCGGCTATCCGGTCACCGCTTGCCATGCCGAGCCATTCGTAGACAAATAGATCAACCGCTGCTTGCCACATCTTATAGACCTAGAGCCTCTTTGATTTTAGGTAGCAATGTATCTTTTATCTCGTTTAGGGTTTTTGCATACCCCTCTTTCTCTCCCCCTGTAGGGTCTGCAAAACCGACATGTATTTTTTTTGTTTTGCCGGCAAACATAGGGCATGTTTCGTTTGCGTGGTCGCATACGGTTACCACTAGATCAAACTCTTGTAAAGGCAGCTTATCCATCGTTTTGGAGCTTAGCCCCTCCGTAGGGATTCCGACGTTTTGAAGCGCCTCTATGGCATTTGGATTGACAGTGCCGCTGGGCGATACTCCGCTTGAGTACCCTTTTACCCCAAGTTCTCCCAGATAATTGTTGATGAGGGCTTCCCCCATGATTGAGCGGCATGAGTTTCCCGTGCATAAAACAAGTACATTTTTCATATATCTATCCTAAAAGTGAAATTAAAACCGACAAAAGAACAGGCGGGGTAACTAAAAGGCCGAATTTTGAGTACTCCCAAAATCCGATTTTGACCCCTTTTTTCTCTAGCACGTGAAGCCAAAGGAGGGTAGCCAAAGAGCCGAAGGGGGTCATTTTTGGCCCCAGGTTACACCCTATGATGTTTGCATAGGCGAGCATATCGCTTGCGTACGGTTTGAGGGCTATATCCATTACCATGACGGTCGGCATATTGTTCATAACGGCACTAAGCGTTGCCGCCAAAAATCCGACTCCGACGACTGCATACGGCTCACCCATCTGAACAAGCTTGCTTACAATGAGAGAGATCTCATCGGTTAGCCCACCGTTTTTGAGGCCGTAAACAACTATATAAAGCCCTATGCTAAACCATACAATCTGCCAAGGGGCGGTTTTTATCGTGAGATAAAACTTTGCACTTTTTCTGTATGAGGCTATAGCCAAAAATACAATTCCACCGCCGAGAGCAAATACGCTAACCGGTAGCCCAAAGGCATCGCCCAGAAAATATCCCGCCAGTAAAGTCCCCAAAAAAATCCAACTGAAATAAAATAGCGGTTTGTCTTTTAATGTAGAATCAGGATCTTTTAGGAGCGACACGTCAACAGTTTTTGGAATATCGTTTTTGAGGACAATCCACAGTAGTGCCGTAGAGACTATGACGCTTGTCAAAAATGGAATCGCCATATTGAGGGTATAGTCCAAAAATCCTATTTTGAAATATCCGGCCGTCACGATATTCGTGAGGTTTGAAAAAACAAACGGCAAGGATGCGCTATCTGATATGAATCCTCCCGCCAGCAAAAATGCGACTATCGTTTTGACGTTGAGGTTTAGAAGCCTCATTTTTGAGAGTAGTATAGGTGTTAAAATCAAGGCGGCTCCGTCGTTGGCAAACAAAGCGCTAACGGCTGCCCCCAAAAGAATTGAATAAACAAACATCCTATGTCCGCTGCCGTTTGAGAGTTTGGCTGCCTTGACGGCACACCACTCGAAAAACCCTATCTCATCAAGCACCATCGAGAGGATAATAATCCCGATAAAACTGAGCGTAGCATCCCATACGACACTGCCAACCTCAACCATGTCGGTGAGGCTTACGACACCGAAGATATATGCTAAAACGGCACCGATAACGGCAGACGTACCGATTTTGAGCCCTTTGGGTTGGAAAATGACCAAAATCAGCGTAAATAAAAAAATAGCAATAGCGACACCCATATTATCACCCTTTTTTTATGCGCAAGCTGTTTGCTTGTTTTGTATTGCGAGCGGCAATTCGGCTATCTCGGATATGATTTTTGAGTGAAAATCTGTAGCCGGAGAGAGATAGTAGTATGCGTAGCTTCCGACACGTTCAACGTCCAGAAATCCACCCTCTTTGAGTATTTTTAGGTGTCTTGAGAGCCTTGACTGTATCATCTCCAAAGAGCTCTCCAACTCACATACGCAGCTTTTGCCGTGTATAATTAAAAACTTTAAAATCTTCACCCTGCTCTCGTCGTTTACAGCTCCGATACACTTTAGGAAACCGTCCATTATCCCCCCTGTTTTTTGATTAATTCTTAAATTTTCGGCAAAGCCGCAAATAATGCGTTATATCACAAAATCTTGATATGTTGATATTATGATACCAATCATATATTACATTTCGACGACACAAGGGGCGCAAAAGCCGCTAACGGTCAATTTGCTTTGCTAACCCCTCTTAGTACGGGGACAAATAGGCACTCCTCAATCTCTTCCTGAACTATCATGTATTTGTTTTTTCTGAATTTTGTGATGATTTGCTTGTTCCCTTTTGTTATTGGAGAGACCAGTATTCCATCATCATCGCTTAGTTGATCAAAAATATTTTGCGGAATCTCGTCTATGGAGGCAGAAAACAATATCCTGTCGAATTTTGCAAACTCAGGCCATCCGTTTAGGCCGTCGTCAAGCTTTATATTAACGTTTAGTATGCCTAGCTCTCTGAATGCGGCTCTGGCCTCAAATAATAGTACTTCAATCCTCTCGATACTAAAAACACGCCTAAAAAGCCTAGATAGTATGGCTGCCTGATATCCGCTTCCGCATCCGATTTCGAGTACGCTATCTGCACCTTTTGGCTCTAGTGCCTTTGTCATTTTGGCTACGGTGAGCGGGGAGCTGATCCACTGCTCTGATTTTAGGGGGAGGGCATTTAGTTTGTTGGCGGCAACACCGAATCCTTTTGGGACGAAGTGGGTTCTGTCTATGTCGAAAAAGGCTCTCAGGATATAATCATCCAGTTTCTCATGTTTTAATAGCTCATCGAGGAGCTTTTTTTGTCTGATGGACAGAAGGTTAGACATTAAAAATCATCAAACGAGAGCGTACCTTTTGAGTAGTTGCTCACTGTAGCTTCAAAGAAATTTGCTTTTTGGTCGTTAAAGCTAGAGAATTTATCGACCCACTTTATGGGGTGCTCTACATTGTACATCGGTTTCATCTTGACCGCTTTTAGTCTGTTATCCGCCAGATATCTGATGTATTGGTCTATGATTTCGTCGTTAAATCCGAGTATCTGCCCGCCGGTTACATATTTTCCCCATCCGGCCTCTATTTTTACCGCATCGTCAAACATATGTCTGACCTCCTCCTCCAAATCTTTTGTAAAAAGATCGGGCCGTTCGTTTCTGGTGGTATTGATAAGATTTTGGAAAACCAAAAGGTGGGTTATCTCGTCTCTTTGGATAAACCTGATCATCTCGGCGCTCCCTAGCATTTTACCACTACGGGCGAGGATATACATGCAGGTAAATCCGCTATAAAAATACAACCCCTCAAGTATTTGATTGGCAAACATCGCAAGGACTTTTTGACGGTCTGTCGGGTTGTCTTCCAGATTTTTGTAGACCTCGTAGATGTATGCGTTTTTGTGAGATAGCTCTATATCGCTTCGCCACTTGTCGTAGATTTCACTTGTATTTTCGGATATCGACTCTACCATTACTGCATACGAGCTAGAGTGTAGAGCCTCCTCGAATGCTTGACGGACTAGTAAAACATTTATCTCCGGTGCGGTTATAAATGGGTTGATATTGTCCGCTAAGTTGTTTGTCTGGATGGAGTCCATAAAAATTAGCTGGCTTAAAACCAGATCGTACATCCGTTTTTCAAACTCGGAGAGTTTTTTGTAGTCTTTGGCATCCTGAGTCATATCGACCTCTTTTGGAAACCATGTATTGGCAAGCATCAGATCCCATAGTCTAATCGCCCATTGGTATTTTACCTTTGTAAGCTCGATTAGACCCGTAGGGTTGCCGCTGATAGTTCGTCGCTGTTGTACCGACTCTACGGAATCAGGATTATAAATAATCTTTTTTGCGGATGCCGCAGAGGTTTTGTATTTGGCGCCTATATCAGGGTTTGCTTCCATTGTTACCTCTCGTTTGGAAAATTTAGGGAGACCATTCTACCCCATTTTTGTTTTGAAAAACGAACCGACTATTGACACCCTTCGCACTCGATACTTCTATCCATCGTGTCCTCTTCGATGTTATTATCAGGACTTTGACTTCTTAGATAATACGTCGATTTTAACCCAAGTTTCCAAGCTAGCATATATATATCGTTTAACGCTTTTCCGCTAGCATTTTCAAGCTTCATAAAGATATTTAGGCTCTGCCCTTGATCTATCCATTTTTGCCTAACGGCGGCCGCTTTTACGAGCATGGACTGATCTATATCGTATGCCGATTTATAGTAGCTAAACGTATCAAGCGTAAGGTTTGGGACCACTACCGGAATAAGACCGGATAGGTTGGCTTCAAACCATTTTTTCTTGTATATCGGCTCTATAGTTTGCGTTGTACCGACCAAAATCGAGATGCTGGATGTCGGGGCTATAGCCATCAGATAACCGTTTCTCATCCCGTCTTTTTTGATTTTTTCTCTGAGAGCCCCCCAGTCGTAAGCAGACTCAAAAAGTCCCCTCTCGGATAGTTTTTTGGCCTCTTCGCTTGCATGGTCTATAGGGAGCACCCCTTTTGACCACATTGAGCCTTCAAAGAGCGGATACGCCCCTTTCTCTACCGCTAGATCAGAGCTTGTTTTGATGGCGTTGTATGAGATGGTTTCAAATATTTCGTCGATAAACGCAAAATGTCTCTCGCTGCCCCACTCTATCTCTTTTGAGGCCAACAGCTCTGCCTCTCCCATCGCCCCAAGCCCTACGGCTCTAGTTTGCAGGTTTGTTTTTTTGACTTTTTCTACCGGATAAAAGTTTAACTCTATGACGTTGTCCAGCATTCTAACGGCGATAGGGACAACCCTCTCCAGATCCTCTCTGGTGTTTATTTTGGAGAGATTGATGCTTGCCAGATTGCAGACTGCCGTTTGCCCCGACTCCGATATCTTTTCGACGATATAAACTTTTTTGCCGCCTATGGAGTCTATAGAGCTTATTTTGTTGGCTTTTTTGACTATGCCGCTGTCGATTTTTATCTCGTCAGATTCCTCTTTTATCTCTTCACTACCGTCTTCAAATTTAATTTTAATTTTGTAGTGATTTGAAGATGTGTTTTGGAAAATCTCCGTACATAGATTGCTGCTTCTGATTACGCCGCTATGAAAGTTTGGATTCGCCCTATTTGCCGTGTCTTTGAAACACAAAAACGGATTTCCGGTCTCAAAATACGAAAGGAGGATTTTTTTCCACAGATCCTTTGCGTTTACGCTCTCTTTTTTTATCTTTTCGTCCGCTTCGTAAGCCTCGTAAGCCGCCTCAAATTCTTCTCCGTAAAGCTCTGTTAGCCCTTGTACGTCGTATGGGTCAAAAAGGCTCCATTTGCCGTTTTCCTCTACCCTTTTCATAAACAGGTCGTTTAGCCAAAGAGCCGGAAATATATCGTGCGCCCTACGTCTCTCTTCGCCGGAGTTTTTTCTAAGATCAAGAAAGTCTTCTATGTCTTTGTGCCACGCCTCAATATATACGGCGATTGCCCCTTTTCTGGTTCCCAGCTGATCCACCGCAACGGCTATATCGTTTGTAATTTTAAGAAACGGAACTATCCCGCCGGCTGCATTTTTGTGCCCGTCTATAAACGAGTTTGCCGCTCTCACTTTTGCGTAGTCCCAACCTATCCCGCCGCCGTATTTTGAGAGAAGAGCCATCTCTTTGTATGAATCAAAAATCCCTTCGATATTATCCGGAGTACTCCCTACATAGCAGGAGCTTAGTTGATGTCTCGGCGTTCTGGCGTTTGAGAGGGTAGGGGTTGCCGCCATTACCTCAAATTTTGATAGCACGTCGTAGAATTTTTTTGCCCAGTACTGTCTATCTTTTTCATTTTGGGCCAGAAACATTGCTATGGCCATAAACATATGCTGAGGCAGCTCGATAGACTCACCGTTTTTGTCTTTTAGGAGGTATCTGTCGTATAGGGTTTTGATTCCCAGATAGTTAAACTGTAGGTCTCTGGACGGCTCTATATACCCATCCAAATCATCCAAATCATATAGCTCTTTTACCCCAGGGACTATCCTCCCCTCTCTCTCGCCTACTTCAAAATATTTTGCCAGTTTGCAATAACTTTGCCCTTTGCACGCATCTATATTGATTCCGACCCTGTGGTACAAATCGTACAAAAACAGTCTTGCGGCGACAAAAGACCAGTCCGGAGCATCTATTTCTATTTTATCAACCGCCGTCTGTATGAGGGTGTGTTGGATTTCTGCCGTGCTCATCCCGTCTCTAAACTGGATTTTTGCATCTACCTCAAGCTCCGATTGGGATACGTTTCTTAGGTTTGCGACCGCATCTTTGGTGTATTTTTGGATTTTTTTTACATCCAGTATCTCGCTTCTACCGTCTCTTTTTACGACCGTTAGCATCCAAAAACCCTCTCAAAAATTTTCTCTATGTTTTTTGTGTAATAGCCGTAATCAAAACACTCTCTGATCTCAGCCTCCGAGAGTTTTGATCTTAGCTCCTCGTCGGCTAAAAGATTTTGTAGATACAGCGATTCGCCGTTTGAGTTTAGAGCCGGTTTTCCTTGTTGTAAATCCGCCCACACTTTCATGGCGTTTCTTTGGACTATTTTGTAGCCGTCCTCTCTTGAGACCCCTTTTAGCGGCAGTTCCAAAAGCACCCTTTGTGAAAACACGAGGCCGCCCGTTAGGTTTAGGTTTTTCATCATGTTTTCCGGGTATACGACAAGTTTTGAGATAACCCCGTTAAATCTGTTTAGCATAAAGTCGGTCGTGATAAACGCATCAGGGAGCATAAATCTCTCTACGGAGGAGTGCGATATATCCCTCTCGTGCCACAAGGCGACGTTTTCCATAGCTGGGACGGCGTAGCTTCGCACTACTCTGGCAAGCCCCGTGATATTTTCGGTTAGCACTGGATTTCTTTTGTGAGGCATGGCGCTTGAGCCCTTTTGTCCGGGGCTAAAATACTCCTCCGCTTCGTATACTTCGGTTCTTTGGAGGTGTCTTATCTCTACCGCAAATTTCTCTATGCTGGAGGCCAGTAGCGACAAGGCTGTTATGACTCTGGCGTATCTGTCTCTTTGGATTACCTGATTTGAGGCTTTGGCAACTCCGAGTCCTAGATATTTGCAAGTAAGCTCTTCTAGCTCTATCGGGGTGTGGGCTAGATTTCCCATCGCTCCGCTCACCATACCTACGCTGATTACCTCTAAAGCGCTTTTTAGGTTTTCAAGGTGTCTTCTGAGTTCGTCGTACCATATCGCAAGCTTGAGTCCAAAAGTGATAGGTTCTCCGTGGATTCCGTGGCTACGGCCAACGCAAAGGGTCATTTTGTGCTCTAAGGCCCTTGTTTTGACGGAGCCCATAATCTCCTCAACGTCTTTTATGATTATTTGCATAGAGTCTTTCATTTGAAGCGCTACGGCGGTATCTATAGTATCAGAACTGGTCATACCGTAGTGGACCCATCTGCTCTCTTCGCCTAACGTATTGGCCACACTCGTCAAAAACGCTATCACGTCATGTTTTGTGGTTTTTTCTATTTCGTCTATCTCTGCTATATCAAAACCGGCGTTTGCGGCTATTTTCTCCACATCCTCTTTTGGTATGAGCCCTAGCTCCCCCCACGCTTTAGCGGCGGCTATCTCCACCTTTAACCAAGCGTCGTATTTTGCCTGCATAGTCCACAGATTTTTCATCTCTTCTCTAGCGTATCTCTCTACCATTTTGGGGAACCTTTACGTAAAATGTTTTTTGTGATTTTATGGAAATAGGGCTGAAAGGAGGGCTAGAACCGGGTTAGTTTTTATTTTACCGAAAGCGGGGGAAACCGGATGTTTCCCTGATGTTTTGCGGCCTTATGCTTTATTTGGCAAAGCTATAGTAGTAGATTATCCTGAGGTCTTTTCTATCTTCGTATCCGGTGGTTTTCGCACCGCTCCATGCCGCCAGAGTCCTGCCGTACTCGTTTGCTTTGCTCGATTCGTCTTTAAGTGAGTATCTGAGTCTTAGTTTATTTGATTGGTTAAATGTGTACCATCCGTCAAACATCGTCTCTGAGAAGTCATCTCTGATATTCCCCTCTTTGGCGTATACGTTTACCCTCCCTATCTTGGCCGACATGTTTTTTATAGGTTTTAGGACTATATATCCACCTACCGCTTCGCTCGGCTGATATATTCCGTACCCTTGTTGCCAGTCGGTATACATAGCACCGGATTCGACGGCGGCAAAGTTGTTTCCTAGGATTTTGTTGTATACGGCAACAATATCGGCTCCAAACAGTTCACCGCCTATTTGAAAGCCGAACATTTTTGAATCTTTTGAGGCTCTGTAGTCGTTTGCTCCATATTGTCCGTCTATAAACATTTTGCCGAATTTTTGTCTGAATTCGCCGTATCTGTAGTCGGCTACGGATATATTTGAGTTATTTAGAGCTTTGACGTACTGAGCTTTGAGGGTCAAATCTTTAAAGTAGTTGTTTTGTAGGTATAGATACCCTAGCCCCTTCTCTCCCCAACTCTCCGACATATCCCTAAAGGTGTTGTAGGTGGAGGCAAATCCGGTATATCTGCCTATCCAGCCGGCCTCTAAAACGGTTGAGGGGATTATCTGTGTTTTTAGAACGCCGCCGCTGTATACGGAGGGTAGAAGTCTTAGGTCGTGGTCGTTTATCAGTGGTGTCGAGAGCCGTTGTTTGCCGATTTTGAGCTCAAGCATATTTGTTTTGTATTTTATATACGATTCACCTATAAACGACAGGTTGTTATTTGTTCCGCTCTCTAGCATAGAGCTTCCGGTGGCATCGTCTTTGCTTATAAACCCCGGTCTATAGCTTCCGTACTTAGCAAGAGCCGCTGAAAACCCTGCGAACTCTCCGGTTTCTATTTTTGCTATTCCGCCGACCGTAAATGTTTTGGCATCCGGAGATACCGGTTTTTGAAAGTCTCTGTCAAAATAAAAAGCCCTTGCGTCAACAGTAAATCTGCTAGATTTCAATGCCTCCGTGATATCCTCCGAGGCCAATAGTGAGCATGCGCCGGTGAAAGCCAAAAGTAATGTTTTTTTCATTTATCTAAGCTCATTTACTATTTTTGTAAACTCTTCTATCGTGATAGGTTTTTGCATAACCTGTTTTACCCCGTTTTTTAGGGCAATAAGTATCTCTTTTTTGTCTACGCTGGAGGTAATCAATATAATATTCGCCTCTTTATGGTTTTTTAGTATCTCTTTTGAGGCCTCTATCCCGTTTAGTTTCGGCATCTCTATATCTATCGTAACGATAGTTGGGCGTAGTTTTTCGTACTGCTCGATAGCCTCAAGACCGTCGGAAGCTTCGCCGATTACGGTGCCTCCCACTTGTGTAACGAAATCGGCTATTTTTTTTCGCGAGAAACCGGAGTCGTCAACTATCAAAAAATTCATTTATCTTTCCTTGTCGTTATATATTAAAATCTAAAGCCGATTACCGTGATATCGTCGTTTCTTGTTTCGTCTTTTTGGTAGGCATATAACTCTTCCAAAAATATCTCCTGCTGGTCGGCAAGAGATTCGGTATGGTTTTTCTCGATAATATCGCAAAATCTTTTCCGTCCGAATGGAAACCCTTTTTCGCCGCCGTTTTGATCTATATATCCGTCCGTCGTAATATAAAATGGGATCCCATCTTTGATTTTGACGGTATGTTCCGTAAACCTAAAATCTGTTTTCGATTTTTTATAGCCGATAGAGTGCTTATCCCCTTTTATCGTCTTTAGCTCTCCGTCCTCTACATAAAATAGCGACGTTTGGGCTCCGGCGAATTTTAGGATCCCCTCTTTTTTATTGCAGTAGATGATCCCGCCGTCAAAACCGACGTTGCTGATAGAGTCGTCTTCTTCGTCTTGCTTTAGGAGACTTTTCATGTTTTCATTGAAAAAGCCTAGAAGCCTAGATACGTCTACCGGTTTGTTTTCGTATTTGATTTTTTCTATCGCCTGTCTCTCTATGGCTTTTACCATCATCGTAACGAGTGCGCCCGGTACCCCGTGTCCTGTGCAGTCGGCTACAATCAAGAGGCAATCCTCCCCTTTGTTTGGCTCCTCAAAAAAGTATATATCGCCTCCGACTATATCTTTTGGGTGCCAGATTACAAAGTAGTCGCTAAAGTATTTTCTAAAACTGCCGGAAAGCGGCATTATTGAGTGTTGGATTAGTGATGAGAACTCTATCGACTCCTTCACCCGTTTGTGCATACACTCTACCTCACCTTTTGCCGCTTCAAGCTCTATCATCGCTTTTTTGAGGTTTGCCTCGGTCTCTTTGATAGCTGTGATATCGGTAAAGGTTCCGATAAGCCCTCCCGGTTTGCCGTCGCTGTTTTTAAACCCTTGCACCGAGGATAGAGAGTATCTGGCTTTGCCGTCGGCAAATACCATCTCTTGTTCTCTTACGATATTGGAAGACTCTTTGATTATCTCTGTGTCTTCTTTGTTATACTTGATTCTGTCTTCTATCGGGATGTATTCTAGCTCCATGACGGTTTTACCCAGTAGCTCTCTGGCCTCTGCGTCAAAGGCTTTTTTGTAGGCGGTATTGTAGGCGGTATTAAATCCTGTAAAGACCCCTTTTGAGTTTTTATGAAAAATTGGATTCGGTAGTGCATCCAACATTGTTTTCATCAGGAGGTTCGAGTCGGCCAGTTTTTTTTGTATTTTTTTTACCCGCCATGTATAAAAGCCTATTGCCGATATGATGAGGAAAAAGCCGCCGAAAATTTTTCCGATTAAAATCCAGTCGGTCTGTGCCTTCAAATCTACCGTAACCCATTTTTTAACTATTTCAGATTTTTCGGTTTCGGTTATGTCGTCAAGCCCCTTTTGCAAAATCCCTTTAAGAGTATCATTGCCTAGTGCGACGGCCATCCTCAGCTCTTTTGGGGCAAATAGCTTATCGCTTGAGACCCCGACTATTTTTAGGTTGTTAAGGCCGTTGACCCTGATTGTGTGAGCCTCGATCGGTAGAATTCCGATAGTTAGATCCGCCTCTCCGTAAGAGACGGCTTGCAATGCCCCGAGGGTGTCTTTTCTGAGGACGAGTTTTGTGTCTTGATGGTTTTTGGCAAGGTAGTTGTGGTTGTAAAAACCCTCTTCGATGGCTATTTTTTTATCCAGAATGTCTTCGTATTTTTTGTATTCCCTCGCATCGGAGACTTTGGTGACGATGCAGTGTGGGACTAGCTGATACGGATTCGTAAAAGCCAAAAACCTCTCCCGCTCTTCGTTTTTTACGATATTTAACATAACATCCAAAGAGCCGTTTTTCATCATCTCCAAAAAGTCATTCCAGTTCGAACCAGTGACATACTCCACTTTTAGCCCTGTTTTTTGAGCAACAAGGTTCATAAAGTCTATAGAGAGACCCTTGGGAGTATCGTTTTCGTTGAAGTTAAAAGGAGCCCAACTCTTTTCGTTGTGGACTTTGATTACGGGGTGTGTTTTTAGGTATTCACTCTCTTGCGGTGTCAACGTAACAGCCCCTGATAGAAGCTCGGCGCAGACAAAAGAGATAAACATAAATCTACGCAATAGGCACCTCAAATGTTAAGAATTTAAATATAAGTTGGGATTTTGATTATAGGTTAAATTTTTTGCTATTATACAAAAATAAAATGTAAAATTTGTGACAAAATTAATGCAATAGGCTAAATATGCAAATATCTATCATCGGTGAAAATACTGAGTTTGCGGAAAATATACAAAAATGTATAAATTTGATTTTGCAAGAGGGGAAATCCAAAGATTCAAAAGAGTACAAAAGCGAAAGCATTACTGTAAATACACTTTCGTCCGATATCGACAAAGACGGCTTTTTGAAACAAAAAATAGATATTGCTTTTGTCGGTTGTAGTGCTATACAAAAATACAAAGTAGCAGAGAGGATTAAAGCTAGGCACCCCGCCTCGCTTGTGATAGCGGTTTCGGAGGCGGAAAACGGCGGCATTAGCCTAGGCGAGGCAGGAGTCGTAGACGATTTTATAGGTTTTGATACTGTCTCCTCAGAGTATTTTCCTCTAAAATTCGCCCTGTGGTTTGCTTTGGCTGAGCTTAGAGAGCATGATGTCGGATTTTCTAGCGACCATAAAAATGCAATCAACGTAAGGGTTTGGAACCGCAAAACTATCTTTCAACTTGAAGATGAAAGCTCTCTTGGCCTAATCTGGGAGTTTTTTATTAATGACAAAAGGTTTGACCTGATTCCGTACGCCAATAACTGGATACAGGCTTGCTATAGTATATGTCTCAGGATTTTAGAGAGTGGATATACCTCGACCGTTGTTTTTGATGAGAACGATACGACCTATATGTTGACGGTCTCTTCATTGCCGATAGGGAAAAAGAGTTTTTATGATGAATTAGTAGCTCATGCACAGCTTGATAAACTCCGATTTATAAGCCATATGCACAAAAAAGCCAAAGGTGTTTTCTCTTTGCTTCTGCTTAAAAATCTATCGTTTGACGATGATATGGCACATGGGAAAAAACCGGACGAGAGAGATGCAAAGCAGCAAAAAAGCACTGCAAAGAATACGGAGGGGTCGTCGTATGTCCCGCTCAAAAATCCGTCAATGTCAAAAGATCCGGCAAGAGAGTATGTAAAAGAGTGCGGCATTGAGGAGGAGGATCTGGTTGAAATCAGAGCTTTGGAGAGCGAACTAAGGGATGATCTGGCCGAGACTGAAGATCTATTTAAGCAGCTTCGGATATACGGTAGGTATTTTGTCGATTTTGCAAACGCTATAAAAATGCTTATCGAATTTGAAGATTTGCAGCAAATTATGGAGGACATCGGCGGGGTGATGCTCTCTATCGAAAATGTCAAAAATATAGACAAATCGGTATTTTTTGCAGATATGATCAGGCAGGATTTGTCGCTTTGGTTTAGCCACGTATTTATCCTTCAGGATGCCCAAAACGTGCACTATCTGGACGCTTCACTGGCAAGCAGTTGCCACAAGATAAAAGAGTATCTGATACCGGAGCATAACGTAAAAGTCGATGATGATGACGATTTGGAGTTGTTTTGATCCGCTTTTTTTGTAAGAGGGGATGAATGTGGCCTACGAGATAAAAACATTTGATATAAACGGTCAAAAGCTCGTTTATCACATGGTGTCGGTACTCTCAATTACCGAGAGGGCGTGTAAAAGGCTTATAGATAAGGGGAGGGTGAGGCTAAACGGTGAGACGGTAACCCAAAAAGGGATCAGGGGCGAGGGGGTTGTGGAGGTTTTGTTTTATGAACCGACACCGACAAAACAGCTCTTTCCGGTCTTTGAATCGGATGATTTTGCGGTTTTCGATAAGCCCTCTTTTATGCTATCCCACCCAAACGGCTTTCATGTAGAGGAGTGTCTACTCGATAGCATCAAAAAGCTATACGGATACGGGGCAAATATCACCCATAGGCTAGATTATGAGACTAGCGGTCTACTGGTTGCTAGCAAGCATAAGAGGGCTGAGTCCATACTGAAGACAACTTTTGAGACCAGAGGGATGCAAAAAGAGTATACGGCTTTGCTGTTTGGGCATCTGGCGGGAGAGCTAGAGGTTGAATGTCTGCTGGAGCCTATAAAGATACTGGAGCAAAAGGTAATGCAAGGAGCCGCCGAGCAGGGTAAGCACTCGCTAACTATTTTTGAGCCGCTTGAGTACTTTGACAAATACGACATGACGCTGGTGCGGGCGAAACCATATACGGGGAGACTACACCAAATAAGGCTCCACGCTGCACACATCGGCCACCCGATAGTCGGAGAGCCGATATATAGAAAAGATATCGATATGGCAAGAGACTATCTGGATAAAAAGATGGATACCGCAGAGAGGATAGAGAGAACCGGGGCAAAAAGAATATGTCTACATGCCTCGAAAATCTCTTTTGAATACTCGGAAAAAAGCTATGAGATTGAATCGCCGATGGATTCTAAAAAAGAGTTTTTGACCGCTTTATCTGACTAGCCTAAACTCTTTTGAGTCAAAATCGTAGTCGTATACGTCACCGCTCTCTATGACGTAGTACCAACCGTATAGTTTTAGCTCCCCTTTTTCGTATCTCTCTTTGATAAACGGATACGTCAGGAGGTGTTTTAGCTGTTCGACGACATTGAGAAGCTCAGTATGCCAGTTTCTAATTTTTTCATCATCATCTTTTAGCTCTTCGAGAACTTGCTTTTTTATCGGAGCCGCAAGTTCTAGCCATTTTTTGACGTTTGGAATTTTGCTTAGCTTCTCCTCCGGCAGATATAGTGCCGAGCATCCACCGCAGTTGGAGTGTCCGCAAACAACTATATTTTCGACATTCAATACCACAACCGCATACTCTATGGCCGCCGTTGTAGCCGCAAACTCAGCCGATACCCTATAAGGGGGGACAAAATTCGCAATATTTCGCACGACAAACAGTTCGCCGGGGAGGGTATTGGTGATTAGGTTTGGCACTAATCTTGAGTCCGAGCAGCCTATAAAAAGTGTATGCGGATCTTGGTTGTCTCCTAGTTCAGAAAAAAGCTTTTGATGCTCAACAAAATCTTCATTTCTAAACCTTACGACACCCTCTAGTAGTTTACTTATCTGTTTATTTTCCATCTTCACTCCTTTGTCTGAGCTGTCCGCATGCTGCCGATATGTCTATCCCTTTGGATTCTCGTATAGTGCATATAAAACGTTTATCGGCTAGATATTTTCTAAAAGCTTCCGCCGCTTCTGTGGTCGGTCTTTTGAACTGGCTATTTTCATAAGGGTTAAAAAGTATCAGATTTATTTTTACATCTAGTCCGTTTAGTAGTTTACCCAGTTTTTGCGCTGATTTGATGTCGTCGTTTACGTCACCTAGTAGTAAGTACTCAAATAATACTTTTTTTCTTTTATCTGCTTTAAATTTTCTGACCGCATCAATTACCGATTTTATATTGTATGCTTTGTTGATCGGCATTAGTGCTTCTCTGAGTTCATCATCTACGGCATGGAGGCTAATGGCCAGATTGACACCAAGCTCCATATTTGCCAGTTTTTCTATCTTTGCCGCCAGTCCGCTTGTCGATATCGTTATCCTGCGAGGTGCGATGCAGAGAGTATCTTTGTGGGTTATAATTTTTATAGATTTGGCTACATTTTCCAGATTATCCAGAGGCTCCCCCATTCCCATGTAGACGATATTTATGCTTTTTTCCTCTCCAAACTCTTTCTCTTTTTTTATAAACGCTACCTGTTCTACAATCTCTCCGGCGGTTAGATTTCTATCGAAGCCACCTTTTGCGGTTAGGCAAAAAGCACAACCGACTTTGCACCCTACCTGTGATGATATACATAGCGTATATCTGGCCTCTCTGGTTTTTTTACCCTCTTCGTCAAACTCGTCGTCTTTCATTTTTAGTAGAACAGTCTCTACAGTTTTTCCGTCTTTTAAGGCAAATAGGTATTTTTCACTCCCGTCGCTGCTCACCTCTTTTCTGAGTAGCCCCAAAGAGCCGACCGTAAATTTATCGGATAACTGTTCTCTATAGTCTTTTGGGAGATTACTCATCTCTTTGAAGTCTAAGATATTTTTTTTATAGACCCAGTTTAATACTTGTGTAGCCCTAAATGATGGCCCGTCAAGCGATTTTGAAAGCTCTGAGGGCTCTAGTTCGTAGATATTCTGTTTATTCATATTTTTTCAGCTCTTTTTCATATCTATCATAAATAATATCGGTAGCTTTCACTAGATTGTTTTTGTATTCGGTTTGTCCGTTTTGGTGACAATAATTCGTAACGACAAAAAATCCTCTTGCCTCTATGCCTGCCGTCTGTGCCGCCCATAAAACCGAATAAAACTCCATATTTTCAGCTCCTAAGCCCATCTCCAAATATCTCTTACTCGCATCCTTATCGGTAGTTATATAGTTTGAAGAGTTGACTATTGTTTCATGTGAAACATCGTTTATGATTTTGTTTTTGATAGGGGTGTATGAGTTTTTATAGAGAAATGACTGCTCAATCTGTGTGGCCGAAGATGAAAAAAACGTATCCAAAATATTAAGTTCTCCGTAGCTTCCGCAGCTTCCAACAAACAAAATTCGGTTTGGTTTTCTATCAAAAATTATATGTGATAGATTGTAGGCGCTCTCGATTAGGCCAACCCCTATAGGTGTAGCAAATGAGAAATGCTCGGTTTTTCCGGCACAAACTATCATAATCTTATGTTTACTCCGCTTTTTGCAAGCTCTGATTTTAGCTCTTTTATCTCTATCTCTTTAAAGTGAAATATCGAAGCTGCAAGACCGGCATCACAGTTGGTATTGCGAAATAGCTCCGTAAAGTGCTCTTTGCTTCCTGCACCGCCGCTAGCTATTACCGGAACCGATACATTATCTCTGATGGCTTTTGTGAGCCCCAAATCAAATCCTGCTTTTGTTCCGTCTGCATCCATGCTAGTTAGCAATATCTCTCCTGCCCCTCTGCTTACAACCTCTTTTGCCCAAAGAGTCGCATCTTTTCCAGTGTCGAGTCTGCCGCCGTTAATAAAAACATTCCACCTGTTTTCACCGACTTTTTTTGCATCTATTGCGGCTACGATTGTGGAGCTACCGAACCTAAAAGATGCCTCGTCGAAAAAATCAGGATTTTTGACTCCGGCAGAGTTGATACTCACTTTATCACAACCGACGTTTAGGAGTCTGTATATATCCTCCAATGTTCTAATCCCGCCGCCTACAGTGAGCGGTATAAAAACCCTCTTTGCGACCTCTTCTACTATGTGAACTATCGTGTCTCTGTTCTCGTGGCTTGCCGTGATATCAAGGAATGTTAGCTCATCGGCTCCCTCTTCATTGTATCTAGCGGCTATCTCGACAGGGTCTCCGGCATCTTTTAGCCCCACAAAATTAACCCCTTTAACCACCCTTCCGTCCTTTACGTCTAGGCACGGGATAATTCTTTTGGCTAAAAAATCCATATTTTGCTCCATAAGTTTAATAGAATCGAACCCTCTGATTAATTCTCAAATATCGGACATTCGTCCGAGCGCTTCGCTTGTTTTGGGCTTTGCTCAAAATGTGAGGATTGTTCAAATGGTTAAACAATGATTTTACTTGTCGAATGGTAGCAAAGATTGGCTTGCAATTTTTGCCGCTTGTAGCCTATTTATAAGCTTTAATTCAGTATTATGAACGCCAAAATCTTTGTAAAGCGAAAAGTTGCAAGTAGTCGCCAAAAAAAAATTCGGACAAAACTTTCTAAAAGATGAGTTTTATCTGACCCAAATCATCCAGTCGATGCCCGACAACGACAATCCGGTATTGGAGATCGGGCCTGGGCTAGGTGATTTAACCGGCAAGCTTTTGACAAAAAAAGCGGTAGTTGCCGTCGAGGTTGACACAGATTTGATACCAAATCTGACGTCTAAGTTCAAAGAGGAGATAAAAAGCGGTAGATTTCACCTGCTCCATGCGGATATATTAGAGCATTGGGAGAGGCCTTTTGGTTTGTTCCAAAAATTCGATATAGTCGCCAATCTACCGTATTACATCGCAACCAATATAGTCTTAAGGGCGATTCGGGACGATAGAATCGATACCGTTATCGTTATGGTTCAAAAAGAGGTTGCCGAAAAGTTTTGTGCAACCCCGAAATCTTCGGATTTTGGAGCTATATCCGTACTATGCGATGCCGTATGCCGCAGGGAGATCGTATGTGAACTCCCGCCGTCGGCTTTTGAGCCTGCTCCAAAGGTATTTTCGGCTGTTATGAAGCTTGAAAAAATGAGAAATCCTTTGATAGAGTTGGACTCTTATGATAAATTCGGGGTTTTTTTGAAATGTTGTTTTGCCGCACCGCGAAAAACGCTAATCAAAAACCTATCCTCGTCATATCAAAAAGAGCTCCTAAATGCGGCTTTTGATGAACTCAACATCCCTTTGAATATAAGACCTCACGAACTTACTACCGAGCTTTTTGTCTCGCTTTTTACGGGTGTTAAATCATTCAATTAGCTATAAAAAAGGGCTTAGGGATGGAAAATACGGAACAAAACCAGCAAGACTCGCAAGAGCAAAAAGAGATAAACGAAGGCGGGCAAAGAGGGGAAAAACCTCAAAATAATAAAGCCCAAGAGTATTTTAAAAATAAAAAACAAAAATACTTTCAAAATAAAAGACCTAGGGAAGATGGCGGTCAAGATGGGAATGCAGGATGGCATACCAATATCAAAAACGCCATTGAAGCAAATAAGAGGATACAGCAAAACAGGCTTAATGCCGACCTAAAACTAAACCATAATACAAAAGCGACTATTAGAATAACGCCGTTAGGTGGGTTGGAAGAGATAGGCGGAAATATTACGATTATCGAGACGCAAAATAGCGCAATTCTTGTGGATGTAGGGATGAGCTTTCCCGATGACGATATGCACGGGGTCGATATTTTGATCCCTGACTTTTCGTATCTTAGGTCAATCAAGCATAAAATTGCAGGCGTAGTGATTACCCATGCCCATGAGGATCACATCGGTGCAGTTCCTTATCTTTTTAGAGAGATGCAGGTTCCACTATACGGCACTCCTCTCCCTCTCGGTATGATAGGCAATAAGTTTGACGAACACAAAATGACCGAATACAAAAAGTATTTTAGGGCGGTCGAAAAAAGAAAACAGATTAAAATCGGCGATTTTGAGGTAGAGTGGATGCATGTTACCCACTCGGTTATTGACGCATCGAGCCTCGCTATTACCTCGGAGGCCGGAACGATAATTCATACGGGAGACTTCAAAATAGATCATACGCCAATCGACGGATATCCAACCGATTTGCATAGATTTGCATACTACGGAGAGAGAGGCGTATTGTGTCTATTGTCAGACTCTACAAACTCTATGAGAAGCGGCGTAACATTGTCTGAGAGTACCGTAGGGCCTACTTTTGATACGATTTTCTCCCGCTCAAAGGGGAGGGTGATTATGTCTACCTTCTCATCGAATATCCACAGGGTGTATCAGGCTATCGAGATGGGGATAAAATACAATAGAAAAGTTGCAATAATCGGCAGATCCATGGAGAGAAACCTAGAGGTTGCAATGAATCTAGGGTATATCAAGCTTCCGTTTGGGATTTTTATCGATGCGGCAGAGGTTGCGAAATATCCGGATAACGAAATCTTGATCATTACGACCGGTTCTCAGGGGGAGACCATGAGCGCCCTATACAGAATGGCTGTTAACGAACATAGACACATAAAGCTAAAGCCTTCAGATATGGTTATCCTGTCATCAAGTGCGATTCCGGGCAATGAGGGTAGCGTCTCTACTGTCTTAAACTATATCCTAAAAGCCGGAGCAAACGTAGCCTATAAGGATTTTTCCGATATTCACGTATCTGGACACGGTGCGCAAGAGGAGCAAAAACTAATGCTTCGTCTTGTAAAACCTAAGTACTTTTTGCCTATTCACGGTGAGTATCAACACGTTGCTAAACACAAAGAGACCGCCATCGCTTGCGGGGTTGACGAGAGAAATATCATACTTATGGAAGACGGCGATCAGATAGAGCTAAATGCTAGAGGGATGAGAAAAGTAAAAACCGTTAAAAGCGGAAAGGTGTATATCGACAACCAAAGAAACAACCAAATCGAAGAAGACGTTGTCATGGATAGGCAGGAGTTGGCTGAAAACGGCATCGTTATTATCGTTGCATTTGTCGATAAGCAAAATAAAGCTCTGATAGAAAAACCGAAAATATCTAGCTTTGGCCTTGTCTCAGATAGGGATGATAGACACTTCTCCGAGGAGATGGAAAACGTCTTAAACAGCTTTTTACAAAATGCAAATAAAGATCTTATAGACAACAAACGTGCGCTAGAGCATGAGATAAGACAAGTGCTTAAAAAACACATCTTTAGGGCATTAAAAAAATATCCGGTAATTGTTCCGACTATTTTTGTCCAATAAGTAAAATGAAGTTTCCGGATTAAAATGCAAAAACATCTCGATATCGCAATAGAGGTTTTATCTTTGGAGGCCTCTGAGCTAATTGCGTGCTCAAAGCGTCTGGGGGAGGAGTTTGATAGAGCCGTTGAGGCGATATATGCGCTAGATGGAAAGTTGGTCATTATAGGTGTCGGCAAATCCGGCCTTGTAGGGGCGAAAATAGCCGCTACGATGGCAAGTACCGGAACACCTAGTTTTTTTATCCATCCAACCGAAGCTATGCACGGTGATCTCGGGATGATAGAGAAAAAAGACGGAATTTTGGCGATTAGCTATAGCGGGGAGAGCGAAGAGCTGGTTGCGATACTCCCGCATCTCAAACGACATGGAGTTTCCATCATAGGGATGAGCTCCAACACTAGTTCGACTCTGGCCGCTTTTAGTGACATACATCTTGATATCTCGGTCTCAAAAGAGGCTTGTCCGCTAAATGTTGCCCCTACTAGCTCTACTACACTCACTATGGCGATTGGGGATGCATTAGCGATGGCGCTGATGAAAAAAAAGAATTTCCAAAAAGAGGATTTTGCATATTTTCATCCTGGCGGTAGCCTTGGAAAGAGGCTGTTTGTAAAAGTCTCAGATTTGATGAGAAAAGAGGGGCTTCCGATTGTTTCATGTGAAACAATTTTGAAAGATGCTATTATCTCAATGAGCGAAGGGAAATTGGGGACGGTTATCTTTGAAAAAGAGGGTGTAATCGTTGGGGTTTTAAGCGATGGAGACCTCAGAAGGGCGCTTATGAATGATGGATTTGATATTAACAACTCAGCTTTCAAGTACGCAACAAAAAATCCGTCGATAGTTTATGATGAAAATATGCTGGCAGTAGAGGCATTAGGTCTAATAGAAGAGAAAAAAATCCAGTTGCTGTTAGTGGCGGATGAGCAAAAAAAACTCAAAGGGATTTTGCATATACACGACCTGGTGGAGGCCGGAATAAAAAAATGAGAAGAGCTACAGAAAAAATCAGGTTAAATAAATTAGTTGCTATGAGGGGAGGGGTCTCCAGAAGAGAGGCCGATGAGCTGATAAAAAACGGCTTTGTAAAAGTTGACGGAGAGGTCTGCGACAATCCGGCATTGCAATTCTATGAAGATATTGATCTGGCGCTAAAAAATAGACGACTTGACAGGGTAAATAATTTTTTTACCGCTATTGTTTACAACAAACCAAAAGGGGAGTTGGTAGCAAAATCGGATCCTAGAGGGAGAAAAACCGTTTATGACTCCCTTGGCGGTGAATTCAAGAAATTTATCCCTGTAGGCAGGCTTGACTTTGCATCCGAAGGGGTCTTGATATTGACAGATTCCGCTGAGGTGGCAACAGCGCTGATGAATTCCGATTTGGAGAGGACATACAACGTCAAAATTAGCGGCGATGTCACAAAGGGGATGGAAGATGCTATGCTAGAGGGGATAGAGCTAAGAAACTCAAAAGTTGGGGCGCACGACAAAAGTAAACCTGTAAATATGAAAATAAAACCGTTTATAGGGTATAAACTCATAAAAAACGCACCAAATTATTCTAAACTTAGCGTAAAAATTTCAGAAGGACAAAATAGGGAGTTACGACGATTTTTTGCCCACTTTAAAAGAGATGTAGTTGACCTAAAAAGGGTTGGATACGGATTTATCAGCCTAAACGCGTTACCGACCGGAAAAACTAGATATTTCACAAAACAAGAGTATAAAGAATTAAAAGAATTTATGAAAAAGGGTACAGATGTTAAAAAAGCTTAACTATAAAACAAAACATAAAAGTGAGATGATTCAAATAACAAACGACATTAAAGAGCTTGTTATAAAATCCGGGATAAAAGACGGTGTAGCCGTAGTATTTACACCGCATACGACCGCAAGCGTATTTTTGTTTGAAAATAACGATCCGAATCTATCAAGAGATTTTCTAAAAAAAATGGGCGAGCTAGTCCCCGCAGATGCTAAATATGCACATATCGGAGATAATGCGGCGGCACACATCAAATCTGGTCTTAACGGTGCAAGCATAAACCTTTTAATAGAGGATGCAACGGTGATTTTGGGGCAATGGCAAGGTGTATATTTGGCCGATTTTGACGGCCCTAGGGAGAGAGAAGTCTATCTAAAGATAATCGGTTGAAAGTAGCGATCATCGGCGGGGGTATCTCAGGTCTCTCTACCGCCTTTTATATCAAAAGGTTATCGCCGACATCGCAAATAACTATCTACGAAAAAGAAAACAGATTTGGCGGAAAGCTCCAGACGGATAAAAAAACTGGATTTTCCGTAGAATCTACCGCAATCGGGATAAATACCGCAGATAGCGAAGTTGGTAGCTTTTTGGCTGAGTTCAACGTCGGGGTCTTGGAGCAATCCGAAGTCTCAAAAGCCAAATTTATTTTTGACAAAAAAAAGCTTTTCAAATTCCCGTCCACTACAAAAGAACTTTTCTCTTCTGGTTTTTTGACGATCGCACAAAAAATTACACTTTTTTTTGAAAAATTCAGAGGGGTTTCAAGGGCAAAAAAAGATGAGAGTCTCTATGAATTCGGGCTTAGACGATTCGGCAAAGGTTTTACGGAGAGTGTTTTGGATGCTTATGCTACAGCGATGTATGCGGCAATACCGGATAAACTCTCGGTGGAGTCGGCATTTGGAAAGCTAAAGTTTTTGGAAAAAGAGTACGGGAGTGTGCTAAAGGGGATAAAAGATGGCGGAAAAAACATCGAAAACGGATCTTTCGTAGGCTTTGACGGTGGCATGGCATCTTTTATCGACAGTATAGCCGTTGGTTTTAGCTTTACAAAAAAACTGGACACCGAGGTTATCTCTGTTGTAAAAATCGGAGATGAATGGATTGTCGAAACGGCAGAGGGGAGAGCGGCTTACGATGCGGTAGTCCTTGCAACCCCGTCATATGTAGCGGCTAGACTCCTAAAAGAGGATTCAGAATTGGCCGAACCTCTAAAATCCATCGAATATACCCCTGTTGCCGTAGTAGCACTAGGATATGACGAGCTTGAGCACCAAATGGATGGTTTTGGATTTGTGACGACAAGACGCTCTAAAGCCCCTATACTTGGCGTTAGTTGGGACAGTTCTATATTTGCGTCATATGCCCCTAGCGGGAAAAAACTCTTAAGGGTCTTTATTGGAGGACAAAGAGCTCCGATGAGTGCCGTAAAAGATGAAAAAGAGCTAGTAAATATAGCCACTTGGGGTGTTTTTGAGACGATGGGGGTTTATGCTGAACCATCATTTTGGGATATAGAGAGGTGGCACAAAGGGATACCGTCTTATGGGATAAACCATAAAGAGTGCGTGGATGGTATATTCGAGAAGCTAAAAGATAGAAAAGGACTTTTTTTAAACTCAAACTCTTATAGGGGTGTGAGGATAGCAGATTGTATCAAAAATTCAAAATTGACCGCCGTTAGCGTGATAGGCGGGTAGGGGATACCTACTCGCTGTTCATCATAGCCAAAAACTCTTCGTTTGTCTTCATTGTTAGCATTTTTGAGAATATAAATTTCAATGCCTCGGCTTCGTCCTTCATACTTGTATTCAGCGCCGTTCTGAGTGCCCAAACCCTTTGCAGTACTTGCGGGGCAAGGAGGAGCTCCTCTTTTCTAGTTCCGGATTTGATAAGGTCGATAGCAGGGTAGATTCTTCTGTCGGCAAGGCTTCTGCTGAGGATAATCTCCATATTGCCGGTTCCTTTGAACTCTTCAAAAATAACTTCATCCATTCTGCTTCCGGTATCAATAAGCGCTGTTGCGATTATGGTTAGGCTTCCGCCCCCTTCAATATTTCTGGCGGCACCAAAAAATCTTTTCGGTTTATGGAGTGCATTGGCATCAACACCGCCGGATAGCACCTTTCCGCTTGACGGAGTTACGGTATTGTACGCTCTGGCAAGCCTTGTTATAGAGTCAAGCAGAATTACTACATCTTTACCCATCTCAACGGCTCTTTTTGCCTTTTCGATGACTAGTTCGGCCACCCTTACATGGTTTGCGGCAGGCATATCAAACGTAGAGCTATATACCTCCCCTTTTACGCACCTTTGCATATCGGTGACCTCTTCCGGCCTTTCATCGATTAGAAGTACGATAAGTTCAACCTCCGGATGGTTTGTACTGATGCCGTGCGCCATCTCTTTTAGTATTTCCGTTTTACCGCTTCTAGGAGGTGCAACGATAAGACCCCTTTGCCCTTTTCCGATAGGGGTGAAAAGGTCGATTATTCTGCCGGTTAGTTTTAGTTGTGAGTACTCAAGTTTGATTTGGGAGTTTGCGTACAAGGGTGTCAAGTTGTCAAACAACGGCCTTTTTTTGCTCTCTTCCGGCGGAAGGTAGTTTATAGCCTCTATTTTTAGGAGGGCAAAGTATCTCTCCTGCTCTTTCGGAGGTCTTACTTGTCCCGTTACTATATCTCCGTTTCTAAGGCCAAATCGTCTAATTTGGGTGTTTGAGACGTATACGTCGTTAATACTGTCAGAAATATTTGTGTCTGTTGCCCTTAAAAAGCCATATCCGTCGGTTGCAATCTCCAACATTCCGGTGAAGAGCATAAAGCCGCCTCTAGAGATCTGAGATTTTAGTATCTCAAACATCAAATCTTGTCTTTTTAGCTCGTTCGGGTTTTCAACCTCCAGTTGCGCAGCTACGGCAACTAGTTCATCCAGACTCATAGTCCTTAGATCTTCGATTTTATATCCGTCTACCGGTATATGAGTCCGTTTTTTACTAGCGGTTTTTGCAGATGGATTTTGATTTTCTTTTGTTGGAGAGTCGGACATAAAAAACCCTTTTTTGGATTGTGTTGATATAGAAGAGACCGTCATAGATATCTAAAAACTATGCGGTTAACGTTGTAGTTGGGTGATTTTAACAGCTATACCCTTAAACAGCACCGAAAAATAAGAGCGCTTTATATGCTCCCCAAGACATCACTCCGGCAAACAAACCGGCCAGCAGATCATCAACCATAACACCTGTGCCACCTTTTAGTTTTCTCTCGGCAAGACCGATGATCGATGGCTTTTTAATGTCTAGGAATCTGAAAAAAACAAATACTGTAACAATCTGGATAAAAAGCGGGATAGCGGCAGTCATAGAGAGGGCTATCCATGTTCCGGCGACCTCGTCAAGTACTATTCTGGAGTCGTCGTGCTCCCCGCCGTTTGCTTCAAATTTGTTAATCTCTCTAATTGATATGACCGTCAGCAAAAGGGCGGCTAAAAAAAGTGTAGCCGGAGATAGAAAATAGAGTATTGCAAGTCCGGCCGGAATAGCACCGATGGTTCCCATAGTGCCGGGAGCCCATTTTGAGAGACCGAAACCAAAAAATGAGAGAAAAAATAGTCTTTTATCCAAAACCAAAACCTTTTGTTTAAATCATCATAAGCTTTTCCAAGGGCTTTGCCCGTTTAACACCATCCACCCTCTCCCGCAAAGCGGGTAGCTTCAGAGGGTTGCAAGGGGTGGCTACACCCCTGCTGCAAAAAAGGGCTTTGCCCGTTTTTGCATCTATTTCTATGTGAGTGAAGTAGTCTGATACAGTGCCATGAGTTCGTTATAAAACTCTTTTTCGGAATGCTCTTCGATAAGACCGCTATTTGTGATTAGGTCGTTATATAGTTTTCCTAAGTTTTTAAATCTGCTAGGGAACATTTTGGATAGATAAATTGCCGAAATATCTTTTCGCATTAGTATTGCGGGTGGGAGAAGCCCTGTTTTTAGAAGTTGCAAAAGCGATTCGGCGTTGTAGTTTATGTGGTGGTGCATTCCGTGCGGACAAGAGCGTTGCGTCACTAGTGTCTTGCAAACATTGCAATAAACAAAAAAGTTTGATATCTCTATTCTTAAATCCACCCCTACGAATGAGTCAAATATACTTTTTATCTCATGGCTCTCATAGTACATGCCTAGACCGGCATGATTTGCCCCTATTACCATACTGTCACATCCAAAATTTTGGATAGCGATAGCATCTAATAGCAACTCATTGGTGCCTGCGAATAAATAGGTATTCTCAAACGGGACGACTACTATCCGATCAGACGGGAGGTATGCTTTTATAAGGTATTCCAAAGCCTCAAGTCTAAGAGAGTAGGGCATATCGTCTTGGGAATACGGTTTTGATAAAAAAATAACAACCAGATCATTTTTTTCCAGAGTTAGCCTAATCAGCCTCTCATGAGCCCTATTTAGAGGTCTTGCTGCCATGACTATACCGGCTACACTTCTGGCCTCTATCCGCTCTTTTGCCTCTTTGATTTTCTCTTTTGCGGCCCTCACGTCATCAAACTCTATTTCGTATTTACCGCTAACCGCAAATTTGCCGAGTCTGTTTATCGTGTTTATAACGCCCGGATGGGATAAATCTTTTGTATCGTATATTTTCTCAACCCTTGATAGCGGGTCAATCTCAAATACCTCTTCAACATCCAGATGCCCCACTACCTTGTGGTTTTCTACCAGATTGATACTCTCTCCGGTTTTTAGGGTTTTTAGGACATCGGCGTTACGTTTGCCGCTTGGAGCCAGTATAAATGAAAAAGGGAAGCTTTTGTTTTTGTATTTTAGGGTTTCATCGACATTTTTCGCTTCGATGCTACCCATTAGCCCCTCAACCGGGGATAGGATCCCCTCTTTGACCAAAGAGAGGGATGCTACCGCCTCTTTGTCTATAAAGAGAGACTTATTTCTTTTTGTAGATGCCATGTTTTTTTCTTTTTTCCCATAGAGACTTTCTGGAGATTCCCAGTTTTTTAGATAGTTCAACGTCGGGGTATTTGTCTTGGAAGCTAACGAGGATGTTTTTTACATAATCTTCGATCGTGAGTATTTCGCCGCCGCCGCCGACGAATCCCTCTTCCCCTTCGAGTTCTATTACGGCTCCGTCAAACTCTTCAAGTGGTTCCGTGGATGAGAATACTACAAATTTTGACTTGACGGCATCCAGAAAAATCCGTTTTTCCGCTTTTTTTAAAGACTCAAAACCCACAGCGTAGATTATTGATTTATTGTCGTGTTCCAAAAATATTTTTTCGTCAAACTCTTTTGAGAGTGATACAAACTCTAATCTCATGGATTTTAAAGAGGCAATCTTAAAAGCCGTTGCGTCCATTTTCTTTTGGGACGACGAGAAAAGTGCCCTTGGAAGCTCTATCTTTTTTGAAATTTCCGGAATATCATACGAGGCAAACGAGTTCGATAGGTATTTTTTGAACGAATCGTTCTCTTTTAGAAGTCTTTCGTATTCGAGATAGTGGTTTATCTTTTTGATTAACTCTTCTATCATGAAAGGCTTCAGGATATAGTCTTTTGCCCCTGCTTTTAGAGGTGCCGATACGGTATCGTTGTTGATATAATTCACCATAAGGATAATGATAGAGGCTTTGTGGCACTCTATAACCGGCATAAAATTTTGGCTTCCCATCGATGTAGAGAGGAGTATAACGTCAAAAAATTCCTCTTTTATGGCGTCTTTAGGGCTGGCGGCAATTTCGCAAATGTAGCCGTTTTCTATTAGCTTGTTAGCTATACTCTGGGCGAGATACATTTCGTTTTCTACGATTAAAATCTTCAAACGCAAGTCCAATCAAAAAATTTTAGGGAAGCCGTACTTAACACCGCCACACCCTCTCCTCTTCCTACATATCCCATTTTTTCGGATGTAGTCGCCTTTATACAAAGCTTATAAGGGGGAATCTGCAATATTTTTGCTAAGTTTATCTTAATTTCGTTTTTGTATCGTGACAGCCTCGGTCTCTCCGCTATTACCGATACATCTACATTATTTATCTCAAATCCGACACCTCTAACTAAAGAGAGAACCCTTTTTAGCAAAACGGTTGAGTCCGCATTTTTATAGGCCTCGTCGGTATCCGGAAAAAACTCTCCGATATCGCCTAGTCCGGCCGCCCCCAGTAGGGCGTCTATTATGGAGTGGATGAGAACGTCTCCGTCGGAGTGAGCCTTAAAACCGTCCCCGTCTATCGCCACACCTCCCAAAACACACTGTTTTTGGTCGTCAAATTGGTGGGTGTCAAACCCTATTCCGCAAAAATTTGCGCTATTTGGCGGAGTGAGGCATTTGATGAACTCCAAATCCTCTTTTGAGGTGAGCTTTAGAGCCGATTTTGAGCCCTCTACGTAACCGACGGAGTATCCGGCCTCTCTCATGGCTCCGGAGTCGTCCGTAAACAGCTTTTTGTTTTTTAATGCCGAAATTAGTTTTTGTTTGTTTGAGAGCTGCGGTGTTTGAACCAGTTTGACGAGATTCCTATCTATATACTCGCTATCAAATATTGTTGTATCGTGAGCGGTAAGGGTTGGAACTATACAGTCAAACTCATCTATTTTTGAGATTACTCTGTCTATCATATCTTTGTCTATGCAACACCTTGCTACATCGGCCGTCAGGACGTATTTTGACGTTGTTGCATTGAGCGCATTTAGTAGCGAATCCTGCCTCTCCTTGCCGCCCTCTATAAATATGTAATCGGCAAATAAAGACATATAAGATATTTCGTTTTTTTCGCCGACAACGATGATCTCTTTAAACCGGTGACTACTCTCGAAACGTTTTGCTACAAAAAGCCAAAGGGGAATATCTCCGGTTCTAAGCCACTGCTTTTTGGTTCCAAGGCCAAATCTACTAGAGCTTCCGGCTGCCAAAAGGATGAGGGAGATTTCGGACAATTTCAGCCTTTTTTTTGTTTTTTATCGTTATATTTTCCAAAAATTATACCGGAAAAAGACTGTATAAATTCGTAACAATAAGGAGAGCCGATGCTTAGAAGCGAATGGGTAAAGGGGAGAGAAAGCGATTCGGTAAAAACCCAAATGCACTACGCCAAAAAAGGGATAATAACCGAAGAGATGCGATATGTCGCAAACGTCGAGGGGTTGGAAGCCGAATTTATCAGAAGTGAAATAGCCAGAGGCAGACTCATTATTCCGGCAAACGTTAATCATCTAAACCAAAATCCTATGGCCATCGGATTGGCCGCAACATGCAAAATCAATGCAAACATAGGTGCCAGTTCGCTCTCTAGCTGTGCGACAGAGGAGCTTTCAAAGCTTGAGATATGTCTAAAATACGGAGCTGATACCGTTATGGATCTCTCCACGGGGGGGAATCTGGACGAGATCAGAACCGAGATTATCAAACACTCCACAGTCCCTATCGGTACGGTTCCTATGTATCAAATCATATATGAGTGCGGAAATGATATAGAGAACCTGAACATCGACACAATGCTGAGCGTTATAGAGAGACAGGCCAAACAAGGGGTGAGTTACTTTACTATTCATGCTGGATTTTTGCTCAAATTTATGCCGGAGGTCGCCAAGAGAAAAATGGGGATCGTCTCAAGAGGCGGCTCTCTGATTGCTTCGTGGATGATAAAAAACCACAAAGAGAACCCTTTTTATACGGCTTATGACGAGATTTTGGATATTTGTGCAAAATATGACGTATCGCTCTCTCTGGGAGACTCTTTGAGACCGGGTTGTCTGGCCGATGCCTCCGATGCCGCTCAGCTAAACGAACTAAAAGTTTTAGGTGACCTGACACTAAAAGCGTGGGAAAAAGATGTGCAGGTGATGATAGAGGGGCCTGGGCATGTGCCGCTTAATCAAGTTGAGAGGAATATGAAAATTGAGAGGGAGTATTGTCATGATGCCCCGTTTTATATTTTGGGACCCCTTGTTACCGATATTGCAGCCGGATACGACCATATAGCCTCTGCCATAGGGGCAGCTGTCGGTGGGTGGCATGGAGCCTCTATGCTTTGCTACGTGACACCGAAAGAGCATTTGGGGCTACCCAATATGGCCGATGTCAGAGAGGGGATAATAGCCTACAAAATAGCGGCTCATGCGGCCGATATAGCCAGAGGCCGCAAAAATGCGAGAGTCAGGGATGATGCAATGAGCGATGCCAGATATGCGTTTGATTGGAACAAGCAGTTTGAGCTGGCTCTTGATCCGGACAGGGCAAAAGAGTTTCACGACGAGACGCTCCCTGCCGACGGCTTCAAAGATGCGGAGTTTTGTTCTATGTGCGGACCGAAATTTTGCGCCTACAAGGTAACCCAAGAGGCGTTTAAACAGATGTAACGGTACGCAAAAGGGATGAGACTCTCCCTTTTGCATCGTTTGCCTTAAACTCTTTTATCATCTCTTTTATCCCGTCCATTAACATTTTTGAGGCGGTTTTATAAAAATCCCCGAATCTCTCTTCGCTTACCCCTAAAACGGCTACGTGCAGACTAAACACTATATGCTTTAGTGAGCCGTTAAATATATAAAATCCAACACCGCCACCGCTCTCCCACTCTGTCAAAAACGATTCAAACAACGATAGTGCCGTGAAAAACTCCATTTTGGATTGTTTTGGGGTATAAAAGATTGCCGACATATTGGAGAGCATCATTGAGAGCTCCCCCTCTGTATCGGTGCAGTTTTGGAGGGTGAAGATACTGTTTTTGTCGGTGGAAAAATTTGACTCCAACATCGACATGGCTGTTTGTTTGTCGATTTTTTTTAGCGTTACGCTCTTTGTCGGTACGGCTCCTGATATATATGCCCCGTCCGATATGTTTAGGACTTTTGCGCCGCTATTTGCTATTGCCCACTCTAATACCGTTTTGGATAGGTTGTAGAGGTTGTTTGAGTATATTTCACTCCCCTCAAAGTTTTCACGGACAGCGTAAGAGCCTTTCGGGAGTTCGCAGCTCTCCTCATATATCGACTCTTTTGAGTGGATCGTCCTATCCTTTTTGTACCCTACGTCTATTCCGCACAAAATGACCGTATCGGATAGCGATAGGGCTATGGCGGTGGCGGCATTACCTACAAAAGGGGACGAGAAATAGACTATTTTTTTCGGCGGGTTCAGATATGTCGATGCGGTAAAATCTCTAAAAAAGAGATATTTTTTCCCTTTTGAGACGGCAAGCGTTTTTGGGTCTACGACGTTTGCGGCTATTAGATTTACTTCATCCACCCATGACTCTGCCAAAATCTCGTGCAGATAATCGGTTCGCTCTATCTCTATCTGATAGTCCGGCTTTATCCCGTTTTTCAATAGTGTCCTGATGGCGGTTCCGCATGAGAAAATAACCATATTTTCGATATTTTGCTTTAGAAACGATATATTCTCATCCAGGCTTCCGCCGTTTCCGACGACACATATCGGAGCGGTTATTTTGTGTTTTACCGGGGTCAAAATCGGGATTTTAGGGAGGTCGTAATCACAGTTTTTTTGGGAGTTTCTCCATCCTATCATCTCATCCTCGTATGTCCCAAATCCCCTAAACATTGAGCCGGCCTGAATCGATACGGTATCTTTTAGGGTTGCTATCTCATCCGATTCGTACATGGTTAGCTCAAGCCTCGGATACAAAGATGCAAAACGCTCTTTGGCAAAAAAATCCCGTATTTCTCCCTCATCCGGCAACTCTTTGACGGCTATTAGCACCTTTGCCGCTTTGGAATATAGCAAACCGTAATCGACAAAATAGGCCGAAATGCCGAAAAAATCAGGAGTCGGCTCATAGATTAAGATATGCCCCAGTTTTTCGTATTGCTCACTTATAAAAGACAATACGCCACCACCGCCAAGACCGTAAATGGCAGCAAACGGGAGGTAGCCGGACGGGAATATGATTTTGTCCGGATCCATCCCCATCTCGTATGCTAGCCTGAAAATCTCAATAGGTGCTTTAGCGGTTGTTTTGTGCAAAGAGGTGATCATATAAAACGGGTTTAGCTCGTACCCTTTTTGCCATTTTGTGTTTGAAAAAGGGTTTTCGGCTATATTTTTGCAGCTCCTTGCCATTGTGTGACCGCTATCGTCTAGTCCAAAAACCAACGTTCTTGTTGAAAGGCTTACGATATTTACACCGTGCTCATCCGATATAAGGCCGTATTCGGTCGGTTTAGCGAGTAGTTTTTTGTGAAGATTTGGGTCGGTTTTGGCAAAAAAATCCAGATTTTTTTTAAACCTCTCCCTTAATGCCTCCATCCTCTCTTTGCCCTGCACAACGGATATATCATCCAAAAACCCCATTATATTCCCGCCCATTTTTTGGTCTAATATTAGCAGGAATTAAACAAATAAACCGGAAAAACAATCTCTTTTAACTGCTTTTGGTATGCAAAGCGGGTTGGCGATTTGCTAAAATATACAAAACCAATACTGGAAAAACAATGAAAAAATACTTTTTGGGAGCTGCTTTTGCCGCTGTTTTGGCGGTTGCCCTTGTCTTTAGTTTTAATAGTCAAAAGTCCGGCAGTAAAAATGATCTAAATGTATCAGAGTTTACGGTTGCCACATGGAATGTAGAGAACCTGTTTGATATGAAGCCTGACGGAACCGAATATCCAGAGTATATACCGAATTTCAAAGGGTGGGATCAAAAATCCTTTGACGTTAAACTAGCAAATACTGCTCAGGTTATCAAGGACTTAGGAGCCGAGGTTGTCGCTTTACAAGAGATTGAAAACGAAAATACCCTCAAAGAGCTTCTGGGGAGGCTGGAGAAAAACGGGGTAAAATATCCGCATTACGCTATCACCCAAAACAAAAAATCGGCTATTCAGAGTGTATTGTTGTCAAAATTTCCGATTGTCTCATATAATGAGCTAAAAGTCTCCAACCACTACAGAGAGCGCCCCATCCTAAAGGCAACACTCCAAATCGGCAAGGATGAGCTGATTGTTTACGTAAACCATTGGAAGGCAAAAACGGGGCCGGAGAGCAAGAGATTGGAGTTTGCCGATACGCTAGCGGCAGATATAAAACGGCTCAGGGTAGATGCCGATTTTGTGGCTCTCGGCGATTTTAACTCCAACTATAACGAGATGGAGACGATACAAAACGATAAGAAACTAAACGACACCGGGGGATTGGCAGGGATAAACCATATCCTAAAAACCGCAAAAAGCCAACCCAAAGAAAAGCCGGAGCTTGCCCAGAAAGCCGATGTTGCGGCAAGCGGGGATGGGAGATATCTCTATAATCTTTGGCTTGAGATCCCAAAACAAGAGAGGGTGAGCGAATGGTTCGGAAAAGAGAAAAATACTCCCGATAATATGATAATTTCAAAAGGGTTGTTTGACAAAAAAGGGGTATCGTATGTCGATAGCAGTTTCGAGGTTTTTAGACCTTCGTATCTTATGAAAAACGGTAGAGCATATAGGTGGGAAGATGCCGGCGAGAGTAGGGCATTTAGTATACCACAGGGGTATTCGGATCATCTTCCGCTAAAAGCAAAGTTCAAAATCGGAGGATTCGGCAAGGCCGATCAGGCAAATCCGGCGGTAAGCGGCGAAAAATCTCAAAAACAAAGTGGGCTAAAAACTGTTTCCATCTCTGATTTGTATGGTATGGTAGGAGAGATTGACGTTTTGGTAAAAAATGTTGCGGTGATATACAAAACGGTTGACTCTGCCGTCTTAAAGCAAAAAAACGGCAGGGCTATTTTTGTCTATAACCCGCCAAAAGAGCTTGAGCTTGGCGGATTGTATGACATAAGGGTTGGCAAAGTTGAGGATTATAGGGGGCTTATAGAGATAAAAACTGTTTTGGATCATAAAAAAATAGGGACGGCAAACGTATCCGAGTACTATCTATCAAACTATCAGGATTTTAAAAGTCCACATATACAAAACGAGGTGATAAGCGGTATTACAGGTTTATATAGCAGGGGTAGGCTTGTTATGGAGGGGCATGACGGGATCAAAATATACTTTAAAGATAAAAACTTAAAGCCGAAAAATATGACAAAAATTCTGATTAAAACTGCCCATATAGGGTTTTACAATGAGCCGCAGATAATAATCAATAAACCGGAAGATTATGAGGTTGCAGAGTAAAACACCCCCTCCCGTATAAGGGGGTATCTTTTAGAAAATAATTATTTTCCGGCCGGTTTTTTATCGGTAAAGAACGATCTAAGTTCCGGAGGGAGTTTGTTTTTGTCCGGTGAATAGTACCACGCTTGATTTGGTACGCTCATATAGGCAGGGCCAAGTTCGTTTTGGTAATCGCCTATCGGTCTTATGTAATCAGGCGTTTGGTTTGATATAGTAAGAGCCGGATCGGTCATGCCGAATTTTTTGGCTCCGACCTCTTCGTTCATAGAGGAGAATATTTTTATATCTTTTACCTCGGTTTTGTAGAACGTAGAGTCTGCTTTTGCAGGGTGGCACGTCATACAGAATTCACCTACGTTTGCGCCGTTTTTGGTATCAACCCTTAGGTATCTCCATTGATTGTTCGACGGATGCGGATCGTGACAGCTGACGCACTGAATCATCCCGTCTCTGGCTAGAGATTCTGGCATTTTTGCAATTTTTGAGTTAGGTTTTACGTTTACCGGATGGGTCATGTGTAGATATACCGGTTTTACCCCTGTTCCGCCCGTCTCTCCCAGATTGTGACATCCAAGACATAGTGCCGATACCCCGTCAACGTTTTTACCCGTTCTAGGGTTTGGGTGAGATGGATTATTTACTTTAAAAAGCTTCATAGCTTTCGCATAGTGCGGATCGTGACATCCGAGACAATCAAGCCCTTCGTGTGGTCCGTATGCAAAAAGCTGGGTAGAGGCAAATAATGTAGCCAAAACGGCTGCTTTTGACAAAATAGCAAAACGACCAAAATACATAAACCCTCCTTTGTTTTACTGTTGTTACTTTTATAAGCCGATTTGTACCTATAAATATTTACAAATGTGAATTTATATTATAGTCTATAAAGTTTAATGTAAGTTTTTTTGGATAAAAAGTGGTGTATCTGAGTGATAGGCAATAGGGGAGCCGCCTTTATCAGGCGGTTTTATAAGTTGATAGCTCCTCGTCTAGAGTCTCGGATAGTTTTTCAAGATCGTTTACCAACATCCCAACCTCTATTACGCTTGTGTAATTGTCTGTAGATATTTGACTGATTGCCTGTACGTCTGCGACAACGGCTGAAATCTCCACGGTGCTTTTTGAGATTACGTCGGTGAGTGACGTAACAGAGGTGAGGGCGCTATTTAGAGCATTTTCGCTGTTCGCTATAAGCTCTCCGACCTCTGCCGATTTATGGCTTAGCTTCTCGATATTTTCTGCATTATGGAGCATCTCTTCAGAGGCTTCCGATATGGACTGAACTATCGTATTGATAGTGGCATCGGTCTCTGTCAGACTCTTTTGGGTTCGCTCAGCCAGCTTTCGTACCTCGTCGGCGACAACGGCAAAACCTCTACCGTGTTCGCCTGCCCTTGCCGCCTCGATAGCCGCATTTAGGGCTAGTAGATTTGTTTGATCGGCTATTTCGGAAATAACCGATAGTATTTGTTTTACGTTTGAGGCCTCAGAT
>CALJKN010000063.1 GCA_937973585.1 uncultured Helicobacteraceae bacterium
TGAGCGAAGCCCAAGATTAGGTCTTCGGCAGACTGCCCTCGCCGCTAGCGGCTCTTAGTGGTATAGCGCCTAGCGTAGCAACACTGGCTTTGCCGGTTTTGGCGTATTTTTGATTTGTTTTAGAGGGTTGAATTGTTACAATACGGTTACAAAACTTGGAACGGATGGATTTAACGATGGATAGATTTGAAGCACAAAAAGAGAGATTAAAAGAGCTCGTAAAAAACCACCACTCGGCAGAGGCGTTGGCAAAAGACATGGAAGAGTTAAAAAGAGAACATCCGGAAGCAGAGCAGCTGGGAGTTTGCCACGAAAGCTTTTGCGACAATGAACACGACAGTAGCGAAGTAGCGGCAAAAAGATGGGGAGCCCCGCACTAAACTTGCAAAAGGCATGAATTAAATCTGATATAATCTTGCATGGGCAAAATAGATGAGATAAAAGAGCACATAGGCGCTCTAAAAACATACCTTAGCATTATCATTGCCGTTGTTTTGGCTTGCGGAGCCGGAATTGCCAAGCTATACGACGATGGTAAAATAGGGCTATTATTTTGGCTCGGCATCGGTGTTATAATTATTGCAATACTAGCTTTTATTTTGGTATCAAAATCTATGCATGTAAATATCAAAAAACTGAAGGATCTATAATGACACTGGCAACAATAGCGGTAATATTTGTTACGTTTGCTTTTGCTTTTGCTATTTTGTATGGAGCATATCAACTAACTGCTTCGGATCTCTAGCCAAAAACCGCTATTCCCGTAAGCATCCTCCCGCATTTGCCGTCTTCGGCTCTGTATGAAAAGTACGTATCGTTAGCCGCAGATGAACACTCCGGCCTTGTGATAATGTTTTGTCTGCCTATCCCCGCCGCCTCGGCCTGAGATAACAAAACTGTTTTGATATCTAAAAAATAAGCCCCCTCCGACTCTTTGACAGCTCCATCGTACCCTATAAATAAATCGGCCGTATCCTTTGGAAGCTCATACGACCCGCCGGATATGCAAACCCCGATAAATAGATATAAATCCTTTGGGTCTGTCCCGTATTTTACCCTCATAAGCTCCACACATTTTTGGAGGATATTTAGCTGTGCACCTTTGCGTCCGGCGTGCAGAGCCGCTACCGCTTTGTTTGTCCTGTCGTACACAGCTACAGGGGCGCAATCGGCGGTCTGGATAGCCAGATATACCCCTCTTTGATTTGAGACGACACCGTCTCCATCCCCAAAAAGTAGCCATCCGTCACCGTCAAATTTAGCACCGTCAAACTCCAGTATCGTATCGCCGTGAACCTGTTTTAAAATAACTATATTGGCCGCTAACTCCCCGCTAAGCCTAGCCCTGTTTGCCGACACCAAAGCCGGATCATCGCCGACGTAATCGGCAAAATTTCCGTCAAATCTATCGGTATAAAATATTTTTGCCCCCTCAAACCCCTCAAATATGTTCATTTTTAGCCGCCACTATGTAAAATTTGCCTTTTGTGTTGGCGTATTATGACAAAAAGTTCTGCCGTTTACGGCTAGCTTTAGCGCATTTAGCCAAAGCGAAGCCGTAGCGGACAAGTTCGTTACGGCGTGAGGACTAAAATGAAAATAGCAATAGTGAGACTCTCGGCACTCGGAGACATAGTATTTAGCGCCGTCTGCCCCGCCCTCATCAAACAAAAATACAAAAACGCCCACATAACATGGATTGTGGACAGCAGATTTGAAGGTGTTATCGCCGATTCTCCGTTTGTGGATGAGGTCGTCGCAATATCACTAAAACCTCTAACTCTGCAAAATATAGCCGCCGGATACAAAAAACTAAAAAATCTAGGAGATTTTGACATTGTTTTGGATTTACAAGGGCTTGTCAAATCCGGATTGGTAGCCGCCGCTTTGCGCTCAAATACAAAGGTCGGATATTCGTACAAAAGCGCTAGAGAGGGGATTGCAAGCTGTTTTTATACAAAAAAAGTTGTTAGCAACTACCAAAAAAATATCGTTCTGCGCTATATAGACCTTCTAAACACTGCATTTGATGGCGGTTTTGACGGGCAAGAGGTGTACGGCAAGCCACCGATTTTGGGGTTTAGGGCAAAACCAAAAAAAAGCGAGAAAGGTAGGATTCTAGTCAACATGACGGCATCCAAACAAAACAAAATCTACCCGTGGGAGCTAATGAGAGAGGCGCTAAAAGAGTTTGACGGATACGAAATCGTCGTTATGGGCGGAGAGGGTGACACCGTAGGATTTTTGGGGTTGGATGAGGTAAAAGGGCTAATATCCACATGCAATCTGGTGGTCGGCGGCGACACCGGAATCACCCATCTGGCATGGGCTATGAATATCCCCAGCGTTACTATTTTCGGCGCAACCCCATCAAAGAGGAATACGTTTGAAACCGAAAAAAATATCACCGTTAGCGCATTGTCCGATGTGGACGCAAAAAAACTCAATTATGACGATTTTGCCATCAAAGCCATCCCCCCAAAAGAGATTGCGGATGCGATGAGGAGGGTGCTATGCTAGATACTATCTATCTACTGCTCTTTAGAATTTTTGGATTTTTAATAAAGGTGCTCCCCAATTTTGTTTTATCCTCATTTGCAAAGCTACTCTCAAAAGCGGCTTACGGACTGGACAAAAAACACGTCAAAATAGCAAATGCGAATCTGGATTTTGCTTTTGATAATACTCTGGATCGGCAGCGCAAAAAAGAGATAATCCTCTTGGCATACGAAAATCTGGTAAAAAACCTCGTCGGAATCGTCAAAAATCTGGAGATCCAAAAAGCCGCCCTGCTTGCAAAAACCGAATACGAAGGGCTAGAGATAATCCAAAAACTCCAATCCGCAAACAAAAACATCATATTCGTCACGGCTCACTACGGCAACTGGGAGGCGATGGGCAAATGCGTAGCCGCAAAAACAGGGCTAAAGCTGGTAGCAGTCGGCAGAGAATTGGACGTAAAATCGCTCAACGATGCACTCAAGCGCTCAAGGGAGCGTTTTGACTCGGAGCTAATCAGCAAACACGGAGCGATGCGAAAACTGGTAAAAGCGCTAAAAGAGCAAAAAGCGGTCGGGATACTGGTAGACCAAAACACGGCCGACGATGAGGGGCTAATCGTAAGCTTTTTCGGCAAAGAGGCCAGACAAACCCCCGTAGCCTCCGTGCTAGCAAGACGGTTCGAGGCGGCTATCATCCCGGTATTTTGCGAATATACCGGATTTGACAGCTACAAAATCACCTTTCACGAACCGATTTACTCCCCAAAAACCGACGATATAGAGGGCGATATACTCTCCTGCACGCAAGCACAGTCAGACGCAATAGAAAAGCAAATCCGCAAAAACCCGGATGTCTGGTTTTGGTTTCACAAGCGGTGGAAAAATAGGTATGAGGGGATTTATAAATGAAAATCCTAGTAATAAAATTTAGACACATAGGCGACGTGCTTCTCTCCTCCGTGCTTGCTAAAAATCTGAAAGAGATTTACCCCGGCTCTACGGTTGATTATCTGGTTAATGCCGAGTCAATCGATATGTTGACGCTCAATCCGAACATCGACAACGTATACGGCTACGACAGGAAAAAAGCAAAAAAATCGAGATTTCTTGGGAGGATTTCGTACGAGTTGTCGCTATTTAAAAATATCATAAAAAACCGCTATGACATTGTTATCAACACGACAGAGGGGGAGCGAGGCGGCTATATAACGATGTTGTCGGGGG
>CALJKN010000064.1 GCA_937973585.1 uncultured Helicobacteraceae bacterium
CCTACCAATCCTTTATTGATTTCGGATAAAATCGTCTCTATTTTCTGTTTTATTGTAACCTGCAAACGTACAACCCCTAAAAACCAATTTTTTGCAGTTTACATAAAATTACATCAAAAAAAGCCGTCTGTTTTGAGTCTATGCTTATGCCACCTCAGCACAAGAGTATTTGGTCTTGGCCTCTGGTCTTAAACGGATATGGAGGTAATAGTTGGGCTGGAAATAGACTCGATTCCGATGGCGACATTGATATCGTTAAAACTTAATAAGCCATTAGCCATTCTTAGAAAAAAACCAAAAGAAGACATTAGAAAAAAGCTTAGTGAAGGAGCATGTATTAATGACAAAAAATAGCAATAATAGAGGACGTGATTGATAGCGGGAAAACTATATCAAATTGTATCCAATGACATATTTAAATAAATTACTAGAATTATTGTGACACTACATAAATAGGCTCCCACTTAAGCAAAAATACATTCAGTATCGTCAATTCCGATATCCGGCCTAGCTAGCCAAAAATCGTTACCTCGTCTGAGTAGTATTTTTAAAAATATATCGGACAACGCATACTCCCCTCGTCCGGTTTTTTTGATATGCCCCGTATTTTCTAGCGATTTGTATGTTTTGTATAGGGTTTGACTATCAATTCGACGCTCTTTTTGATTATTGGCTAGACTCCACAGCACGGCATAATGGTATTTTTTTTGTTTTATTTTTTCGATTATCTCTTCCAGATACGGCTTTGTCTCAAACAAGCAAACCGTTACGGCCTCCAAACAATCATTTTTTGAGATAGATTTTGCCCCGTCTTCTAGCGCTTTATAGTAGGCACTCTGCAAAGTTTTCATCGTATAGTACGGATGCCCCTCCAAACGCCTCACTAGCTCAAACAAAAAATCATCGCAAACGATACCCTCGGAGCCAAAAAACTCCTTGCAAAAAGAGACAACCTCTTCCGTATCCAAACCGTCAAGCTCTATAACCCTTGCAAAATGGAAAAAAGCGGACGATTTATTGGAAAATATCTTGTTCATCACACTCTCCACGCTACCCAAAAATATATAAGTTACGTTTTGATGGTGCTGGGCTACGCTTCGCATCTTATCAAGTAGTGAGCCGTCGGCAATATCTAAAATATCTTGGAACTCGTCAAAGGCCAATTTGATATTTATCTCTCGTTTTTTGGCTATCGTCTCCACCAGTTCAATAGCATACAAAAAAAATTCTGTCTCATCTAATCTATTTTTTTCATTTTTTTCCAACGTCTCAACGGTAAGCTCTGCCACCTCAAAATCTATTTTCAGTGTCGCTCGTAGTTGCCTAAAAAGTCCCGAAACAGACTCTTTTGCTTTTTGAACTATCCCGTCTATTCCTGCATGCTTATACGCTTCGTCGATAATCTGCTCCGACAACCTCGCCAAAGAGACCGCCCGTTTTACGTCTATATATATTTTCGGATACTTGTAAGTCTCAAAGATGTGAACTATCATAGAGGTTTTACCGAATCGCCTAGGGGCTTTAATCATAATATGCTGATTGCCGGAAATATATGCATTAAACTTTGCCAAATGCTTTTTTCTATCGATAAAGTCTTTACCGTAAACAGGCATACCGGATTTAAACATATAGCCACCTCTTTATAGTTGTTGCGATAGATTATATATCTTTTTTTTAGATATACCATGGTTATCCGCCCACTACCACCCTAGCCCCGTCCAATATCCCGTCAACCACATATCCGGCTTTTGTGTTTTGTTCGTCTATTTTGTGTCCGGAGCGGACTAGGATAGTATTTTTGATCCCTGCACTTAGCGCCGCTTCGATGTCACTCTCCTTATCCCCCATAACCCAGCTGTCTTGCATATCAACCCCAAAATCCTCCACCCCGCTCAAAAACATCCCCGGTAGCGGTTTTCTGCATTCACAATCAGAGTCAGGCGCATGCGGACAATGATATACACCCGCTATTTGCACCCCCTCCTCGTCAAATCTTTGGAGCATATACTCGGTTAGCCTCTCAAAATCGTCCGCCGTATAGTACCCTCTCCCTATTCCCGATTGATTCGTGACCACGATGAGCAGATACCCTTTTTCGCTTAGAGCTCTTGCCGCTTCAAACACCCCCGGTAAAAATTCAAAATCTTCTATTTTATGGGCGTAGTCTTTTTCTACGTTTATCACCCCGTCTCTGTCCAAAAAAACAGCTTTTTTTCCACTCATTTATATCCACCGCTAAACAAAAATATGTAAAATTATACCCTATAAAAATGTTCAAAATTTAAGGCAAAACCGAGAATTTGGTCGGCGGGGATTATGACTTCAATTTTTGCAAGCGAACAAGGCGATAACCTAAAAGAGATTCCGCTCAGAGTCTTGATAGACTCAAAGAGTGTCGGCGTGGACTTATTCATAGCCAAAGGGGAAGGGAAATACGTCCTTTTATGCGCCAAAGAGTACGGTATCCCGAAAGAAAAACTGCAACGGTTCAAGCAAAGTAACATCCAAATCTACATACGTGAAAAAGAGTACGGAGTATTTACAAAATACCTCAGACAAAAAGCGAAAACCATCACATCCGACAAACACCTAAGCAGGGACGAAAAATCGGAAATGATGTATTCATCGGCAGAGATTATTGTTGAAGAGCTATTCAAAAATCCGGAATCGTCTGAGCTTATCACCGGAACAAAAGAGATTGCACATACTATTTTAGGGGATATTTTGCATGACGATGCAACGTTTTTGTCTATGGCAAGAGTGTTATCGTATGACTACTACACCTATAGCCACTCCGTAAACGTCTGCCTCTACGCTATAGCGATCGGCAAAAAACTATCTCTGTCGGATTCCGAGCTATCGGAACTAGCACACGGAGCGATACTCCACGATATCGGCAAGAGTAAAATCTCGGACAAAATACTAAACAAAGAGGGGCCGCTAGACGAATCGGAGTTTACTACGATGAAAACCCATACGACACTGGGGGAGTCCATACTGGTAAAGCTAGGGGAAAAAAGCCAAATAATCCTAGACTCCGTAGCATATCACCATGAAAAACTAGACGGCGGCGGCTATCCGAAAGGGTTAAAAGATGGAGAGATACCGTATTATGCACAGATTATTGCGGTAGCGGATGTGTTTGATGCGCTAACCACAAAAAGGAGTTACAAAGATGCTTTAGGCTCTTTTGCTGCATTGCGGGTCATGAGAGACAAGATGGAGGGTCACCTAGCCCAAAAACCGCTAAACGCACTTATTTTGAGTTTTCGTCCTTAGCCTCTTTTTTTGTACTATCTTTTTTTGCAGCGTCTCGTAACTCCTCTTCGTCATCAAACAAAAGCCCGTGGGTAAATTTTTTCTCATCGTCAAACTGCCCCGATTTTAGCCCCCAGACAAACCCTATAACACCGAGAGACCCTAGTATTAGAGAGCCAAACAGCATTAGCGAGAGTATATTATCATCCATTTTTTAGCTCCGATTTGATTTTTGTTGAGTTTAGCACAACCAAAATAGAGCTAAACGACATAGATATAGCGGCAACGAGGGGAATCACGAATCCGGCCATTGCAAGAGGTATCGTAACGGCATTGTATACGATAGAGACGGCGATATTTTGTTTTATCGTTTTGTATGTTTTTCGCCCGATAAATATAGCCTCTTTCAGTTCATTTAGGGAGTTTTTGAGCAGCACCACGTCGGATGTCTGTAGGTTTATCTCGGCTCCGGATGCCATAGCGATTCCGATATCTGCCCTAGCTAGCGCCAACGAGTCGTTAATCCCGTCCCCCGCCATAATAACTACGGAACCTGATTGTTGCAGAGTCCCGACATATCTTAGCTTCTCCTCCGGCGTCATTTTGGATTTGTACTCAAAAATCCCCAGCTTTGTAGCCACCCTACTTGCCGACAGCTCATTGTCTCCGGTTAGCATAACAGGTTTTATTCCGACCTCTTTGATTTTAGCTATTAGCTCTTTTGCCCCGTCTTTTATTTTATCCTCTAGCTCAAAAACAGCTTTTAACTCCCCGTTTTGTGCGTAGGCAAAAACGGTTTTGTCGCTACTAAACTCTATTTTTACCCCGTGAGCCGATAGATACTCGATGTTTCCGCCGACTATCTTTTGTCCGCCCTCTTCATACTCTATCCCTTTGGAGCGAAGCTCTTTTGCCCCCTCTAACGGGGTAGATTTGATACCCAGATGCGCCGCTACCCCTTCAGATACCGGGTGTTTTGAGGATGCAACCAAAGAGGCTAGTATATTTTTATCATACTCCCCAAATACGGTTTCGTTTACAACCTTTGGCCTCCCCTCCGTTAGTGTCCCCGTTTTGTCCAAAAGCAGATAATCGGCCTTTGCGATAGTCTCAAGCATTGATGAAGATTTAAAAACAGCCCCTTTTTTTGCCGCCGTATAAAGCCCTATGACGGAGGCTATCGGCGTAGCAAGAGCCAAAGCGCACGGACAAGCTATGATAATCACCGATACAGAGACGACCAATGCCCTCTCAAAACCTGCCTCACCGAAAAAAGCCCACCAGAAAAAAGTAAAAGCGGACAAAGACAAAATCGTAATCGAAAAATATCTTGACAGATTGTTAGCCGTGCTCTCTATTTTCGGTTTTTTCTCCAATGACTCGGAGAGTAGTTTTACTATCTGCGAAAAGCTAGAGTTTTTAAAATCCTTAGTCACAACGTATCTGACAACACCGTCTATATTTTTGCTTCCGCTAACGATATTTGATCCCTTGGCTTTGAGCACCGGTTCGCTCTCACCGCTTAGCGTAGACTCGTCAAAATTCGCCTCTCCAAACTCTACCGAACCGTCCAAAGCGGCAACATCTCCGGCTCTCATCTCTATCGTATCGCCGATCGCTACCGATTCTATTTGGACATACTCTACGGCCTCCCCTTTTACCACAGCCACCTCTG
>CALJKN010000065.1 GCA_937973585.1 uncultured Helicobacteraceae bacterium
CCAACACCACCTACTGCAGATGTAACCAAAATAATCTGTGTTTCCTTCTTCTCTACAACAGCAATATTTAATGCCCCTGTGCTTTTCCCAATAATCTCATTGAAGATTTCCTTAATGCTTGTATACTTAAAAATCTGGTTTACGTTTAGTTCTCCCGTACTGCCTTCATCATACTGCTCCATCATTACAAAAATGTTTTGAATATTATGTCTCTGCAATGATAAATCATACAAGCCGTCAGATATAATCAAAATTACCGAAAAAGACATTCAAATAAATACTGTTTTTATTCGGATAAAAAATCAATAACGGCTATTGCTTGATACTATGGATTCTAAACAATTTTCACTTAAACCCTTGAGAAAAAAAGGGTTCGGTCTCCTCTTTGCAATAATGTTTACGGGTCTTGCCGCTACTCTTGCCGCAGTTGCTTTTGGGGTGCTTGCCGAGGCTCTTGAAGATGCAGAGGCGGCCAAAAACAAAAACAGATTGACGGCTTTATATGTGGATCTAAAAGAGCTCTTAGATACAAAGGCCGATAATGTCAAAACAAACGATGATTTGGATAATTTTTTGAACTCGCATGCAAGGCTTGACGGCATCGGCGATGAATACGGTCTACATATAACAATAGCCCCATATCAAGACAGAATAAACTATAATACGTTTTTTTACAAACAAGACGACGGAAGAATAAAACTAAAGCCCGATTATGTGAAGTTGCTAGACTCAATAGCCGCAAAATACGGAATTTCAAACAAAGCGTTCCTATACTCTTTATTTGAAGATGCAACCGATGAGGACTTGACGGAGAGGGAGAGTCTTAGTGAGGTTTCAAACTATGATATCACTTTTCAAAACGGAAAAATTACTAAATATTCGGCCTTTGAAAAGATGATAAATTATTATGCAACCACTACGGGCGATAAAAATATTTTTAAAGTACCGTGGGATTCGATATTGCTGTTTGCCGATTCAGATTTCGGCGGGCTGGACTGCAGGCATGCAACGCTTGAGGCCGTAAACAGTTTAGTATCGACCGCAGGACGCGGATTTGAGGGGTGTGATTCGCTATTTAAGGACAAAGAGGGTGTGGCTTTGGCTCAAAAATACACCTTGTCGGAGTTTGAAAAGCTTGCATCGTATAACATAGCGGCAAAATTTTGGGTTACAACAAAAAAAGGGGAGTCTAGGAGTTTTACCATGATTTACGACTTAAAAACTAAAAAGGCCGGACTAATTGAGTAAGCTAGATTTATCGGGCAAGTATCTCCATAGACGTACAAAAAAAGTTTTTTTTGTGGATACGGACAAGGTTTTAGAGGGTGATGCAGATTTCAAAAATCGGACGCTTTTTGAAAAAATCTTTAATCCGGTAGACGGCTATGTGATTATATCTCCGTCTCTCTATTGGGTTAAAAAAGAGAAAATAGCACTTAAAAGCCTAAAAAAAGCGGTGAGGTTGGCGCCTGCTATATTTAACGGGATTTTGCCGCAAGGCGAGTATGAGTATGCGGCCTTTAATGGCGGTGCGGATGATGAGATAGTGTTTGCCGCATACGATAAAAATCTGATAGAACAAAGACTAAAATCGGATACTAGGTTGTCCCATAGGCTACATAAAACAAAAGTTTTTTTTGCCCAAAGCGAATTTGCCGCCTTCGATCAAGATGTTGCGCTAGACGGTGAGCATACTTTGTCTTTTGTGGACGGCGTTGCGGTGAAAATACCGTCTGCTTATTGTGATTCAAAACCTGTTTTTTGGAAGGATGCGGCAAAACGGCTAAAACCGGGATTTGGTGGAATCAGCTTTGGAGATAGTCGCAAATTTGAACTAAAAACCCCAAAGATAGATTTGGCTGCATCTGTTGTGTCGTTGTTGCTTATTGTCTTGATATCTCTGTACGGCGTTGACTCTTTTAAATCCTACAAACAACTCAAAAATATTCAGGATGAAAAAGAGCTAATCGCAGTCGAATATAATGTCCCGCCGGATAAGGCTACGATGGATGTTGAAAAAAAGAGATATGAGGCGGTTGAAAAAAAACAACTCTCCGTCAGAAGAGAGCTAAAAATTTTTAACTCATTACCTTTGGTCGGTGGCGAAAGCGTTGAAAAAATCAGCTACGAGAACGGGCGCTTAGCTCTAAGTATCAAAACCAAAAGAGGCGCAGAGCTAAAAAAATACCTCGAGTCAAACGGAAAATTAGAAGGGTTTGTCTCTAACGGCGAATCAGTAGAGTGTAGGATATTGGCCGAATGAACAAAAATACAAAACTTTTATTAATCTGGTTGTCGGCTTTAGCCGTATTGTCAGTAGTAGCCTCAAACGGACTGAGCTATTACGTCCAAAGAGAGCAAAACGGATTATATGAATTCAAAAAAGAGGCTATGGATTTTGATGCTATAGCCAAAAGATGGAGAGACAAAGAGGGTTCAAAGAGGGTAATCGACGAGATAGCCGATGCGGCCGGAAAAGAGCTTTTTTCTACGTCGATTACAAAAAGAGAAAAAACCGCAGACTCATATTTGCTCTCAATGATGGTTCTAAACGGAGATGAACTAGATAGTATTATCTCAAAAGTTCTAAATAGACCCGTCGCAATCAAGCGAATCGACGTTGTCAATAACGACATAGGGTATTTGGTTACCGTGGAGGTGTATCTGTGAGGGTCGATATAATAAAAAAAACAGCTTTTGCCGTAGCGGCTTTTGTATTGTTTTTTTGGGTATTTGCACTTGTGACCTCTCCAAAAAAACAGATATTTTATTATGCGGATACTACGCTCCAAAAGTCCGGTTTTTCAATATCGCAAGACGCTATCTTTGATTATTGGTTTTTTTGTGTCGTAAAAGAGTTTGGATTTTCAAACGGCTCCGGCCCTCTCCTCAAATCCAAAAAAGCATTGTTGCTACCTCTCGGTATTGTAAACGTAATAAAACTAACCGATACAAATGCCGACGGTCAGTGGAAAGGGTTAGTTCCGTGGGTTGCAAACGATACATATATATTGCATTCTGTATTTGAGCCGACAAAAATCAGAATATTTGCATTTGGCGATTTCGGGAAAGCGAATGTTTCTATAGGCTTGAGTAAAAAAAATATCAATTTAATCGTATATCCGACAGATGAGGCAAAACAAAAGATACCTATGAATATTTTTAAAGAAGAAAACGGCGGGCTTAGATATGAAACGGTGTTTTAGCTTCAAAGAGTGCTACTACAAGACGGTTTTGGTAGTTAGCGCAGTATTTGCTTTGGTCACCGCAAAATCTTTGTGGACGGTACTCTCTTGGAAATGGCCGACATCTCAGGAAAAAGTAGTTCAAAATAATTTTGTATGGCCCTCTGAAAATTACAGAGTATCCTCTTTGCTTGTTTTGTCCTCCCCTCAACGGGTGCTAAAAACGGCAGGTTTTGATGCCTTTACCCTAAAAGCCTCTTTTGCGTCGGGAGCTATGCGCTTTATTATGTTCAAAGACGGTGAAAAGCTTGTTTTATTAAATGAGGGCGATAGCTATAACGGGTTAAAGCTTGAAAAGGTATATCCGGAAAAAGCGGTTTTTGTAAACGGAGTTACGAGGCATGAATTGCTTTTTAAAAAACAAAACGGGCAGCCTCAACAACAATCGCCGTCCTTGCCCCCTTCCGTGAAAATGTCAAGGGCTGAGTTTCAGGCATACCAAAAAGATCCGACTCTCCTTCAAAAAGATGTATCGGCCTCGGACAAAGGCGGCTCGGTTATCATAAAATCAATCAAAGAGGGAACTTTTTTTGCAAAAGCCGGCATCATTTCGGGCGATACGATAGCTTCGTTTAACGGCGCAAACGTTCAGTCCGTCCCTGATTTGGTCGCAAAACTATCGTCGGCCTCCAACGACAGAAATATCAACATATCAATAATTAGAGATAACGTCAAAAAGGAACTAAGCTATGAATTACAGTAAAAATATTTTCGCTCTTACGGTAGCCGTCTGTATGGTCACGCCTAGTGTTATTTTTGCGGCGAAACCGGCTGTTGCTATGCAGAAAACGACGAATGACCCTGTCGTAGAGATAAATTTTGCCGATTTGCAACTATCCGAATTTGTCAAAATGGTAGCAAAGATAACGGGCAAAAATATACTGCTAAGCGTTGATGTTCCCGGAAAAGTCGATTTTATATCGCAAAAATCTATACGCCAAAGCGAGCTTTTTGATTTGCTCATCAATGTGCTTGAGACAAAAGGCTTTACTATCGTAGATAGTCAAAAAGGGTATCTAAAGGTAGTCCCAAGCTCTGAAGCATCAAAAAATAACCTTCCGGTCAATGTAGAGACTACCAAAATACCGCAGATGATGAACAAGGTTTTTCAGCTAAATACACTAAAAGCCAATGATGCGATGAATGCCATCAAGCATTTGCTGAGCAAAAACGGAACCATAGTTGTTTCTCCCGATTCAAATAATATAGTAGTTAGCGACTACCCGTCCAATATAGCAACAATCGGCAAAGTAGTTATGACTCTCGATAAAGACGGAAACAAAATCTCAAAATTCGTAGTCTTGCAAAATACAAAAGCTCCATTAGTGTACGAGAATCTACAAAAAATGGCCGGAGCGCTATTTGCGAGTCAAAAAGTTGAAGTCTTAAAAGATGACGGGACAAATACGATAATCATATTGGGTTCAAAAGAGAACGTGGCTAAGTTTTTGCCGCTTGTAGAGAAAATGGATCAAAAAGATGAGTTTGGGACAAGGCAGCAAACAAATGTCATAGCGCTAAAAAATGCCGAAGCTGAAAATCTAGTAAAAATACTCAACGAAATATTTTCAAAAAAATTCTATCCGAAAGATTTTCCTAGACCTCTAATCTCTGCCGACTCTCAGCTCAATGCTTTGATAGTGGTCTCCTCTTTGGATGAGTTGAACGAGATTAAAAATGTCGTAAAAGAGCTTGATTTGGAGAGACAACAAGTCTACGTAAAAGCCAAAATAGTCGAGATCAGCGATAACAAGTCGGCAAAAATAGGGGCAAAATACGGAATAGAGGGCGGAGTGGCAAACTCTAGCGGTCTTTTTACGTTAGCCGCAAATCTAGGCGGAGGAACTTCTATCGCAATTTCAGATACGATACTGGGCTACATAGCCAAGCCTACCATCAAAGAGGGGTTGGCATTAGGAGCTAGCCTGTCGCTTTTGAACTCGGAGGGGGCAGCAAATTTGCTATCTGAGCCGTCAATACTATGTATCAATAATCAAGAATCAACCATATATGTCGGCAGAACAGAGCCTATCATCACAGGCTCTACTATCGGTGCAACCACTACGGATCTTACAAAAAATAGCTACACTAGACAAGATATAGGTTTAACGCTAAAAGTAAAACCTAGGCTCTCTACCGATAACAAAGTAACGCTCTATGTTGAGGCAAAATTAGAGGATATATTGGCCGGCAGTACCGTTGGATTGCCGCAGACGACAAAGCGAGAGGTTAAGACGGTAGCGATAGTAAGTAACGGTGAAAACGTGATTATCGGCGGACTAATCAGAGACAATATGAGTGATAAAGTAGATAAAGTGCCGCTACTAGGAGATGTGCCGCTATTTGGTAGGTTGTTTAGATACAAAGAGGATGCGCAAGATAAGATCAACCTTGTGATTTTATTGACACCGTATATAGTCGATAAAAGCTCTGATTTGACTACGCTTAGAGCTAGATTGCACGAGCTTGATAAGATACAAAACGACTACGTAAAACAGATGCTAGAGAAAAACAAATAACAAAGCGTAAACTATGATTAACATACCGAGAATCAAAGATATAGACCTCTATCCGGTATCCGTCGAGGGGCTGGACGGACTACTATCGGCAAAATACGGTGTTTTGGCATGTG
>CALJKN010000066.1 GCA_937973585.1 uncultured Helicobacteraceae bacterium
GGACGCTTTGGCTTTTATCTCAAAAATAGACATTAGATACCCAATCGTCATTTTAGATTCTGAATCGTTTGGAAAACTAAATATGAGATATAGCGAGCTAACCGCTCAAAATAATGTCTCTATAGACGGCGGCGATGCTGCAGAGCTGATTGAGGAGTATGATAAATTATCTGAATTTTTGCAAAACTCTACAGATTTGCTTTCAAACGAAGAGTCTGCTCCGGTTATAAAATTTGTAAACTCTCTTTTTTATCAGGCAATCAAAAAAAGGGCTTCAGATATACATATAGAGGTCAAAGAGAGATACGGAGAGGTTAGATTTAGAATAGACGGCACTCTGAGCAAACATATCGAAATAGACAAAGGGATAGTTCAACTAGTAGTTAGCAGGATAAAAGTCATATCAAATCTGGATATTTCAGAAAAAAGGGTGCCGCAAGACGGTAGAACACAGGTCAAGATAGCCGGCAAAAATCTGGATATCAGGGTTTCGGTAGTGCCGACGTATTACGGAGAGAGAGTTGTTATGAGGATACTCTCCCATACCTCCGATATTCCGTCGATAAAAGATTTGGGTTTTAACGATTCAATAGCATCAGGACTTGATTCTCTCCTTAGAAACTCTCACGGGATTATACTCGTCACGGGGCCTACCGGTAGCGGGAAATCTACGACTTTGCATGCATGCTTGCAAAAGCTTGTTTCGCCGGAGAAAAATATTATATCCGTAGAAGATCCGGTCGAATACAACTCCGACAATATCAATCAGATACAGGTAAATTCAAAAGTCGGTCTGACGTTTGCTAGCGGGCTTAGATCTATTCTCAGGCAAGACCCCGATATCATAATGGTTGGAGAGATTAGAGATTCCGAGACGGCAAAAATTGCGATACAAGCGGCCATGACCGGACACCTAGTATTATCTACGCTCCATACAAATAACTCTACATCGGCGGTAACTAGACTAATCGATATGGAAGTCGAAAACTTTTTGATTATCTCTACGTTATTGGGGGTATTGGCGCAAAGGCTAGTCAGAAAGCTATGCCCGCATTGCAAACAAAAGAGCATTATACAAGACGCTATAGCGGATGAGCTGTCTATCCAAAGACAAAGCCCGATATATGCCGCTTGCGGATGCAAAGAGTGTGATAATACCGGTTATCTCGGCAGGGTTGCCGTAGGGGAGCTTTTTATTTTGGATGACGAGGCAAAATCATTTATAAAAAAAGCTCCCGATGACCACGCAGTAAGGGGTTATATGAGCTCTAGGGGTATGAGATTTTTATCCGATGAGTTGTCGTCTTTATTGTTAAACGGCGAAACTAGTTTGGATGAAGTGATTAGAGTCGGGATAAAAGACGGTTGATGTTATTTGATTATAAGGGGATATCGCTAAGCGGCGAGAGTGTAAAAGGGACTATAGAGGCTATAGACGAGGGCGATGCAAAGTTAAAGCTCAAACAGCAGTCTATTATTTATGAAAGCGTAAAAGCCTCAAAAGGCGGCGGAGCTTTCGATATTTCATTATTTGATAAAAAAGTCGTATCCGATAAGATACTTGCAAAATTAACAGGAGAGTGGGCTACATATCTAGGTTCCGGAATGACCATTACCTCCGCCGTCAAGCTCTCTGCTATGCAGTATGCTAAAGATAAAAAGATAAACCCTTTTCTCACATCGGTAATAACGTTAGTCGGAGAAGGAAAGAGTTTTTATGCGGCGCTTGACGGGCAAAAAGATATAACGCTTCCGGATTATTTTAAGCAGACGATAAAAGTTGCCGAAGACAAGGGGTTTTTAAAAGAGACATTATCTGAAATATCTGATTTTTTGCTTCAAAAAGATCAAATATCTTCTCAAATCAAATCGGCTTTGGCATACCCTATTTTTATAGTATCGGTCTCTTTATTGTTGCTTATTTTTATGTTTACGGTGGTTGTACCTAAAATAACAGGTGTTTTTGAGACCGTAGGACAGGAGTTGCCGACTATTACTACCGTAGTGATAGGGATTTCTGATTTTTTGGTGGCCTACAAAGTCCATATACTGCTTGCTATGTTGATTTTATTGGTGATATATCAATATTTTTACGTCAAAAGCGAAGAGTTTAAGTATGCAGTACATAGATTCCTCCTCTCTATTCCGATAGTCGGCAAGATAGTTCAGACTTCCGAGCTTGCTAGGTTTTTGTATGTTGGTGCACTTCTTGTTAGATCCGGAGTTCCTATGGCGCAAGCGCTAAAACTAGCCGGAGATACGTTTACAAACCTAGTATTGCGTAGTATCTTTCAAGATGCGGTCGTGAGAGTTATAGAGGGGCAGAGATTTTCGGCTGCTTTGTCAAAAGAGCCATTGCTTGACAAATCTTTTGTTCAGACAATTTTTTTGGGCGAGGAGAGCGGTCAAATTGCAACGGTATTTCAGACCCTATCCGGTTTGTTTAGACAGGAAAATAAGGACAAAACGGCACTCTTGATGTCGCTCATTGAGCCGGCTCTGATAGTGTTTGTGGGCGGTATGATAGGGGTTGTCGTTGTTGCTATGTTGCTACCTATAGTCTCTATATCAATGGGGTAAAAGAAAAATATGTTAAATAATCTAAAACTTCAAGAATCGAACCTCTCCGTCCGTAGCATACTTATGATATCAATCATTGTCTATATGTTTATGCTGTCAGTTAGGATGGTGTGGGCACATTATGACTACAATGATCCAAACTTTATAGATAACGGTTTTTATCTCATCAACTCTACGGACGGTTTTAGATTTGCGGCTCAGACAAAAGAAATTTTGGCCGGATTTAGTACGCCGCAAGACGGGAGTCCGGGCTTTAGACCTGTTGCCTTATTGGCGGCATATCTATCAAAAATCGGAATACCGAAAGAGTGGTTATTTTTTTATCTACCTCCTGTGCTTGGTTCTTTGTCTGCTATTGCGGTTTTTTTGTCCGGAGCGGCATTGAGGCTACCGATTGTAGGAGTTGCGGCTGCAATTTTCGTATCCGTAAGCGCCGGTTTTTTTATTAGGACATCCCCCGGCTATTTTGACGACGATATGCTATCTATGACTCTCCCGATATTTATTACCGCCTCTATGCTGTGGGCATTAAATTCAAAAAATAAAATATCTTTACCGATAATATTTTTGCTAGGTGTTACGGCTAAATTTTGGTATCCGCAATCTTCTCTTGTTTTGGGCGCACTATCGGTCGGCGCTATTTTGTGGGTTTTGAAATACGATAGATATGAACCGATGGGCTATATTGCCCCTTTATCCTTGCTTATTTCTATACTTCCCGTCGGCTTTGCTATCAAACTCGGTTTGTTTGTCGCTACGGCAGTATTTTTTTTGGCTTTTGCAAAAGATAAAAAATATATCTATAGGGTACTTTGGCTTTTAGGTTTAG
>CALJKN010000067.1 GCA_937973585.1 uncultured Helicobacteraceae bacterium
CTATTTTTTTACCCATTGCATATACTTGATTTTGGGCGTTTTGTAGTCTATTTTTGGTGATTCCCGTTGCCTCATCGGTCTTTTGGGCTTCATGCGCCGACGCCTCTACCGACCTCATCGTCTCCTCCGTATTTTTGAGGGCATCGGATAGCAGTTTTTTCTCTTTTGTATCTATCTCCGTAAACATTTTTGATAAAGACGAGAGCTTAGATGTGGAATCCTCTCCGGTTTTGACCAGCGTTTTTGAGGAGATGATTAGCGATTCGGCTTGCCCCCTAAAATCTTCAGCCGCATCAAGCATATTTTTTGCCTCAAGATTATATGAAGCGTCTATCCTATCTGTTTTAGAGAGATCTTTTGAGGCTAATTTTTGAAAATTCAAAATAGCTTTTTGTATCGGTTCAACACCCCATTTTTTCTCGTCCAAATCATGGATAAGCACTACAACGGCAACCAATATTTGAACGGCTTGCCCTATGTGATTGTCGGTAAACAAAAATGCGTTCAAAACAAGCAGAGGAATCCCAATCCAGTGAACAAGCCTCATCCTAAAAAACAACGATTTAACCAACATAGAACATCTCCAAAAGTGTTTTATAAAAGAAAAACTAATAAAGCAAATTTTTCGATTATAACCGCCTTTTGTGTTTTTTTATTGACGTACATCAAGTTTTTGGATTTTATACCCCTTTTTTCTTATCGAAAATTCTTATATGTAGCCTATCCGAATATGAGTACCCGTTAGCCAGACAAAACTCAAACACGGCTTTTGCATTTTCGGCTAGCTCCTCCCTATCGGCTCCAAGCGGCATACAGTACACCGCAAGGGGCAAAACACCGACAGCCTCCAAAATCTCGTCAATCTCTTTTTTTGCCGCTCCGCTTTTGATAAACTCTTCATCAAGGACAAATTTGAAAAAATAATCGGCATTGGCGGTAAAAGCTTTTAAAGCCCCGATATTTACCCTTTTATCCTCTGGCTCCCCCGAATTTGATAGCTTGACAGACAACGAATATACAAAGGAGCGGTACGGCTCAAACGAAAAATCAATCTCCCTACTTCCGTTTGTCTCCACCGTTACATTGTGCCCCATCTCATATAGATATGTCGCAAACTCCATAAAATCACTATTTGAAAACCACAAAGTCGGCTCTCCGCCCGTAATCACCGTGTGTGCATGCTCAAACCTCATAGCTTTTTTGTGTTCTGCTATGAGTGAGTCCGCATCCATCGCCGTCCAAGACTCTTTGTATTTGCCGCTAACGGCGTAGTAGCTATCGCACCCGCCCTCACCGAATCCGGGACACACAAGGTTGCATCCGCCGAGCCTCACAAATACGCTATGGCTCCCGGCATATCTCCCCTCCCCTTGCAATGAATAAAAAATCTCACTAACGCTAATCAACAAAAGGCTCCGAATGTTTTTTGTTGATTATACCGTCTGCTAACATATTGAATTAAAGGTAGAAACCGTCCCCATTTTCCAGTCAAAAACTTCTGCACTGATTTGAAAACGCATGAACGTCTTTTTTGTTAAACAAAGATAGGGCTTTTTGGTTTTGTGTTATAATCTTGGAAATATGCAAAAGGCATAAAATGGGCAGACTAGATGAATTAAAAGAAAAAAGTCTGAATAGACGAGAGGCTTTGAGGCTGTCGGTCTTTTGCTTGTGGCTTCTTTGACGGGTACGGTAGCTAGCGGATATAGCGTATTTATCGGTTCCGTATCGCCAAAAGCCTTGTTTGCCGTTGCTTTGGGATTTTTTGCTACCGTTGCTCTCGGACTAGCTGTGCGCA
>CALJKN010000068.1 GCA_937973585.1 uncultured Helicobacteraceae bacterium
TTTTTTGCCGTATTTTACCGAATATGGTTTATTTTAAAACCGAGAACGATAAAATCAAAATTAAAAAGGGTATAAATGACGGAGACGCTGATTGAAAAACTAAAAACATCCGCAATAACGCTAGAGATCACCCCGCCAAAATCCCCCGATTTCTCAAAGACGGTATCCGCACTTCAGACGATTCCGTCGCTATCAAAAATAGACGGCTTCACGGTAACCGACAACCCGTTGGCAAAACTAAAATACTCAAGCGTTCTGGCATCAGTAAAAGTTCAATCGGAGCTAAAAAAACCTGTCGTCTGCACTGTTTCGATGAGAGATAAAAATAATCTGGCTATGCAGTCGGAACTTTTGGGGCTAAACGATTTTGATGTCAGAGGGATACTGGCTCTAACGGGAGATCCCGCTAGATTATCCGATCAACCGAACGTAAAAGGGGTTTTCGAGGGTGACAGCTCTCAGCTTCTCAGGATGATAAGGTTTTTCAACGAAGGGGTTGATTTTGGCGGAAAAGCGATAAATCCAAAGCCAAAACCTATCTATCCGTTTGCCGTCAGCAATTCATACTCAAAAAATTTCTCGTCGCTCTCCAAAAAGATTCACAAAAAAATCGAAAACTACGCCTCGGGTATCATCACTCAACCGGTATTTGATTTGGATGTAGCCAAAAAGCTAGTTCAGATGTTCGATGAGGCAAAAAAAGATTTTTCGGATGAGAGAGGTGAAGCAAGACTAATTTTAGGGGTATTCCCTATCGTTAGCCTCAAAACGGCGCAGTTTTTGTATGCCCATGTCCCTGGTATTTATGTACCTGAGAGCTTTATAGATGCTCTACTGAAAGCGTCGAAAATCTCTGCCGAGGAAGAGTACAAAGTAGGAATGGAGCTATCCAAAAAGATATTTAAAGAGGTTTACGGTCTAAATAAAAGAGTTCATCTGATGTGTGCAAATAAATTTGCGATGCTGGACGAACTCTTGGAGGATATCTAGGCTAGAGGTGAAATTCGCCGGTTTGGAGCTTGTGCATCAAATCGTTAAATTTTAGCCCCGTCTGTTTTAGCAGTTTTTGAACCTCCAGAGCCGAATCACCGTATCTGCCCGGGGATTCAAGGGAGCAGAGTTTTTTATAAAGCGGTTCGATTTGCTCTACGGCTTTTGGATTTGCCCTTTTTCTGACAGAGGTGATGTAGTCTATATCGCCGTTTTTGTTTATATTTGGTGTGACGGTAGCGTAAACCCAATAGTATTGGCCGTTTTTTCTAAGATTTTTTACAAAAGCATGCGTCTCTAATCCGTAGGCGGCTTTGACCCATAAAACCTTAAAGACGATGGATGGCATATCGGAATGCCTGACTATGTTGTGCGGTCGACCTATAAGATCGCTTTTTGAATAGCCTGATACTTCGCAAAAAGCCTCATTGGCCTGAACTATAACACCATCATAATCTGTTTTTGAGACGATTAGTTTTGATGTCTGGATAATATACTCTGACAAATACAATAACTCCGCAATAACTGGATAAAAAAGAGGGCAAAGAGATTAGAAATCTCTTTTTAGCAGCCCCTCGGCTTTTAGAATCGTGATGATTCTATCTTCTCTTTTGCCGATTCCGTATATCAGCCCCTCTTGCTCGCTTTGCATATCAAGAGTGTGATCTATCTCGGACTCTCTGAGGATAAACGCCTGAGTCAGTTTGTCAATTACGAACCCGACAGTTTGAGCACCGTTTTTAACAACTATAAATCTAGTATCTTCCGTATACTTTGCAAACGGGAGACCAAACTTTAGCCTAAGGCTAATAAGCGGCAATACGTTTCCCCTTAGGTTAAAGACACCCAAAACATAGCCGGGAGTCCCAGGAACTCTGGTATAGTCTATAGGTTTTATAATCTCTTGGATATTCAAAATCGAGACGGCGAACTCCTCGTCACCGACATTAAACCCGACAACCTGTAAGGTATCCTCATCTTTTTTTAACGGTTGAACCTTTTGTTTTTGCTGTTTTTTTATAACGTCTTGAATTTTATCGCTCATAATCAGCTCTCCACCGTTAGATTAATATGTCTTTTTACGACGTTCATCAGATAATCCGGTGAGTACGGCTTGGTGATATACTCAACCATTCCAACCTCAACCCCTCTCATTCTGTCGGTCTTGCCGGTTCTGCTCGTTACCGCAATCAAAGGCATATTTCTGAATTTGTTGTATTTTCTGATTTCACTAGCCAGACTATAACCGTCCATCTTTGGCATTTCTATGTCTATTAAACAAGCGTCAAAAGGATGATCGGCTGATTTTATCGTAGCGAGGGCAGCTTGCCCGTCAACAGCTTCGATAATAGTTATACCGAGTGGTTTTAGCGAGTTTTTCATAATACTTCTATCTGTTTTGCTATCATCTACGATAAGGACTTTATAGTCCGACGGCTCACTTTTTTTCACTACTTTTGCAGCTTGCTGTTGGGCTCCGCTTATTCGTTTCGTATCTGCTTTTTTATGTGCCGTTTTAGCCATCTGCATCAATGCGGCCACATCGGCAATCAAGGTTACCCTACCGTCCCCTCTGATTGTTGCACCGGCTATACCCTCTATCCCTTTTAGGTAGTATCCGAGAGATTTAATAACTATCTCCTCTTGCCCTATCAGTCTATCGATTACCACGCCCATTTTTGTCTCAGCAAGACCGATGATAACAACATATAGGTTTTCGTTTTCCTCCATAGTCTCTTCTATTCCGAATATGTCGGAGAGTCTGACAAGGCTCAAAACCTCGTTTCTTAAGCGGAGTACGCTTTTGCCCTCTACTAGGAATATATCGTCTTGCGTGATTCTGACCGTTTCCAAAACACTTGATAGCGGTATTGCATATAGCTCCTCTTGGACACCGACCAAAAGAGCTTGAATAATTGCAAGCGTAAGAGGGATTTTGAGTTTTATCGTCGTCCCTTTGCCTACGGCACTATCAACCTCGATAATACCGTTTAGCTTTTCGATGTTTGTTTTTACGACATCCATGCCCACGCCTCTACCGGAGACATTGGTAATTTTTGCCGCCGTAGAGAACCCTGGTTTAAAGATTAGACCGAACGCCTCTTTGTCGCTCATGGTGTCAGCCTCTTTCTCGCTGATAACCCCTTTTTCAATTGCTTTTATTTTTAGCATTACAGGGTCTAGGCCTTTACCGTCGTCCACAATCTCGATAACAATAGAGTTGCCCTCGTGATAAGCTTTTAGCTCTACGATACCGGTCTCCGATTTTCCGGCCGCAACCCTGACATCCGGCATCTCAACGCCGTGATCCGCTGAGTTTCTGATGATGTGTACTAACGGGTCGCCTATCTCTTCGACGATTGATTTGTCAAGCTCGGTCTCTTCACCGCTCATAACAAGTTCGACTTTTTTGTTTAACTCTCTAGAGAGGTCTCTTATCATCCTTGGGAATCTATTAAATACCCTGCCGATTGGGAGCATCCTTGTTTTCATAACGGCTATTTGAAGGTCTGTCGTAACTGTTGAAACAGATGAAACAACTTGATTTAGTTCGTCCAAAAATTGCTCGCCCTCGTATCTCTCCTCTACATCGTTGTAGATTTTTATCAACCTATTTTTACCTAGAACCAACTCGCCTATGAGATTCATCAGGTGGTCTAGCCTATTGACGTCAACCCTGATCGTCTGCTCCATTGCGGCTCCCCCTCCGGCTCCACCTTCTGCATTTGCAGGTGCGGCTGCTTTTGGTGCGGCTACTACTGGGGCAGGTGCGGCCTGAGGTGACTGTGCAGGTTCGGAAGCTTTTTTTGGCTCCTCATCTTTTGCGGGCTCTGCAGTCTTAGGGGCTGGAGTAGACTCGGAAGATGCGGGGGCTTCGCCTTTCCCTTTCTCCTCCCTTCTTTTTCTATCCTCTTCTTGTCTAGCCTGAAGTAGTCTCTCTATCTCAGCCTCAACCTCTTCTGCAGACATACTAGAATAATCAGGCTCGTCTTCGGCTACTGCCTCCTCCTTTGCAGCAGGGGCGGCAGACGGGGATTGCCCCGAAGCCGAATCAATAGATTTCCCGCTACTTGCGGCATCCAGTCTTGCGACCGTCGGATTGATATTTATACCGGATGTTGCGTCGGAACCGGTATCTCTGATGCTATATAGTAGCGCCTTCATCTGGTCGATTGAAGCCAATACGACATCCATAATTTCAGGAGTTATTTTTAGCTCTCCATGTCTTGCTTTGTTTAGGACATCTTCCATATGGTGCGTCAGCTTGGTTAGGACATCAAAGTTTAGAAACGATGAGGAGCCTTTTATCGTGTGGGCAACCCTAAATATCCTATTTAACAGATCAAGGTCTTCCGGCCTTTGCTCTAGCTCAACCAAATCTTGATCGAGCTGTTCGATCATCTCGAACGCTTCTATCAAAAAGTCCTGCAGTATCTCTTGTAATTCATCCATATTAGCCGCTCCTTTTTAACCCAGATGAGATTTTATGACTCTAGAAATTTCGTCATGGAACTTATTAGCATCAAATTTTACGAGGTATGCCTCTCCTCCGGCCTGCGCCCCTCTCATATTTGAGAAGTCATCGCTTATTGAAGAGTTGAATATGATAGGGACATATTTAAATCTCTCGTCGCTTTTGACTCTGGATGCAAAATGGAACCCGTCCATTCTCGGCATTTCGACATCTGAAATGATTATTTTCAGGTTATCTTTTAGCATTCTGCCGTACTGCGCTGCTATCTCTTCTAGCTTACTTAGGCCGTCTTCGCCGTCTTTGGCCTCTATCACCGTAAAGCCCATTTTTGTCATCGTCTCTTTGACTATCTTTCTGGCTGTTGCGCTATCGTCTAATATGAGTGCCAGTCCGGAATACTTTTCAGCGTTGTTGAAAACTTCGGTATTCACATCGAATAGACCAAGCTCTTCGACTATTGCCTCAAGATCCAAAACGAGCAAAACATCGTCGTTTTCAATCTTTGTAACACCGGTTATTTTGGTCTTATCAAAAGCCCCTCCGGCCTTTACGCTAAAGCTTGCCGGTTCGATGTCTTTCCAGTTTATCCTTCTGATTCTTTTTGCCTCGTGGACTATAAAACCTATTAGAATGTTGTTAAACTCGGTGATTATAACTCTAGGTTTTATTGTTCTGCTGTCTGGGGTAGTGATATTCATCCATTTTGCCAGATTGACAACCGGAATTACAACACCCCTAAGGTCAAAAATCCCCTCAACATAATCCGGAGAGCCTGGAAGCTCGGTTAGTTTTGGGATATTTATAATCTCTCTTACTTTTGCAACGTTAACACCGTATATCCCCTCATATACGTGTCCGTCCTCTTGTTTGTAGATCCTGAAATCCACAAGCTCCATTTCATTGGAACCGACCTGCAATACGTTATCGGCTTTTTTCATGTTTAGTAGCTCCTAGCTAAGTTCGACCGGATTGATCTTGCCGTTTTTTAATTCTACTTTAAAAAAACTTTTATTGCACGCAAAAGCGGAAAGCGACTCATAATTTACACCCTCCGTCTTTATACTAAGCCTTTGGTGATAGTGCCCCTCTATGAGCGTATCAATACCGCTTAAGTTATATTTTTGGAGCATATTTTGTTTTTTTTGGGCAAAACCGTCAAATTTTCTACATAGATTTTTTTGGAGTAATTTTTCGTATAGCCTCTTTATAAATCTTCCGTTTAAATCAAACGTCAAGACACGAAGTAGCAACAGCACAAACGGTCGCCTGATGAGATTTGCATAGATTTTGTATCGGAGCCTCTCGTATTTATCACCGTGCATCAGCGCTACTACTTTGCCGTCTCCGTATGTTAGTTTTATTGGTTGGGCAGATATAGGGCAGACAAGTACGTTTTTAAACAGCGAGGATAGGAGAAAATCATGATTTCCCTCTATATATACCACCTCACACAAAAGCGACAGGGAGTTTATTTTTTCTATCAGCTCGCTATTTGATTCAACAGTATACGGTAGATACGGCGATAAAAACTCAAATATGTCACCCATCAAAAAAAGCTGGGGTGGAGGAGAAGATAAAAAAGTATCAAAAAGAGACAAGAGCGCCTCTTTGTGTCTAGGGTAGTGGGCATCGGATATAAAAACCGCCCCGTCTATTAGCCTAAGGGGTGTATGCAATTTTTGGAACTCCGGTCCCCTCGGCAAGAGAGCACATTATGTTTGCATTTACGAGAGCCTGAGAGCTGGCACCTCTCATCAAGTTATCTATCGCACAAAACGAGACCAGAGCTTTTTTGTTTTTTGCGGCATACAAGTCGGCATAGTTTGTCCCGCTAACCGCTTTTGTGTGTACCGGCTCCCCTCTAACCCTAATAAACTCTTTGCCTTGATAAGCTTGCTCAAGTATTTTTAGAGGCTCTACTTCGGTACTTAGCGTTGCGTACACTGATGCCATCATCCCCCTGGTCATAGGTAGTAGCGTAGGGGCGAACGTGATTTCTACTTTTTTCCCAAACAACTTTGAAGCGTGCTCATTTATTTCGGCGGCATGCCTGTGCTTTATGATGTTGTAGTGGTTCACGTTTTCGTTTACCGATACATAGTGCGTCGATGCCGTCGGCGACTTGCCTGCACCGGACACCCCTGTTTTGGAGTCAACAAATATTGGAGCATCCAGATCAATGTACGGCAAAAACGGAACAAGAGCCAGTAGTGTAGCGGTAACATGGCAACCGGGATTTGCTATAAGCCTTGCCCCTTTTGCCGCCTCGCCGTGAAGCTCGGGTATGCTGTATACGGCGTGAGATAAATTCTCCAAATCCTCGTGCGGACAATAATTTGCCTCGTAAGACTCTTTGGATGTGCGGTAATCGGCAGACAAATCTACGACTTTTACCCCAAACTCCAAAAGCTCTTTTGCCGTACCCATAGCCGCTTTGTGCGGGAGCGCCAAAAACACAAGTTCGCACGCTTTGGCCGCCTCGACACTATCTGCCTTTTTGACCTCCAAATCATACACACCCAAAAGAGACGGATGGAGATTTGCTAGAGTAGTTCCCCCCTCCGTATTTGAAACATATACAAGCTCAAAAACCGGATGGGAGGCAAGCATCTTTGCAAGCTCTAATCCGGTATAACCGCTAACACCGATGATTCCGACTTTTATCTTGCTCATTTACCCGTACTCCCGAATCCACCGACACCCCTCTCGGTAGAATCCAGCTCCTCCACGACGGCAAAATCGGCCTGCAATATCTCCTTGATAATAGCCTGAGCTATCCTCTCTCCCTTTTTGACGGCAAAATCCTCTTTTGAGGTATTAAACAAAATCACCATAAGCTCCCCCCTGTAGTCGCTATCAACCGTTCCGGGGGTGTTTAGTACCGTAATTCCGTTTTTTAACGCCAGACCGCTACGAGGGCGAACCTGAAGCTCGTACCCTTTCGGCAAAGCAACGGCAAGTCCGGTTTTTATCACCTCTCTCTCACCCGCTTTTACCGTTTTTTCCTCGACCGAATGAAGATCAAACCCTGCCGCCTCTTCGGTCTGATACTTTGGGATAATCGCATCCGGATTTAATATTTTTACCTTTACGCCCAGTTTTTTCATCTAAAAACTAATCTCTTCGTAAAATATCTCGACAATCTCAAACTCATCAGAGCCACCTGGAAGCTCTATAGTCAGGGTGTCCCCCTCTTCTTTGCCGAGAAGCGCTTTTGAGAGCGGAGAGTTAAACGATATTAGCCCCCTGTTTGGGTCGGACTCAATGGCTCCTACTATGGTATAGCAAACCTCTTTTTCGTCTTTTGAAGCACACACTTTGACGGTAGAGCCAAAACATACCCTTTCGTGTTTAAGAACCGAAGGGTCGATCACCTGTGCACGGGAGAGCATATCACTCAGCTGCCCTATTCTCTTTTCAAGCAGCGCCTGTTTCTCTTTTGCAGCGTCATACTCTGCATTCTCCGACAAATCTCCGTGACTTCTAGCTTCGGCTATCTCCTCGGCTACTTTTATCCTCTCGACGTTTTTTAGGTGCTCCAACTCTTTTGCGATTTTATCAAAGCCGAATTTGGTCATTGGCTCTTTTTGCATAGCTATTTCCTCTTAGTTGTTGTGATATTTTGGGAGTTTTTTCCATTATAGCATAAAAGCCTTGCTTTGATAAAATCGATTTAATTTTTGACATAAAAAGGTGGAGAAATGCCTAAGATAGCTATTGTGGGGCTTGGGGTAATGGGGAAAAACCATTACAGAGTTTTAAAAAATATCGGAATTGAACCTGTCGCCCTGTGCGATGCGGTAACTACCGAGCATGACGGCAAAAAAGTGTATGCCGACTACGAAAAGATGCACAATGAGGTAAAACCGGATGCGGTTATAGTGGCCGTGCCGACTTTTTTACATAAACAGGTCGGGCATTTTTTTATAGAGAACGGAGTTGATATTTTCCTAGAAAAACCTGCGGCGGATAAGTCTCTGGATGCTTTGTATCTATCTGCGGCAGCTGGTGCAAAAAACGTCAAAACGGCGGTCGGACACATAGAGAGGTTCAATCCTGTGGTAAGGGAGCTAAAAAAAGAGCTTGTCGGAAAAGAGCTATATACAATCTCCATAACAAGGGTGGGGCCGTTCCCTCCACGTATTGCCGATGTAGGGATACTAACCGATCTTGCGGTACACGATATAGACCTTATCAGATTTTTGACGGGGAGCGAAATCAAAAAATGCTCAATACATAAATCCCAAAAAATCCATGATCACCACGAGGACAACGCCGTGCTCTCGTTTGAGCTGGAGAACGATATCGTGGCCAATATCACCACAAACTGGTTAACCCCTTTCAAAAAAAGGCGGATAGAGGTTTCTGCAAAAGAGGGATACTACGATGCCGACCTTATGGGGCAAGAGCTAAAAGAGTACAGCTCATACAAGACAAACAACTCTTATGTAGTCAGAGATTGCATCGTGTTTAAGGGGGAGCCTCTAAAGTTTGAGCTTGAGGCGTTTTTGTCGTACCTCGAAACAGGTGACAGAGGGGAGTTGGCGACTATCGAAGATTCGGCTAAGACCCTTTCGATACTCGGCAAATGATATCCGGCAAAGAGCTCTCTTTGCCGCTCAGCCTCTCTCTTAGCCTCTTTGACTTTTCCAAAAATAGCCCCTCGTCAAGCCCGTCTAGCTCTTTTATAATATTTGCCGCCGTTACGTCCTCTTGGATTAGCTCCGGATGTATTTCTTCGTCTCCCGCAAAATCAGACACGATATTTGCAAGCCCTATATGGTTTAGTTTTACAAATTTTTTGGCTATTTGATAGTCCAGCCATTTGGCCTTGTAGACAAGTACCGTCGGGGTTCCTATGATGCACGCCTCCAAAGTGGCCGTACCGGAGCATACTACCGCTTTTGAGGCCTCAAAAAGGGCTTTTTTTGCGTCTCTTACCAGCTCAAAATCGCCGATATCGCCGTATAGCTCGCCGATATCAATCTCTGCTATAAACGGCGGCACGGCTAGGAGTTTTCTCCCCGCTATCTGTTTTGCAGCCTCTCTAAAGATAGGCATAAGCCTCTTTATCTCACTCCGTCTACTCCCCGGCAAAAATGCGGTTATATCTGCTGTCACAACGCTTTGTTTTTGCTCTTTTATCTCATCCATTAGCGGATTTCCGACAAAAACTGCATCGTTCCAAAATTTCGGCTCAAACGGGAGTATTGCCGCCCGAACATCGGTTACCCCCTCTACAACCTTTACCCTTTTTGCTTTCCATGCCCAAACCTGCGGGAGTATATAGTAGATGATTTTTGTATCCGGAGAGCTTTTTTTTATTGCTTTTGCCAACGGAATATTAAAGGCGGGAGAGTCTATGAGCAGTACGGCATCGCATCCTGCGGCGGTTTTTGCCATCTCTTTTATCGCCCTTTTTGCCATCGGTATCTTGGCCAAAACATCTATAAAACCCATCACCCCAAAACTATTTGACGGCAAAATCGGCAAACCAAACCGCTCATCAAAAATCCCCTCCAACTCTACATTCAAAGAATCCGGAAATTCGGATAACAGATTCTCAAGATGGAGATTCGCCGACGGCTCCAGAGCCGATACTAGGAGTTTCATATTTTATGACCTAAATTTTTTGATTTTTATATCTTTGAGACATTTGTAATGCTTATCGTTTGCCGTAAGTAGTTCGGCTCCGAGACGGCTTGCGGTGGCGGCTATTAGTGCATCGGCTAGCTGCATGGAGTTTGACAAATAATACTCTTCGACATACATTGAAGCTCGCATAGATATTTCATCTTCTATCTGCACGATTTTTACCTCCCACTCTCTGAGTGCTTGCTTGAGTATTCGTAGCTCTTTTGTGTTTCGCATACCTTGCACTAGCTCCATATATGTGACAACCGAGATGCAAAAACCATTTAGCGAGTCAATCGCCTTTGCCGCTTTTTCGTTGCCTCTGAGATACCATATCAGTACGTCGGTATCAACAAGTATACCACAGCTCAAAACGAACGCCCTTTGCGCAAAGTACGGAGATATTCATCCACGTTGCCGTCTTTGTCTGCCCACATCCCAAATAGCTTGTTTGGCGTTTTTTTTGTTTTTTTAGCACTTTCCGTTATCGGTACTAGCTTTGCTCTTGCTTGTCCTCTGTATGTCACGGTAATCTCTTCACCCATAGCCAACCTTTCAAACACCGCCGAGGTATTAAACCTCAGTTCTTTTGCTGTTGCCTCCATAGCTTTTACCTTTGCTAGAGTTGATATTTTGAAGTATAAACTCTGTGGGTTTAAGTGGGGCTTAATCGTTCTGGGATGTTTTGTAATACCTACTTTGTTAAACTATGTAAATATAATTGGCTAGGCGGAAGAGTGCAAACATTGCAAGAGATAAGAGATAAAATAGATGAGTTGGATGCAAACATCATACGGCAACTTGTCACAAGAAAGCAACTTGTCGAGTCGGCTGCGCAGTTTAAAGATTGCGAAGTTGGGGATAGCGGCGTAAGGGCGCCCAGCAGGATAGAGTCCATGCTCGTAGAGCGTAGAAAACTTGCCGTGGAGCACGGGCTAAATCCTGATTTTGTAGAAAAATGGTTTTCTGATTTGATAGAACACAATATATCGTTAGAGATGGAAAGGTGGCTCAATATTGCTACAAAAGAAACGGTGGTTTTGGATTTGCCATATCTGAGCCGTCGGTAACGGTCAAATTCCAAAAAACTGATAGTTTGGAGATAATCGACAATAGAGCTTTTGGCTTTGACGGCGATGAGACTGCTAGACTGCTGGATATTTTGCAAAAAGAGATTTTGCAAAAAAAATTTACCAACTCCTGTAAGATAGAGATAATCGGCGACACCCAGTCTCATATGGGATTTGGCTCTGGGACGGCTATTAGGCTTGCGGCTATAGAGGAGTTGTATCTGCTAAACGGTTATACATATACGAGCGATGAGCTCATAGCGGCTTCGGGCAGAGGCGGCACATCGGGCGTAGGTGTTCATACATATTTTCACGGCGGATATTCGTTTGACGTGGGTAGAAAAAGCGGCGTACTTGCTCCGTCTTGTTCGGTGGAGTCAAAATATACAAAACCTCTTCATATAGCGGGTGGCAAAATGCCGGACTGGAAGATTGGTATCTGCATACCAAACTCTATACGCCCAAATAGCGAAGCCGAGGAAAAAGAGTTTTTTGATTCCACTTGCCCTATAGAGCCGCATGAGAGTTATGAAGCTACATATCATGCCGTATTTGGATTGCTTGCCGGCGCAAAGGATAGATGCTTGGATAGCTTTTGCGAAGCGGTGCAGAATATACAACAGTGCAAGTGGAAAAGCGCCGAACGCTCTTTATACGGCGACAGGTTGTTTGAAATAGAAAAAGCGCCGTATGATTGCGGCGCAAGCGCCGTAGGTATGTCAAACCCCGATAAAAAGCTTTTTATTATAGAAGATACATCGGTGGCCATAGATGCTTTTAGCCGTGACGGCAATGAAGTGCCTGGGCTGGATGTAAAGTATTGGATGAGAGAAAATGACTTTAATAGTGTAGATGCAGCATTAAAAACAAACGGCAACAATAGAAAATGCTATGTCAGGTCTGATATTGTTTTGCATTTGACAAAAGAGCTTAGAGAAAAACACGGCAAAGAGTTTATGCAATTTACAGGATTTTCGCATGGAAGCATTGCTGCGCAAGAGTTTGATTACAAAACAAATCCATTATATCCTTGGCTAGACAACAAGACGTTTAATAAATGGTTTGTGCCGGATGGCGCAGATATGCCGTTAGGCATGATGGATATCGACAAAGCTTGTCGATATGACTTTAGAAAAGATGCGTTGGATAGGCTTTTGTCTTTTTTGGAAGAAGAGAAAATAATCCAAAAAAAATCAAACATAACTAGTAAAAAATATCATAGGTTTACTTTTTTTGAAAATTTTGTTTTGGTGGGCCCTACATGTGCGGGCAAGAGTACACTGGCTAACTTTTTGGCTGAAAAGTTTGGCTACTATCACATTGAAGCTAGTGATTTTATGTATCAAAAATACCATCAACTTCATGGCGCAAAACCGAGTGTAAGTATAGGCGATTTCGCCGCAAAGGCATTGGAAGAAAATATATGCGCCGTTGCAAAACCGATAGTAAAACATGTAATTGGACTCGATGATACTCCTTTTGTTATAAGTGGTTTTAGACACCCTCAAGAGATAGAGTGTTTTTTGGCCGAGTATAAAAAAAATATCAAGACTTTGTATGTAGATGCTAGCTTGGATATTAGGTTTGAGCGTAGTATTGCCAGAAAAAGGCCCGACGACCATATAACAAAAGAAAATTTTGTTGCAAAAAATGAGCAACAAATGTCTATGGGGCTTGCAAAAATGGGAGAAGAAATAGGCGAAAAACTCTTAAATGAAAGCTCTATTGAAAACTACTGCTTGGGTTTTTGCACAAAATACAAAGATTGCTTACCGGATGAGATTGAAATCAAAAAACGGATTTCGACAAAACTGACCCTTGAAAAAGCGATACTTGTCGCCCTTTACTTGTCAGAAACTAATAATGGCTACACTACAACAGAAATCGCAAAACTTATTTTGGAAAAACTCAACATAGTTAAAAGCAAAAATAATGTTAGTAGGTATTTTAATCAAAACATTCACCCGTATTATGAAATTGTAGAAGGCTCTGAGCCGCTGAAATATAAGTTGAATGGAACCGGAGAGAGTGCGGCGAGGTTGGTTTTATCGGCTTAATTGGGAATAAGCAATTTTAATTTTTGTTGACTTTACCCATATCTATCCCAATCTTACTTTTGGCAGTGCCAAACTTAGTAAAAAAACAGTCGATAAGCAAAAATAGTCGAAAAAACAAAACATTAAGGTGAAAATTAAACAAATACATATAAAATGCGACATAAAATACAAAATTTACAAGGGAATCATTGAAAGAGATCATTGGCTATAAAAACGGTGAAGAGCTGATAGACACCCAAAGCGTCGCCGGACAAAACTCCGAAAACCTCCAAGAGATACATTTTGACAACTCCAAAGAGTCATTAGAGATAATCAGACACTCAACCGCACACCTGATGGCGGAAGCGATAAAAGCACTTTATCCGGATGCGAAATTTTTTGTCGGCCCGACTGTGGACGAAGGTTTTTATTATGACTTTAAAACCTCCCAAAAAATCGGCGAGGACGAACTGGTCACGATAGAAAAAAAGATGAAAGAGCTAGCCGAAAAAGGGACGCAAATAACCAAATACGTCATCACAAAAGCTGAGGCGCTCCAAAAATTTGCAGACGACGAACTAAAGCAAGAGGTTCTAAAAAAGATAGATTCCGACGAAATAGGGATATACGCTCAGGGCGACTTTGAGGATTTGTGTAGAGGGCCTCATGCGCCAAGCGTCAAATACCTCAGAAACTTCAAGCTCATCCGTGTAGCCGGTGCATATCTGGGCGGCGACGAGTCAAAAGAGATGCTAACCCGTATATACGGTATAGCGTTCGCCGACAAAGAGACGCTAAAAAACTACGTCACTATGCTGGAAGAGGCGAAAAAAAGAGACCATAGAAAAGTAGGGCACGATCTCGGACTTTTCACGTTTGACGAGGAGATAGGTAGCGGTATGCCGATATGGCTTCCGGCAGGTGCCAGACTCAGAGGAAAGCTCGAAAAACTCCTATACCATGCCCATCTAGTAAGAGGGTATGAGCCGGTGAGAGGGCCCGAGGTACTAAAGTCGGAGCTATGGAAAAAGAGTGGACACTACCAAAACTACGGCCAAAATATGTACTTTACAAACATAGAAGAGGCCGAGTACGGTATCAAGCCTATGAACTGCCTGAGCCATATCAAGATTTTTGGCTCCGAGGTCAGAGGATATAGAGAACTTCCGCTCAAATACTTTGAATTTGGAATGGTGCATAGACACGAAAAGAGCGGGGTACTGCACGGGCTACTCAGGGTTAGAGAGTTTACCCAAGACGATGCGCATATATTTTGCACGGAAGGGCAGATAAAATCTGTGATCTACGAGGTTATGGATTTTGTAGATTCAATCATGAAAGCCTTTGGGTTTGAGTATTCGATAGAACTTGCCACAAAACCGCAAAAAGCGATAGGCTCCGACGAGTTTTGGGAAAAAGCTACCGAGGCTATCAGGGATGCTCTAGTAGAAAAAGGGATGGAGTTTGGTATCGATGAAGGGGGCGGCGCATTCTATGGCCCTAAAATCGATGTCAAAATAACAGACTGTATCGGCAGAAAATGGCAATGCGGAACTATTCAGGTGGATCTAAACCTACCGGAGAGATTTGATATTCACTATACCGACGACAATAACCAAAGGGTCAGACCGGTTATGATTCATAGGGCGATTGTCGGTTCATTTGAGAGGTTTATTGCGATTTTAACGGAGCATTTCGGTGGAGAGTTTCCGTTTTTTATCGCCCCTACTCAGGTGATATTGGTTCCAATCGGAGAGGCGCATATCGATTTTGCGAAAAAACTCCAAAAAGAGTTGATTGCGGCCGATATATCGGTTAAGGTTTCGGATAAAAACGAGAGTTTGGCAAAAAAAATCAGAAATGCGGAAAAAGAGAGGGTTCCTCTAATTGCCGTCATAGGTGATGCGGAGATGAACGAAAATAAGGTTGCGGTCAGAGATAGGCGCGAGAAAAAACAGTACGAGATGGACATAAAAGAGTTTGTCGAGGAACTTAAGGCGAAAAACAGCGGAGTATTTGTTTGAACAAAAAAGATGAAACCTTACTAAACGAAAAAATCAGATTCGACGAGATTAGATGCGTCGGTGAAGAGGGCGAGCAACACGGGATTATAACTCCTGCCGAAGCTCTTAAGATCGCAAACGAAAAAGGGCTAGACCTCGTACTGATCTCAGCGGATGCAAAGCCTCCGGTATGCAAAATAATGGACTATAGCAAGTTTAAATATCAACAGGCGAAAAAAGCAAAAGAGGCAAAAAAGAAGCAGATAGTAATCGAAATAAAAGAGATCAAACTATCGCCGAAAATCGCCCAAAACGATATAAACTACAAAGTCAAACACGCTAGAGAGTTTTTGGAAGCCAAAAAACACGTTAGATTTAGGGTCTTTTTGAGCGGTAGAGAGATGGCTACACCTCAACTGGGCGTAAATCTACTGACTCAGATTTTTGAACTTGTCAAAGACCTAGGCGACATGGAAAAAGAGCCAAACTTTGAGGGTAGATACGTAAATATGACGGTTCTACCGAAAAAAAATCTAAAGCAACCAACCCCCCAACCTCAACAAAAACAATCCTAAGAATTTATTAGATAAAATTCCGTTCCTAAAATCTGCCGAAATTTCGGCAGATTAAAATTAGCAAGGAGTTCGCCGATGCCGAAAATGAAAACGGTTAAAAGTGCGGCTAAAAGATTTAAAGTTAGAAAATCCTCGATAAAAAGAGGTGCGGCATTCAGAAGCCACATTCTAACTAAAAAAAGCCCACAAAAAATGAGAAACCTAAAATCTCCAAAAAGTGTTCACAGCGCAAACATAGACTCTGTAAACGCTATGCTTTGTATGTAAGAACTGTCTTTTAGACAGGTCAAAAACAACATTTGAGTATTCCGGAATAGTCCCCCGAAAGACTTTAAATATCGGGAAAGTCCGTTAAAACGGCACCTAAGTTAAAAAACAACGGTAAAGGACCGACACAATGAGAGTAAAAACAGGCGTCGTAAGACGAAGAAGACACAAAAAAATCCTCAAAATGGCAAGAGGCTTCTACAGCGGTAGAAGAAAACACTTCAGAAAAGCTAAAGAACAGCTAGAAAGAAGCTTGTATTATGCATTTAGAGACAGAAAACAGAAAAAAAGAGAGTTTAGAAAACTGTGGATCGTAAGAATAAACGCCGCATGCAGACTAAACGGTATTAGCTATTCAAGATTCATAAACGGTCTTGCAAAAGCAGGCATCGAGCTAGACAGAAAAATCCTTGCTAACCTCGCCATGAACGAACCGGCTGCATTCAAAGAGATTGCCGAAAAAGCAAAAGCAGCTCTATAATTTTAACCTCCTGCATACTATTCTCCCGCAAATGCGGGTAGCTTTAGGGAGTGCGGAGACATTTATGTCTTTGCCATTTTTACGGGCTTTGCCCGTAAAAATGCTCAATTAAAAAGGCGGCCCTTTTCTTAGCCTCTCCATGGCCTCGGATGCTTTTTTAGGCTCCATCTTCGATAATATCTCAGACGCTTTTTTAGGCTCCAAACTTATCAACACCTGTGCAGCAGACGATGCGTTCATCTCTGAAAGTATTCCGGCAGCAGGCCCCGGCTTCATTTTTACATAGCTTTGGGTGATTTTGTCATCTTTTGCTTTTTGAATAGCATCGAGAACTTTTTTATTCTCATCTAGCATCGCTTTTGTATTTTGCTCTTTTTTAGCCACTTCAGCTAGCAACTTATTGATCTCTGCAAGTTTTTGAGATAATTTTTGCTCTTTTTGGGTCTGAACATTTTTATTTGCATTCTGAAAAGCGGACAAAGATTGCTCTTTTTCCTCTAGCTTCTCTATTTGATAGGCTATCTCTGCTTTTCTCTGCTCAAATATCTTGTTGCACTCATCTACGCTAAGGGTCTGTTTTTGGGCGGCAAACAATACAAACGGCACCGCAAGACATAGTAGTTTTTTCATTTGGCTTCCCTATTGTTATATAGCATTACGCCTATTTCGTCCAAATCTTTGGCTTCTCTTTGCGCTTTTGCCTTTAAGAATTTTTTGATCTCTTCGCTCTCCAGATACTTCATTTTCTCAAACTCCATATTTGCCACCCTCAGCTCCTCCAGTAGCCTCTCTCGCTGTCTTGCGAGGTTCTCTAGCTGCTCTCTTAGGCTTTCGATCTCATATCTAAAAGCCTTTTTGATGTCTTCAAAAACTATCATATTGGAAAAGCTCCCCTCATGCGGGGATTCAAGACCAAAGTACCTCTCCTCTGTCGAAGCGAGTTTTGATTTTGCATTTGAAATCTCTATATCAACCGTATAAACGGCGTTTTGGATATCGTCTACCGCTTTTTTTCTGACTTTTACTATAGCGGTAAACTTTGTTTTCATACCATAAAACCTAGCCTAATGTTGATCGATTACCTAAATATAGTATCGTTTCTCTCTGGGGATATAGAGACCATTTCAATTTTAACACCGACCAACTCTTCTAGCCTTAAGACATATTTTTGGGCGTTTTGTGGCAAATCTTCAAAAGTTTTTGCCCCTTTAAGGCTCTCCCAACCATCTATCTCTTCATAAATCGGAGTTACCCCATCCATTGAGGATGGCATATAATCTACCGTCTCCCCGTCTTTTTCATAGGCTACACAAATTTTTATTTTCTCAAAACCATCTAGCACATCTAGTTTCATTAGTGATATAGCATCTGTTCCGTTTAGTCTACATCCGTATCTGACCGCTACTGCGTCAAACCATCCGCATCTTCTGGCTCTGCCTGTTGTTGTGCCAAACTCGGCACCCTGAACCCTTAGTCTCTCTCCGATCTCATCCTCTAGCTCGGTAGGGAATACACCGTTTCCTACTCTTGTAGAGTAGGCTTTTGCAATACCGGTAACCTTGCCTATATCTTTCGGGCTAAGACCGGTGCCGCTACAAGAACCTGCAGCTATAGTATTTGAGCTGGTAACAAACGGGTAGGTACCGTGATCTATATCCAACAGCGTCCCTTGCGCCCCCTCCAGAAGCACCCTTTTTTTATCACTCAATGCATCCCATATCATTTTGGATGTATTGGCTATAAATGGTAAAAGTGCGGCTCTATAAGTCGCTATTTCACCCCTTAGCTCCTCTTTTGACGGAATAGCAACCTCATAGGCCTCAAAAAGCCTTTTATTGTCGCTAAAGTAGATATCAAGTTTTGCCAAAAGCGCCTCTTCGTCTTTTAGCTCCATCATCGTGAAGCCGCTTCTGGCTATTTTGTCGGTATAGCAAGGGCCAATCCCTCTACCTGTGGTACCTATAGCATTTTTTCCTCTTGCGGCCTCTTTTGCTTTGTCTATCTGGGAGTGATAAGGCAAAATCATATGCGCTCTATCGGAGATAAAAAGTCTGCCCAACAGGTTTTCAAACTGCTCCATCTCTTTTATCAGGTGCGACGGAGACACAACAACGCCGTTTCCTATGATGTTTATAGCTTTCGGGTTTAGCACGCCTGATGGGATCAAATGAAGGGCAACTTTTTTGCCATCTATAACTATGGTGTGTCCGGCATTATGCCCGCCCTGATATCTCACCACATAATCATACTCTTTGGCAAGCAGGTCCACAATCTTCCCTTTCCCTTCATCGCCCCACTGAAGCCCGACAATCAAATCGGCTTTTGTAACAAAACTCATACACTTAACCTTTGTATAATATTATCCGTATATATTGCAAAACCGCAAGAGTGCTTATGTCCCGCTTTGTAGTTTCCGCCTCTGGCAACAACATCGTTACCTATAAGCATCCTAAAAAATACGTCCGTATAGTACGATGATTTAGGGACGTATAGCGGTGCCACTATTGCGCCGCCGTGGATACACTCCGCCACCCCTATCAGCCGTTCCAACTCAACAGATATGGGGGTCGGAGATATTTTTGCAATCTCTTTTAACTCTTCGGCGCTATCGCAATCCAAAAGTTTTTTAAACCACTCGACCTCAACTTTTTTTAGTTTGGCATAATCGTTTGCCATAAATAGTTCAAAATCGAGTTTTAGCTCCGATACGACAGCTTTTACAACCGCTATGTCCGATATTTGTACTTTTGGGCTAAGCCCGCATCCGGCAAAAATGTCTCCGGCAAGCTTTAGGGCGTACGAAACATCGGTAGAGTCTAAAAACTCGGCTCCTATCTGATTTATCTCGGTCGTCGGAAAATGAAAAACCGGCTGGATGTAGAACCATTTTTTATGCGTCGTACTTCTACCTAGCCTTTTTGTTATTAGTCTCACAACGTCTATTGAGCTGTCCGCTCTCAGACTCAGAGCATTATTGTTTGCGTCCGAGAGCCTGATAATACCGTTTTGCTCGCTTTGCGACGAATAGGTCTGATGTTTTTGATACGTAAAGTAAGGTGTTGAAATCTCCTCAAACCCCTCTTTTGCAAATATCTCGACCGCTTTATTCTCAATCTCCCTTTTTGCGGCGGCTAAAGCTCCAAAATAGAGCCTACCTCCCTTTGGGATTTCATGTTCGTAAGCCAAAACTACCCTTTTAGAAAATAGGTTTGCGCAAACGCTCGTGAGGCGGATGCGTCAAACTTTCTCATATTTAGTTTCTCCATAGCTATCTCTATAGCCTCAACAGCCCATGCGGCATGATAGACCTCTACGTAACCCATGTGGTTAATTCTAAAAATCTTGTCGTTTAGCTGGTCTTGTCCACCTGCAATATTGACCTTAAACTCGTTTTGGAGAAGTTTTCTAAGGGTGTTCGCTCCGTCAAGCTCGTATGTACTCATGGAAAGAGCCGGATTTTTCGGATATTGTTTTAACCCTATTGCATCCAAAGCGGCTCTGGTAGCCTCGGCTGTTTTTTTGATTTCGGCATATTTTTTATCTATACCGTATGCAAATAAATCAGACAACACTTTGTTTAGCCCTTGCGTCAACGTCGTAGCTGCCGTCCATGCGGTAGTATTTTTACGTTGGTTTTTTAGCTCAATCGCCAGATTAAAATAGTACCCTTTTGGTCTTGACTCTATCTTTGCTACCGCTTTTTCACTAAGGCCCATCATAGCAAGCCCCGGAGGAAGCATTAAAGCTTTTTGGCTCCCGGTAATCAGACAATCGATATTTGAAACATCTATATGCTCTACACCTACAGCCGTTATCCCGTCAGCCGCAACTATAATATCAGGATTTATAGCTTTTAATGCTGCGGCAATTTCTTCGACCGGATGTCTAACACCTGTAGAAGATTCGGATATTTGTATAAACAGCGCATCTATAGACGGATCGTTTTTGACTATGCTAGCCAGATCCTCTACTTTTGCACTCTCACCCCATTCTACTTTATGCTCTACATAATCAATCTCAAATGCTTTGGCTATCTTGCCGAATCTCTCGCCAAATTTCCCACCGTTTACCGTAAGGGCTTTTTTGTGGGTAAGGTTTAGCACGGCCCCCTCCATAGCACCGGTACCGGAAGATGACAGCATCAAGACCTCCGGGAGGTTAAAAAGTTTTTTGAGCATCTCTCTTGTGGACTCAAAAATTGCCTCAAATTCTTTTGTTCTATGATGTATGGTTTCGGTTGACATAGCCGCTCTAACGGCTTCTGGGACAGCAGTCGGTCCCGGCGTTAAAAGAATCATTATATAAAACTCCGTTCGTAAATAAATCACAACAATATATATGCGAATATAGCAAAAAATAGGTAAGAGTTGCCGATTTTCCGAGCTTAGACGGGTGTTAAAAAAAATTGAAAAAAAGGCTTAAAAAACCTCAAATTTAAGTATGAATTAAAGTTTAGATGTTGTATAATTGCGGCTTTGATTTAGCTACTTTAGTTTTTTGCGAAAAGCCTGTCTTTTCAGAGCTTCGCCAAAATCTTGAAAGTTTGCTCAAATTGCGTAACCCTTTCAAAGAAATACGTCTTTGAACGGCTTTTGTCGCAGAATAGTAAACATTTTGTTGCAAAATTAGTTCAGATTCGGTAGCAGGCAATAGGTCCCTTATTAAAGGGTATTTCGATAAAATTTTAATTTTAAATCTCAAAAAGGATGTCTCATATGAAAAAAGTTCTTGTAGCTGCTCTTGTTATAGCTGGTCTTGCGTTCTCTGGTTGCTCAAAAAAAGCTGAAGAAAAACCAGCAGAAGCTAACGTAACTGAAGCTAACGTATCTGCACCGGTAGAAGCTAACGCTACTGAAGCTAACAAAACTGAAGCTAACGCTACTGAAGCTAACGCAACAAAATAAGTAAATCCCCGAAAGGGGTTTGCTTTATTT
>CALJKN010000069.1 GCA_937973585.1 uncultured Helicobacteraceae bacterium
CGCTAATGCGAAAGATAGAGGCGGTAGGCAAACAGCTAAAAGAGTGGGATGTTGAAATTTATAGGGGTATTTTAACAGGTTTTAACGAGGCGTTTGTCATAGACGGTGCGAAACGAGACGAATTGATAAAAAAAGACCCAAAATCAGCAGAAATCATAAAACCGATATTGAGGGGCAGGGATGTCCAAAAATACGCTACGAATTATGCTGGATTGTGGCTCATAAATTCACACAATAATCCACCCGTAAACATCGATGAGTATCAGGCTCTCAAGGAGTATCTGGACGGTTTTTACGACAAGCTAGAAAAAAGAGGTGACAGAGGCAAAACTCCTTACAACCTCAGAAACTGTGCCTATCTAGCTGACTTTGAAAAGCCGAAGATTGTGTGGGCAGAACTATCCGATGCGCAAAAATTTACTTATGATGATACCGGATTTTTTGCAGATAAAACTTTGTTTTTTATGCGTGGCGAAAACTTAAAATTTTTACTTGCAGTTTTAAATTCAAAACTTGTATTTTGGTATTTTAATCAAATCGCCGCAACTTCCGGTGTCGGAACTACAATGTGGCAAAAAGCAAAACTAGAACTCCTGCCGATAGCCGTCCCAAAAGATGAAAAACCATTCATCGACCTAGTAGACAAAATCCTAGAAACCAAAAAAACAGGCGGCGACACGAGCGAGCTTGAGCGAGAGATAGATGTGATGGTGTATAAATTGTATAATCTTACACAAGAAGAGATAGACATCGTGGAAGGTATCAAGTGAGAATAAACCATATAACTATCAAAAACTATAAGTCTATAAAAGAGCTAAACGAGCTAGAACTCAAAAATCTCAACATACTCATAGGTGCAAACGGCGCAGGAAAATCAAACTTCATCTCTTTTTTTAAAATGCTCAATATGATAATCGAAAAGAGGCTAAGAGAATATACAAAAACTATCGGAGCAGATAATATTTTGTATTTTGGTAAAAAAAATTCAGAAGAAGCCTATGGAAAAATAGATTTCGGCGTAAATAAATATAGTTTTACACTTAAAGCAACCGAAGACGATACATTATTTTTTGCTCGTGAGAGAACGCACTATGTATCTTGGAAATATGATAACGCCGAGAGAATAGCTATTATAGGCGAATCCAATGACGAGACTAAGCTGTTTGATTGCTCTACGGTTTGTGAGTATGTGAGAAACTCTTTGCTTTCTTGGAAGGTGTATCATTTCCACGATACTAGTTCAACCGCTGGTGTAAAAAAATACTGTAGCATAAGTGACAATAAGAAGCTTGCTCCAGATGCCTCCAATCTCGCAGCATTTTTATATTTGCTAAAACAAAAATATCATGATAGTTTTTTTATGATTGAGGAAACCGTCAAGCTTATAGCGCCGTATTTTGATAGATTTGTGCTTGAGCCGGATGCGCTAAACGAAGAAAGAATAAGGCTTGAGTGGATGGAGGTCGGTAGCGACAAGATGTTTAATGCAAACCACCTATCTGACGGTACACTCAGGATGATATGCCTGACTACGCTACTGCTTCAGCCAAATCCACCTGATACCATCATCATCGACGAGCCTGAACTCGGGCTTCATCCGTATGCGATTACCGTGCTGGCTTCATTGATGAAAAGCTTTGCGACTACCAAACAGCTAATCGTCTCTACTCAATCGGTAACACTCATAAATCACTTTGAAGCCGACGACATCATAGTGACGGATAAAAAAGACGGGGCGTCCGTACTCAGAAGGCTTGACGAGAGAGAGCTTGAGGCGTGGAAAGATGATTATTCGCTTGGTGAAATATGGGAGAAAAACATCATAGGCGGCAGACCGTGAGGCTAGTGCATATATTGGTCGAAGGTCCTACAGAAGAAAAGTTTATCAAGGAGATATTGACGCCGCATTTTTCACAAAGAGAGATATATCTAACTCCGATAAATTTGTGTGGCGTGTCAAAATACAGCATCGTAAAACGGGAAGTAAAAAATCTACTAAAAAATAGCGGGGTAGATTTGGTGAGCACTATGCTGGATTATTACGGCTTGCACAATGATTTTCCAGGCAAAGATTCGCTAAATCAGCAGTGGAGTTATTTGCAAAAAGTAGAGCACCTAGAAAAAGCGTTCAGCGACGATATTGACGATGCAAAATTTTTGCCGTATTTGCAGATGCATGAGTTTGAGGCGCTATTGTTTTGCGATTGCGTGCCTTTTGCGAGACTAACAAAACAATATATACAAATCCAAAAGATAGCTGACGGATTTGAGACTCCTGAAGAGATAAACGACTCCGCACAAACAGCTCCGTCAAAACGCATAGTTGGCTTGATGTCAAATTACAATAAACCTCTGCATGGTGCAGTAATAGCAAAAGATATAGGGCTTTCTAAGATGAGAGAGAAGTGTGAGCATTTTGACGGTTGGATAAAATCGCTAGAAAGGTGGTCACCCTAAGGGGATTTGAACCCCTGTCACCGCCGTGAAAGGGCGGTGTCCTAGGCCTCTAGACGATAGGGTGACTAGGTGGTGACCCGTGTTGGACTCGAACCAACGGCCCTATCCTTAAAAGGGATATGCTCTACCAACTGAGCTAACGGGTCTTTCTCTTTTTGAGGTGTTTCACTCAAAATGAGCCGGAATTATATACGAAAAATTTAACCTTGTCAAGAGCTTTTTTGAAAATATTTAAAAAATTCACATAAATTTTTTAGCGCAAAGTCTGCGGATGCCGATTGTATAAGGGTTCTATCGCCATAAAACTGTTTTTTAAATATTTTGGACTCACCGTCTTTATGTCTCACTCCGGCGTATACAGTCCCTACAGGTTTATCTTTTGTTCCGCCGTCCGGCCCTGCAATTCCGCTGATTGCTATCGCAAAATCGGCTCCCGATACTTTGAGTACCCCTTCTAGCATTCCGGATACCGTCTCTTCGCTTACCGCTCCGTATTCGTCTATTTTGTCCTCTTCGACACCGAGCCATAATGTTTTTGCGTCGTTTGAGTATGTTGCGACTGAGCCGAACAGCATTTGACTGGCTCCCGGTACCGATGTTATTTTGTAGCTTGTCAGTCCGCCGGTACAGCTCTCTGCGATAGCCAGTTTGTATTTTGAAGCACCGAATACGTCTACTATATACTCTTGCAATGAGTCGGCTACTATGACTTTGCCGCTAAAGAGCTTTGATATGCTGGCAAAAAAGCTATCTATCTTGCCGTATTTTCTCTCCTCCGCCGTAATCTCTACAAAACCGGCTTGATTTTTATATACGTTTAGCCCTATATCGCAAGCTTTTGCAATCGGCGTAGCGAGGACCCTAATGCCGTTTTCGTCTTCGTCTAATACAAACGCCCTTTGGCTTTTTAACTGCTCTTCTAGCAAAATCTCCGGTATCACCTCATCCGTATCAACTCTTAATACGTTTACCGTTTTGTTTTTTATCTCAACCAGATAGCTGTTTGGAGCTACGGTTTTTGCTTTTGAGGGGACCAGTAGATTATCTTTTACGACTACCTGATCTTGCATGTGTGTCGATAACATCTTTGCCATCAAAGGAAAAGTTGTTTTTGAGGCGGCTATAATGATATTTTCCGCTTTTTTAATATATGATTCAAATTCGACCAAAATATTTGGATTATTCTCTTTCAAAAAAACCGTTGCGTCTAATTTTGTGATTTTTTTTAGAATCTGCCGCTCCAGATAGTCTAAAAAATCTTTTGAATATCTGAGCTTGTCACCCACGATAAAAAGTATGTTCTGCACTAATGAAACCCCCTATACGAAATAACTGTTTTAACGCTTTTTTACCTACGGTTTTGTAAACTGTCAAAAATCTCTTTTTAAAATCTTCCGGAGAACAAATGGACTATAAAGACACCCTTCTTTTACCTGCTACAGACTTCCCTATGAGGGCCAATCTGCCTCAAAATGAGCCTAAAAGATACCAAAAATGGGAAAATGAAAACGTATATTCTAAACTAACAAGACAAAAAAAAGCGGATTTTACGTTGCACGACGGCCCTCCGTATGCAAACGGACATCTGCACATCGGCCACGCTCTCAATAAAACGTTAAAAGATATTATCGTAAAACACAATTTTTTCAAAGGGCTATCCGTTAGATTCACCCCTGGGTGGGATTGTCACGGCTTGCCGATAGAGCAGGAGATAGAAAAAGCTCTAGGCAAAGAGAAAAAAGACTCGCTAAAAAAAGAGGACGTGAGAGAGCATTGCAGAGACCACGCCAGAAAATTCGTCTCTATACAAAAGGATGAATTCAAAAAAATGGGGGTTCAGGCCGATTGGGCAAAACCTTACGTTACTATGGATTTTAAGTTTGAGGCCAATATTTATAGGTCTTTATGTGAAGTTGCAAAGGCTGGACTACTCGTCGAGAGGAGCAAACCTGTATATTGGAGCTGGGCGGCAAAAACAGCCCTTGCCGAGGCCGAGGTAGAGTATAAAGACAAAGAGGATTATTCGATATTTGTGGCGTTCGGGCTTGGAGCGGAGGCATTAGCGGCGATAGGCGAAGAGAGGGCGGCGGTAGTTATATGGACTACAACCCCATGGACGCTTCCGGCAAACGTCGGTATCTCTTTGAACCCCGATGAAAACTATGCCCTTACGACGGATGGATATATAGTAGCCGAGGCATTGTATGAAAAGTGCAAAGCCGGCGGCCTTTTTGCAGGGGAGATAAAAAAGAGCTTCCCGTCCAAAACATTGGAAAATCTAAACGCAATCAATCCTCTCAACGGAAGAATATCCACTATAGTACTTGGCTCTCACGTAGCGGTTGAGGACGGCACCGGATGCGTCCACACGGCTCCGGGGCACGGCGAGGATGACTACAGGGTCGGGCTAAAATACAATCTTGACGTGATAATGCCGGTAGACGAAGAGGGCAAATACGACGAAACGGTTGTAAAACTGGGGTTAATCCCAAATCCTACAGAATTTGTCGGTATGCATATCTTCAAAGCAAACGATATGATAGTTGAGATGTTGGGCGCTTCGGCTCTTAAAGTCTCAAAATTCGTCCACTCCTATCCACATTGTTGGAGAACGCACAAGCCGGTAATCTATAGGGCGACAAAACAATGGTTTATCGCCATGGATGAAAAACTAAAAGATGACGAGAGGACGCTAAGAGAGATAGCCCTCTCGGAGATAGAGAAAATAGAGTTTTATCCGGCCACCGGAAAAAATAGACTCAAAAGTATGATAGAAAACCGTCCCGACTGGTGTATCTCCAGACAAAGAGACTGGGGGGTTCCGATAGCGTTTTTAAGGGATAAGAGAACCGATGAGGTTTTGCTTGATGAGAGAGCACTCTCTATAGCGGCCGAAATTTTTGACGAAGAGGGGGCTGATGCTTGGTATAGCAGGGATGTTGTCGATTTTCTCCCTTATAGTATGAAAACGGATGCCGAGCATTTTGAAAAAGTAACCGATATACTAGATGTTTGGTTTGATAGCGGCTCCACCTTTTTTGCGGTTCTAAAAAGCGGCGTATACGATGCGGGAGAGTATCCGGCGGATGTATATCTGGAGGGGAGTGATCAGCATAGAGGTTGGTTTCAGAGTTCGCTACTGCTCTCGTGCGCCGTTAACAGATGCGCCCCGTACAAAAGCGTCGTAACACATGGCTTTACGGTTGATGCCGGTGGACGAAAAATGTCCAAATCGCTAGGTAACGTAGTTGCTCCGGAGGCTATACTAAAAGAGTACGGAAGCGAGATTATGAGGCTATGGGTTGCGATGAGCGACTTTACCGATGACATCAAAATATCTACAGAGATACTAAAACAGATTTCAGAGCAATACAGAAAACTCAGAAACTCTTTTAGATTTTTGCTTGCAAACATATATGACCTGACATCTTTGGCTCCGGTATCGTCTCTGGGTGTGCTGGATAGATGGATACTCTCCGAGGCAAAAGCGGTTTTTGCCGAAGTGGAGAGAGAGTTTGACTCATACGAGTATGCCAGAGGTATGAGTAGGCTAAACGCCTTTGTGGTCAGCAGGCTCTCTAATGTATATATGGATGTTTGCAAAGATACGCTCTATTGCGACGGCAAAGAGGATACTACGAGGCGTGGGGCTCAAACGGCAATGGCCTATATTCTCCGCTCCCTTTTGACCCTTGTTGCTCCGATACTCACATATACTGCCGATGAGGTGGTAGAGTTTATGCCGGAGTTTTTAAAAGAGGGTAAAACAACCGTATTTGAGTTTGAGAGATTTGAATTGCCGGATACCCAGAGTGATTTTGATGCCGCAAAATTTATGGAGGTTAGAAACGGCTTTTTTGAGGTTGTGGATGAACTTAAAAAAGAGGGGAACCTAAAAAGTACGTTGGAGTTGACCCTTGCGACCGATAGCGGACTTTTTGATTCTGTCTCAAAAAAAGAGATGGAAGATTTGTTTTTGGTTAGCGATGTTGTCGGTGGAGGCGAAGCGCTAAGGGAGTTTGAGGCGGCGGGTATGAAGTTTACCGTTTCAAAATCGCTAAAACACAAATGTCCAAGATGCTGGAGACATGTTAGTAACGCCGAATCAGAGCCGTGTGAGCGGTGTGCAAAGGTTGTTTCGTGAATTTTAGCGAAGCGGTTCCGTTTTGGCTGATAGTCGTTACTTGTCTGGGGTTTGGGGCAATATTTGGCCTTGCCGTTTTATATGTAAAAAATCATCCGAAAGCAAAGAGAGGAAAAAATAGTGATATCGTTTAAAGAGGCACTAAAACTTGGCGGCGAGGATATAAAATCTTTAAAAGCCGATTTGAAAAAGAGAATTGAAGAGACTAAAAACATAAATGCGTATATATCGCTTGACGAAGCCGGAGAGGGTGTTCCGGTACTCGTAAAAGACAATATAAACGTAAAAGGGTGGGAGGTAACCTGCGCCAGTAAAATCCTAAAAGGGTATATCTCCCCATACAATGCAACAGTCACCCAAAAACTCCTCGATGGCGGTTGTTCGCTATTTGGGCGTTCAAATATGGACGAGTTTGCAATGGGTAGCTCCACTGAGAGTAGTTGCTATGGAAGAACGTTAAATCCGCATAATCACATGAGAGTTCCGGGCGGCTCATCCGGCGGTTCTGCGGCGGCGGTGGCAAACGGTTCGGCGATAGTGGCGCTAGGGAGTGATACGGGCGGAAGCATTAGACAACCCGCCGCACTTTGCGGTATTGTCGGGATGAAGCCGACATACGGCAGGGTTAGCAGATACGGCCTTGTCGCTTACGGCTCCAGTCTTGACCAGATAGGCCCTTTTGCCAGAAGCGTAGAGGATGCGGCACTGCTATACGATATGATAGCCGGATGGGACAAGATGGATTCTACAAGTGTCGATGTGCCGCATGAGCCTGTTGCGCCGAAAATCGACAAAAACAGAAAGATGACGTTTGCCGTCATAGAAAACTATGTCGAACAAGCGGGCGAGGAGATAAAAAACGGGATAAAAGCGGTCATAAAAGAGCTTGAAGCGGCCGGACACAAGGTGATTTACAAAAACCTCCTAAACTCAAAATACGACGTAGCGGCATATTATGTAACCGCTACGGCGGAGGCGGCTACAAACCTACAGAGATTCGACGGAGTTAGATACGGACATAGGGCAGAGTGCAACTCTTTGTCGGAGCTGTTTGTAAAAACCAGAAGCGAAGGGTTTGGCAAAGAGGTTCAAAGAAGGATACTTCTAGGAAATTTCGTACTCTCTAGCGGGTATTACGATGCCTACTATGTAAAAGCCCAAAAAACAAGGGAGTTTATCAAAAACGAGTATCTGTCTATTTTCAAAGAGGCCGACATCATAATAATGCCGGTAACTCCTAGCCCCGCTTTTGAGTTTAATTCGTTTAAAGAGCCTCTTGAGATGTATCTGGAGGATATATATACGATAAGCGTAAACCTTGCAGGGTTGCCGGGTATTGCGGTTCCGACCGGATACGATAGCCATAAGCTACCTACATCGGTTCAGCTACTTGCAAAACATTTTGACGAGCAAACGTTGTTTGATGCGGCGGCGGTTGTGGAGGATATTTCGGCATTCAAAAACGTGCTGATTTGATATTAACGTTTGCCTCAAGGAGGCTAGCTTTAGTGCCATAGCGGCCAGCGTAGCTGTACGGAGCTTTGCTCTTTGCGGCATTTATCTTTTAAATATTAGAGGAGTGTATTATGAAGATTGCAAAAAGGGCTCTTACATTTGAAGACGTATTGCTTGTCCCTAAATATTCGGAGGTTTTGCCTAAAAACGTTGATGTCTCCACGAAATTGACAAAAAATATATCGCTAAACGCTCCTATCGTATCGGCTGCAATGGACACCGTAACGGAATATGAGGCCGCCATAGCGATGGCAAGAGTCGGCGGCATCGGGATAATCCATAAAAATATGGATATAGAGTCACAGGTAAAACAGGTAAAAA
>CALJKN010000070.1 GCA_937973585.1 uncultured Helicobacteraceae bacterium
CGTTAACAAAAGAAACCCTTTTTCACTGATTCCGACCGTTTTAAAGCTTAAAAGATTTGATGCGGATATCGGGCTAAACCCTTGGAGTCACGGGGATGATGCCGAGTTTTTTATATCTCTTGCAAAACGGTTTTACTCATATAAAAAATTCTCAAAGCACCCGAAAGAGTACAATGTCTACGATAGAGTCAGAGAGTATTTTGGGCTAGACGTGATGATTGACAAAACCGTAAATGCCGACTTTGAATGGCAATCGGCAAAAAATATCGTAATAGCACCGATATCAACCGATCCGAAAAAAAACCTAAATGCGGATGAAATCAACAAAATCATCTCAAAACTCTCTGCAAACAACCGCAAAATAACGGTTGCCGTCCCCAAAGGGGCAATGAATATATCCGGTGTCAATATGTTTTATTTTGGAAAAAGCAATTCGAAATCAAATGAGTTTATGGGGTTACTTGAAAATGCGGATTTGTTTATCGGGGTTGACTCCGGGCCTATGCATCTAGCCCTTTGTATGGGCAAAGAGTGTCTTGGATTTTTCGGCTCCAATGCTCCCGAGACGATACTAGATAGCGGCTTTAGCCTTATATCTTTTAGACACCCATCGTTACACGGTATTTTTTGTTTTGTGGCAGAGTGCAAAAATCCGGAGTGCATTCACGGGATGTTTGACAAAGAGTTTACCGACTATATTGCCGGATATTCAGAAAATATGAGGCTTGAGAATAACAAGTGTCCACTGGAGGAAAAATGAAAATATGTGAATACGTCCCACACGGAGCAGTGCCGGACATCAGAGGATTCGCCCCCGCAATAGTCGCCCAAAATTTTGCAAAATTTCTAAAAGAGGACGAGGCCTACATAATCTCGAATCTGGAAGAGTATAAAGATGTTTTTTCCAAAACCGAATACGGCGATGTCTATAGAATAGGTGAAAGCGCCCTATATAGAAGACTTTTTAGAAAAATAACAAGACTTGACCCATATCCGCTCCACGTCAGAGCCGCCAAAATAGTCAACACCCGTCCGGTCGATATATTTCACGCTCATCAACTCGAATTTGACGTAAAAGATTTTAGAAAAAGAGTCGGCAAAAACACAAAAATCGCCGTGCACGCCCATATAACAAAGAAATTCGACCCCTCTCTTGGCATAGCTGATTGCTACCTAGCAGTATCAGAGTACCTAAAAGCAAGGCTCATCGAGAGAGGTTTTGACGAGAGGCTAGTGCATATTGTTAGAAACGGAGTTGATACCGATATTTTCAAACCCTTGGATGAAAAACAAAAAAACGGGATAAAACTAAAGTACGGCATAGACAAAAACAAAAAAGTCGTTGTTTTTGCGGGGAGAAAACAAGAGATCAAAGGGTTTGAGGTATTTTTGGAAGTTGCAAAAAGATTGCTAGAAAATAGGGATGATATCCTTGTAATTGCGGTTGGATCTGAACCGATAAGCGGTTTAAAGGATAGAAGCTATCTATGCAGACAAAAAACAAGGGAAACATTAAAACAAAACTGTAATTTCCTAGACTTACACGCACTAAAGCAGACCGAATTGGCAGAGATTTTCGGTATTGCGGATATTGCCATGCTGCCGTCTAAAAGTGAGCCGCAGGGAATGACAATGATTGAGGCTATGAGTTGCGGGGCAATAGTTATTAGTACGGCTACGGGTGGCATAAAAGAATCGATCGACAACAATCAAAACGGTTTTTTAGTAGATAATCCGGAAGACATAGAGGCATATTATGCTGCCGCCAAAGATGCGTTAAGCGGCAATTTTGAACATATAAAGGCGAATGCCAGAGAGAAGATATTAAAAACTTTTTCGTGGGAGGTTGTCACGCAATCACTACGAGAGGTTTTTTGTAAGCTATAATCTTTTCTAGCATTCATAACCTATTATGTAAAATAACAGAAAAATTTGCTTAGGACACATTCATGAAAATATCCGTAATCGGCACAGGCTATGTTGGACTCGTCACCGGAACTTGTTTTTCGGAGATGGGAAACGAAGTTTGGTGTGTAGATGTTGACGCAAAAAAAATTGAAAATCTAAAAAACGGCGTTATCCCGATATACGAACCGGGGCTAGAACCTATGGTAATGAATAACTACAAAAAAGGGGCATTAAGGTTTACAACCGACATAAAAACAGCCCTAGAAAATAGCGAGGTTTGTTTTATAGCCGTCGGAACACCTATGGGCGAGGATGGGAGCGCTGATTTGCAGTACGTCATCGCCGTTGCAAAAAGTATCGGAAAACACATAACTAAAGAGATTGTAGTAGTAGACAAATCAACCGTTCCGGTAGGAACCGCCGAAAAAGTAAAAGCTGCAATCAGCGATGAACTAGCCGTTAGAGGCATTGATATACCGTTTCATGTCGTCTCAAATCCTGAGTTTTTAAAAGAGGGTGCGGCTATTGAAGACTTTATGAAGCCCGACCGTGTTGTCATAGGGGCGGACAATGAAAAAGCGATGTCCGTCATGAAAGAGCTATATGCACCTTTTACCAGAAGTCACGACAGATTTATAGGTATGGATATCC
>CALJKN010000071.1 GCA_937973585.1 uncultured Helicobacteraceae bacterium
ACTTTTTTCCAATCATCCAAAACCATATTTTTGTATGCGTCTCTGTTGTATTTTCCTTTTTTATCCCACTCAAACCATTTGTTTACCGGCGCAGAGAAACCTCTTTTGTCGATACGGTCACATATCTCTTTTGGGATAAATCTCCTGGCTACTTGTTTTAGCGCCCATTTTGTTATACCGTCTTTGATTTTGTATTTTGACGACATAGAAAATGCAAACTGCACAAGCCTATAATCCAAAAACGGGGAGCGATTTTCGATGCTAAATGCCATCGATAGCCTATCCGCCATCTGCAAGAGTACCTGCATAGTGCTATAAAAATCGTTTAGCCCCATAGCGTGTACTACATCTTTTTGCATCTTGTCAAAATAAAATCCGATACTCTCGTTCAAAAACCTTAGTACCTTTGCATCATACGGATTTTCGCATCTATTGACAAGTTTTGTATATCTATCTACCGGAGAACCGTAATATCTATTAATAAGGTAGCTGTATTGCTTCATAGCCTCTAGGGCATGGATTTGCTCATCGTGGTGCAAAAGATGGTATCTATGATAACCCCCAAAAACCTCATCTGCACCATCTCCTGCCATCATCACTTTGATACCGTCTTTTTTTACCCTCTCCAAAAGCATCCAAAGGGTAAAACTGGTCCATGTGCAAGGGGTATCGAGATGATAGGCGACTTGCTCTCTGGTTCGCAAAAAATCATCTTTGTTGGGCTCTACAACAATTAGTTCTTTTTTTATCTGTTTTGCTACTAATTTGGCAAAATCTAGCTCGTTAAAATCATCATAATCGTAATGTGCGGTATAGATATGATCAGGCTTTGCAATACAAGCCACAAGAGAGCTATCTATCCCGCCGCTCACAAATGCACCGAAACTATGAGCGCAATTTTTTGTTCTAAGGAGTATAGAATCCTCTACAAGTTCGGTCAACAAATCAAGAATTTTGCCCTCGTCATCGGGCAACTCTATGATGTTATCCCAGATTTTCCAGTAACTTTTTATACTTGCCTTACCGTTTTTGATGTGTATGTATTCACCCGGTTCAAGCAGATAAATATCTTTAAAAAGGGTCTCTTTGCCGGTCGTAAACTCATACGCCCTATACGAAGTGGCCTTGTCGTTAAACCTAGGCTCCACAAGCCCGATAAGGGACTTTATCTCACTTGCAAACGCAAAATAATCCTTCCCCTTGACATAATAAAGAGGTTTTTCCCCCACTTTATCTCTAACTACAAACGTCTCATTTTTCTTTTTATCGTGCACGGCAAAGGCATACATTCCGTTGTAGTCTTTGAAAGCCTTAACCCCTTTATCGATAAAACTAACCATTGCGGTCTCGGTATCGGAGCCTGTTTTGAAGTTATATTTGCCTAGACCGCTACGAATCTCTTCGTGGTTATATATCTCCCCGTTGTATACAATCGCAAACTCGCCGCTCGCATCTTCATACGGGATAGTATGCTCCACCGTATCGATAATCGACAACCTAACCATCCCTAGAGTCGTATCGCCGTAAGTAGCCAGACCTGACTGATCCGGCCCCCTATGCACACCTTTATCTAGCATAGCCTGAACTATTGCCACTGCATCATATTCTCTATTTTTACTAATAAATCCGGCTATCCCACACATTATTATATAAGCGCCTTTAGGGTGCCGTCGCCTACTTCGTGATATATTGTTTTCGGTGAGAATGAAAAGTACTTTAAAGCACCGACCCCGTCAATAATTATTTTTGCGTCATAGAGTCCATTTTTGTTGATTTTTTCTTGAGTTAGATAGTTATACTCTTGATTTTGACTCATCAACACGTAACTTTCCGTAAAATCTACTCCGCCACCCATATCGTTTAGTTTTGCAAAAGGGAGGATATCCGCTATCTCCTCTTTTGAAAAATAAGGGTCATGAATAAATACCGACATACCCATATTGTTTAGATACTCCGCTAATAAAATAGCGGCCGATGCCCTAACATCCTTTTTAGCCCCTTCGGCCGATAGCCCCATTATCGTGACTGATAAAACCCCTTTTTGTTTTAAGATATCGGCATAAAACAAGATAACGCTCATATTTGCAGTTTGAGTCTCTTTGATAATAGATAAATAGTCGCCACTCTGTCCGGCTAACATATGTTCAATTTGGAGAATATTTTTGTGATTTAAAAGATTTAGTCCATTTCTTTTTGTCGGTAAATCTAGGTTTTTGACTATCATCGCCGATACTTCGTTTGTATTCACATCCGGATACGCAAGTGAGAGTTGAGTAAAAAATGCCTCTACGCCGTACTGCAAGCAACTTTTTGCGTTTTCGTATATCTCGGCCTCTTTTATGCTCCCTAAACCTTTAAAACATACGCCCAAAATACCGAAAAACTCTTTTGCCGTATCAAGCGAAGCTTTGTCGTTTGCCGCAAGTATTCTGGTTTTTTCTTCAGACAAAAACTCTTCAACACTCCAATCTCCCCTAAATGCGGAGGCAAAATGACATTTGATACCCTTTTTTTTCAGCGGTTTTATAAAATAATTATCAACGGTTCCGGCTTTTTCAGCAGATTGAAATAAGACCAGGGAATCGGATAGTTTCGCCGAAAAATCTGCAAAAATATCCACAATTTTGCCATACGCCTCCGGCTTTGAATAGTTTCCGCCAAAAGCGGGCAAGGCTATAACATGAACATTGGAATCAAACATCCCCTTGACATCTTCGCAAAAGTTGACTTTTTCGATATCGATTCTAGGCATATCATTATTCAATGACCACGCTTGCCTCATATACTCATACGGGTATTTTCCGGTTTTAATATCTTCAAAAACATTCGCCTCAAAACTAAAACAATTAACATAAAACCCTTTTGATTGGAGCCTCAAAATAGTTGTATACCCAAGGTAGCCGATACCCCAGACGGAAACCGTTTTTTTTGCAAATAGCGCCTCAGCAAACTTTCCCATTTTAGCCCCCTAGATAAGAGTTGACTTTTGAGATTACATACTCCACGTCTTCATCCGACATTGAGGGAAACATGGGTATTGAGACTATTCTATCAAATACTCTATCGGCAACAGGAAATTTATCGGTTATCTTTGCGGCATAATAACTATGCAAATGAAGCGGGATAAAATGCACGCTAGTGCCTATGTTTTCTTCTTTCATAGCGGCTATAAAATCGTCTCTTTTAACACCGTTTGGCAATATGATCGGGAAAAGATGATATGTATGATTGTGCTCAGTGCAATCGGCGGTAAACTCTAGTTTTTTAGATAGTTTTGCCTTGTATTTTGCTGCAATCTCTCTTCGTGTATTGTTTAGAGCATCAAGCTTTTTAAGCTGCTCTATCCCTATTGCGGCATGTACGCTATCGAGATTGTTTTTGTATCCCATCTCTTCTATATCGTAGCGCCAGTTTCCGGATTTTTCATATCTTTTAAATGCCTCTTTGTTGATGCCGAAATATCCTAGTTTTCTTATTTTTTCTACTATCTCTTTGTTTTTGGAGACGGCGGCACCCCCCTCCCCCATAGCGAGATTTTTTGTTGCATAAAAGCTAAAGCAGGTAACATCCGAAAAATTACCTATTTTTGTCCCTTTGTATTCGGTACCTATAGCATGGGCGGCATCTTCTATCACTTTTAGCCCGTGTTTTTTT
>CALJKN010000072.1 GCA_937973585.1 uncultured Helicobacteraceae bacterium
TACCAACGTAAATATATTGTTTATCATTTCATCCATTACCGACAGTTTCCTTTTTTTGATTTTTAATTGTTGAAGTTTGTACGAAAATTAGGAGATTTTGAGATTAGAGAATAAGGAGAGGCGGCGGGATTGTCCGCCGTCGTTTTTGTATTGTTTGCTATTAAGATTTAAGAAAAAATACTTGACACCAAAAACCTACACAACCTTGTCCCAGTTCCACTCTTCACAATTAATAATGGCCATATTGACACTCGTAAAACCAACCCATTTGCCTATCATTTTTAATTTATTAGGCTGTATAGTTAGCTGAAAAGCCCCGTGATGGTCACTATTATTGTTTCTATGAAACCAAGTTCCGGTTACAAATGAGTTATTTACTATTCGACCAATAATACGCAATGAACGGCTATGCCCAAGCTCGTCATATATACCTATTACATAATCAAACAAAATATAAAGTTTTATTTTTTCAGTAATCAGCTCTCTTGGCGCATTCTGTATCCTAGTATTACAATATGCAAAAGTAGCATTCCAAGAACCTGCAATATTATGTTTGATTCCAAACAAAGCCAATAATCTACTTATGAATATCGCCAACAGATAAAACCTTTTAACTATAAAGTTTTTAAAAACTAGCGTCACGATAGAGCCGACAATCTGCGCATCGGTAGTAACTGTGGCATCGCTAGTAGACGACCTACTCATATCTCTGATGCTGTTTAGCTCATTGATATTTCAGGATTTCCGGCTGCTATGTTATATCTTTAGTGAATTTTTGTAAAAATACAAATTGACATAATTATAATGTTCATAAGCTTAGTAGGCGTGGTTAGTTTTTGGGCATTTTTGCCGGATGTTTGCCAATCACGATACCCCAAATTCAAAGTTAAAGTTTGATAGAATGAACCCATTTTAAAAAATCAAGAACAAAGCCACAAGGACAAAAATGAAGTTATCTTGCGAGAAAAAAAATAGCGCAAACGGGAAAATCGAGGTACAAATATCAAAAGCGACGCTTGACGCTAAAGCGGTAAAAATTGCGGGTCAGATTGCAAAAAACGTAAAAGTAGACGGTTTTAGAAAAGGCAAAGTCCCTGCAAACGTAGTTGAAAAAAGATACGGTGAAAAAATAGCCGAAGATGCCAGACAAGAGATAATTTCAGAGGCTCTATCAAAAGGGTTGGATGAGCTAAAAATAGAAGGCAAAGATCTGGTAGGTCAACCGCTAATCACAAAATTTGAAGAGACGGCAGATGGTGGTGTGGACGCTGAAATCAGCTTCTCAATCAGACCTGAAATAGCATTTGAAAAAATCGAAGAGCTTGTCCCTGAGTTTGAAGAGGTAGCGGTAGCAGAAAAAGAGCTTTTGGAGAGAATCGAAAATATGGCAAAAGCTATGGCTCCACTTGAGGCATACGAGGGCAAAAGAGGGGCAAAAACCGGAGATTTTCTGACTATCGATTTCGTCGGTACGATAGACGGCGTAGAGTTTGCCGGAGGAAAAGCGGACGATATGGTCGTTGAGCTTGGCGGAAAAAGATTTTTACCGGAATTTGAACAAAATCTTGAAAAAATGAAAATCGGCGAAGAGAAAGAGTTTGAACTCACTTTTCCGGAAGATTACGGCAACAAAGAGCTTGCAGGTAAAACGGCAGTATTCAAAGTAAACCTAAAAGGGATTCAAGTAAAACCTGAGATAACGCTAGATGAAGAGTTGGCTAAAAAAATGATGCCGGAAGACCCTGAAGCGACACTTGAAAAACTAAAAACAATTATCGAAGAGCAAATCAAAAGCGAAAAGACAACAAAACTATTCACTGAAGAGCTAAAACCGAAATTGGTCGAGGCGCTACTCGGCAAATACAGCTTTGACCTCCCGGAGATGATCGTAGATCAAGAGATCGACCTGATGGTTAGAGGCAAAGTCCAAACTATGAGCGAAGATGAGCTTAAAGAGCTTAAAGAGGTTGAGGGGAAAATAAAAGACCTAAGAGAGTCTATGAGAGCTGATGCCGAAAAAAGCGTAAAAGCAACATTCCTGATAGACGAGTTGGCAAAACAACAAAATATTGCCGTAAACGACAATGAACTTGTACAGGCGATATTCTACGAAGCGATGAGTATGGGTGCAGAACCGAAAGCGATGCTTGAGTACTACCAAAAACAAGGGCTACTACCTGCTATCAAAATGGCTATGATCGAAGACAAAGTACTCACACATCTTCTGAACCAAAAAAAGGGTGACAAATGAGTTATATACCGTTTGTAGTAGAGCGAACCGGTAGAGGTGAGCGAAGCTATGACATATATTCTAGACTCCTAAAAGACAGGATAATTTTTTTATCCGGCGAGATAAATGATGCAGTTGCAAGTACCGTTGTGGCACAACTTTTGTTTCTTGAAGCAGAGGCTCCGGACAAGGATATATTTTTGTATGTAAACTCTCCCGGCGGAGTCGTAACAAGCGGCTTTAGTATATTTGACACAATGCAGTATATTAAGCCCGATGTGTGTACTATATGTATAGGCCAAGCGGCATCGATGGGGGCTTTTTTGCTATCCAGCGGAACCAAAGGGAAAAGATACGCCTTGCCCCACTCTAGGATAATGATTCATCAACCCCTAGGCGGAGCGCAAGGTCAGGCTACCGACATAGCCATTCAGGCAAAAGAGATACTCAGAATGAAAGACGAGCTAAACTCTATTTTAGCCTCTCAAACCGGACAAAAACTTGAAAAAGTAGTTGCCGATACAGAGAGAGACTTTTTTATGAGTGCAGCAGAGGCAAAAGAGTACGGTCTCATCGATAAAGTATTGGAAAAAAGCTTCAAATAAAAGGCGGATAAGTTGCTAATACAAAAAGACGGAACAAAAATAGGCGATGCTGACGGTGCGCCACATGTAGGTTTAAAAGATGTCGGTGCCCCTAAAATGGGGGTCGGACAAAAAGGGATGGGTTCGGGTCTTCAACAGTTTGCAAGAGAGGTTCTTGCAAAACTGGATGAAGAGGGCTTGCCTCCGATACCGAGCTACTATGAACTATACTTTGAAACACTCTTGCAAGACAAGCCGTTTGATTTTAGAAAGAGCATAGCCGAACAGCTAAACTCTCAAGATACAGGCGGCGACGAAAAAAGGGCGGTACTGGAAACAAAGCTAAAAGAGGGTTTCTCGTCCGTAAAAGACATCCTGCAAAACGTATCCGTACTTTATAAGCAAATTCTGTCGGTTATCGAAACCACTAAAAAACGTTCGCAAGAGGCAAAAGGGATTAATAATCCGTCTGCGGTTTTGAACTTTGCGACAACTCTTTCCAGCGATGCAGAGATGCTTGCAAACTTCTTATCCAAACAGGCGACTATATTTAAAGATCTATACCAAAAAAGTGCAAATATAGTCAAAGAGGTTGAGACCGAGAGTATTTTTGATGCCAGATATGGGATATACAACAAGCGGTATTTGGTACAACAAATCGATCACGAACAAAAGATGATAGGCAAATACGGTCACAGTAGTGCATTGCTACTAGCCAACCTCTCAACCGCCGTAATAGAGGATATAGGTACAGAAAAAGGGGTATCGCTCGTTAGCAAAACAATGGCGAAACTCTTTATGAAAACCTCCAGAAGAAGCGACGTTGTTGCATATTTCGGGCAGGGTATTTTTGCACTTCTCCTAAAACACACTGATGCAAAGAATGCCGCCAGAACTGCCGAGAGGCTCTATGATATGATGAGCTCTACAAACTTCTTTTTGGGCGACAAAGAGATTGAGCTAAAAATTTGTTGCGGTATTGTTCCTCTCTCAAAAGATAAAACGGCAGATGAAACTATAGAAACGACCCTTACGGCTCTCAGAACGTGCGACGAAAAAGGTGAGTCTCCTTATGAAATAGGCGGCGTATAATCCTAGTATGATTAGAGAGATTCTAAAATATCCGGACAAAAGGCTAAAGCAAACATCAAAAGATGTTGAATATTTCGACGAACACCTCCATACGCTACTAGACGATATGTATGAAACTATGGGAGAGAACGGCGGGATAGGCCTTGCCGCTATACAAGTAGGTATCCCGCAAAACGTCCTCATTATTGAGCTATACGACGAGGAGGGGGAGAAAGCCTCTGAACTGTTTGAGGTTATAAACCCTAAAATAATCTCAAGAGATGGCGAGATAAAGTATAAAGAGGGATGCCTCTCTATCCCTGAATTTTATGAAGAGGTAACCAGAAACGAACACGTCACGGTCTCTTACAAAGACAGGGACGGGAACGAGAAGACGGTCGATGCCCACGGCCTTTTAGCTATAGCGTTGCAACACGAAATGGATCACCTAAACGGTAGACTCTTTTTTGAAAGACTATCCATATTAAAACGGAAAAAATTTGAGAAAGAGTACAAAGCGTCTATAAAAACCGGTAAAAAATGACCCATATATCCTGTGCAACGCTAGACGGTGCAAAGGGTGTAAAAATTGACGTTGAGGCCTCCCTGATAAAAGGGTTGCCCGCTTTCACAATAGTGGGGCTTGCCGATCTAGGAATTGCCGAATCAAGGGAGAGAACAAAAGCGGCTCTCTCAAAATCAAATATATCCCTCCCCCCATACAAGCTAATCATAAACTTAAGCCCAGCCGATATTCGCAAAAGCGGTTCGTTTTTCGACTTATCTATAGCCCTTGGGGCGATGTGTGAAATACTCAAAAAAGAGCCTCTGTTAAAAAACATTATCGTCCTAGGCGAGCTTGGTCTCGACGGAGCACTAAAACATACACCGCAGATATTTCCGATAGCACTTTCAATGCTAAAAGAGGGGCTTGCCGACACTTTTTTGGTTCCATCAAAAAGCGCCTATTTTTTACAAAAAATACCTAATATAAAAGTCTACGGGGCAGATACCCTCACAGGGGCTTTTGACACATTGACAACCGGAGATGCCGAGTGTAAACACGGAACCCAAAATATCAACGGCGAATCGCTCACGCTTGACGGAAAAGAGTTTTTTTATACAAGAGAGTTTGCACACGATTTTAGCGACGTAAAAGGGCAGAACATAGCCAAAAGAGCCGCCCTTATAGCCGCTGCCGGGATGCATAATATACTGATGGAGGGCTCTCCCGGTTGCGGCAAAAGTATGATAGCAAAAAGGCTTAGATATATATTGCCGCCGATGAGTGTCGATGAGATTCTAAAATTTGCTATGTTGGATTTTTTAGAGGGAAAAGAGTCCGATTTTTCCGCCAAAAGACCGTTTCGCTCCCCTCACAACAACTCTACCCGCTCAGCGCTTTTAGGTGGAGGCTCAAAAGAGGGGCAAATAGGAGAGGTGGCACTCTCTAGCGGCGGCATACTATGGCTAGATGAGCTTCCGCATTTTGACAAAACACTTATAGAGGGGCTCAGAGAACCTCTGGAGAACTACCGGATTCTAATATCCAGAGTAAACTCAAAAATAGACTATGATGCCGATTTTATGTTTGTAGGCTCCATGAATCCGTGTCCATGCGGCAATCTTCTCTCAAAAACAAAAGAGTGCAGATGCAAAGAGAGTGAGATTCAAAGGTACAAAAACAGGCTATCGGAACCGTTTTTGGACAGGATGGATATATTTGTCCAGATGGAAGAGTTCTCAGAGGCGGGCAAATCGGATATCACATCAAACGAAATGTTTGACAATGTGATAAAAGCTTTTTCGGCTCAAATGAAAAGAGGCGGGAAACTAAATTCTAGGCTCAGCGACAAAGAACTTGCAGGACTAGAGATAACAGACGAGGCAACAGATATGCTCCAAAAAGCAGGGGCAAGGTTTGCGATGTCGGCACGCTCTAGTGCAAAAACATTAAAAGTCGCCAGAACAATAGCCGATTTGGAAGATAGTATAAAAGTAGAAAAGCCCCACATTTTGGAGGCTTTATCGTATAGAAAAAGGGGTTAGTCTAAAAGTCTTGAGATTTTGGCCTGAAGCTTTAGCCACTCTTTGTGCTCCATTAGAGGGAAGCCACCGTAGACTTTTTTCCCCTCCAGAGATTTGGTAACACCGCCCCTAGCGGCGATAGTGGCAAAATCTCCGACTTTGACATGTCCGGCAGATGCACTTTGTCCGCCCATAACGACGTTTCGCCCTAGTATCGTAGAGCCGGCAAGTCCGGATTGGCTCACCATGATAGAGTACTCTCCGATTTCGCAGTTGTGTCCGATTTGAACCAGATTGTCTATTTTGACCCCATTTTTGACCCTCGTCTCACCGAATACAGCCCTGTCAATTGTCGTATTTGCCCCGATCTCCACATCGTCTTCTAGTACAACAATCCCGTTTTGGTATATTTTTACATGCTCTCCGGTTTTTGTATGCGCAAAACCAAACCCATCGGAGCCAATGACGCATCCGGCGTGAAGTATGCAACTTTTCCCGACTTTGCAGTCTCTATACACTACAACATTCGGATAGATTACCGTATCGTCTCCTATTTCGGCATAGTCACCGATAAACGCACCGCTCATAATCACGACGTTTTCCCCTATGACGGCCTTTTTGCCTATATGGACATTCGGCATAATCTCAGCCGACCCCGGAATCATAGCAGGGCCGCCGTGCTCAAAATACGGTTTGGCAAATAGCTTTGTTGCGAGAGCCAATTTTAAGTAAGGCTCCTCCGTCACAAGAGCTATAACGCCGCTTGGGAGTTTGTCCAGATTTTTTTCCGATGTTATCACGGCACCGGCTTTTGTATTTTGCAAGTCAACAAGATATTTTGAGCTATCTATAAAGCTAATCTCATCTTTTTTTGCATCTTTTAGGGTATTAATGCCGTTTATCTCAAGCGTCGAGTCGCAATCTACCCCAATGTGTGCCGCTATCTCTTTTAGTTTCATCTAGTCCCCTTCGCCTCTTTATATAGCTGTATCGCTATGGGGAGGTAGTTTTTCATATCGGCAATTCTACTTTGATTTGAAGGGTGGGTACTCAAAAACTCCATCGTCTGCCCGCCGCCACTCTGTTTTGCCATCTTCTCCCACACTCTAACGGCGGCATTGGGGTCATATCCGGCTCTAGCCATCAGCTCCAGCCCTATCCTATCGGCTTCCCTCTCGTGCTCTCTGCTATATGGAAGCGTTACGGCTAGTTGAGCGGCCACTTGTGCGGCGCTCATTGCGGCTCCGCTGGCCTTTGTGAGGGCTCCGGCGATTGATAGCCCTAGATTTTGGGCGTATGCCTGACTCATCCTCTCTCTGGAGTGCTCTCTGAGGGCATGGGCTATCTCATGTCCCATCACGGCGGCAATCTCATCGTCGGTTACGGTTATTTTTTCCAAAATTCCCGTATAAAACATTATCTTGCCTCTACCGGCGCAATAGGCGTTTAACTCGTCCGACTTCATAACGTTAACCTCCCACCCCCAGTTAGGTGCATCATCTCTAAACACTTTTGTCTTCGGAGCCAATCTTGCAGCGATACCCCTTAGCCTATCGGTCTGCCTCTTATCCGGATTTAGCGTCCTATTTTTGTCGGCGGTTTTTACCTCTTGCACATAATATGAATTGCCGGAGTTAAAAGCTTCATCGGATGACACAAGCAAAAATTGACTCCTGTCCACCCCTATCGCTCCACTCTTTGTGGTTGCCGAACACCCTGCAAACAAAAAAGCCGCCATAGCAATAAGAACCGATAAAAAAAGCTTTTGGCTCACGACATACCCCTTATTATTTTTCGATGGCTACTATTCCGCCCCTTACAATCTCTTGCGGGTTGAATTTTTTTACGGCCTTTAAAAAACCGTCTATCCTTTTCGGCTCATCTGCTGCCATTACGATTACGCTAGATTCTGTAGAATCGACTATTTTGCCGTTGTATGAAAACGACAATGCCTCAATATCGGCGAGCGATTCTGAAAGCGGAAATTTGACCAGTACCATCTCTTTTTCGACCATCTCCTGATGCTCTATAACTTTGTAGGTCGAAATCAATTTGTGGAGCTGTTTTACTATCTGCTCTAACACTTTTTTGTTTCCGCTAGTCTCTATCGTTACTCTGGATATGTTGCTCCCCGGAATCGGTGCTACGGTCAGAGTCTCGATGTTGTATCCCCTTCCGGCGAAGAGTCCGGCTATTCTTGCCAATACGCCGTGTTCGTTTACAACCTCAACGGATATTATTCTTCTCTCAGTCATTCTCAGTCCTTAAACTCTAAAAGCATATTGTATAAGGTTCCGCCGGTCGGAACCATAGGGAGTACGTTCTCCAGTCTGTCGATTACGACATCTATAATGACCGGGACTTTTAACGTTATGGCCTCTTTCAAAGCGGCCTCAAACCCTTCATAGCTATCAACTCTGTACCCTTTTGCCCCATAGGCATCGGCAAGCTTTACAAAATCAGGCTGCATCGCTAGGTCAACAGATGAGTATCTTTTCTCATAAAAGAATGTCTGCCACTGTCTAACCATCCCCAGAAAGTTATTGTTTAGTATTACGTTTACAACGTTTAGTCCGTGTTCTGTAGCCGTCATCATCTCTTGGATATTCATCTGTATGGAGCCGTCCCCGGTAACGTTTATAACAACCTTCTCCGGACAAGCGGTTTTTGCCCCCATAGCCGCCGGAAAACCGTATCCCATAGTTCCCAGACCGCCGCTTGTCACCCATTGTCTTGGGGCATTAAACGGATAAAACTGCGCCGTCCACATCTGATGCTGACCGACATCTGTCGCAATTATCGAATCTTTTGGAAGGATCTCACCCATTTTTTTGATAATCGTTTGAGGTTTTAGTCCGTTCTCGTCCTCTTTGTACGTTTTGCTTAGAGGGTGTAGCTCGTCAAACCTTTTAACCAGTTCCCTCCAATGATTTAGCCCCTCTTTGTCAAATCCGTCTCTTCTGATTTGCTCGTTTATCTCTTTTAGGACGACTTTCAGGTCGCCGACTATAGGGAAATGGGCATTTACAAGTTTTGAGATAGAGCTAGGATCTACGTCAACATGAATAACCCTTGCATTTTTTCCAAATTCGGATAGTTTTCCGGTAACCCTATCGTCAAACCTAGCACCCAAAGATATAATAAGATCGGCCTCACTCATCGCCATATTAGCGGCATACGTTCCGTGCATACCGAGCATTCCGAGGAGATTTTTGTCCCCGGCAGGTATAACACCTCTCGCCATTAACGTCTCAACAACAGGGATCTCCGTTAGACTCAGAAGTTCCCTAACCTCTCCGCTAGCCTCAGATAGCACAATCCCGCCGCCAAGATACAAAATAGGTCTGACGGCCTCCCTCATCGCCTCCAGAGCTTTTTGGATTTGTCTAGGGTTCCCTTTTTGCGTCGGCTTGTAAGTTTGCATAGAAAAGCTCTCTTTTCTATACCATTCGCCGATTGTCGCCGTTATATCTTTTGGAATATCTATATGCACAGGCCCCGGTCTGCCGGTTCTGGCGATATAAAAAGCCTCTTGCAGGATATGCGGAAGCTCCTCTATGGTTTTGACCAGATAGTTGTGTTTTGTGCACGGCCTTGAGATCCCCACCGCATCTATCTCTTGAAACGCATCGGTTCCGATAAGCGATATAGGAACCTGCCCGCTGATGATTACCATCGGAATAGAGTCTGTATAGGCAGTAGCTATTCCGGTAACGGCATTGGT
>CALJKN010000073.1 GCA_937973585.1 uncultured Helicobacteraceae bacterium
AACTATCGAGGTAATCTTTTATTGCTGGACGAAGAGCATCAAGATTCCGCTTGAGTTTCCAAGAATTATCAAAATCGCCAGAATCAACAAGCACTAAAAATAGCCTATTGGAGGAGTCAAAACGCATTTCGCCTTGCTCCTCATATAAATTCTGAATTAACTCTCTTGAATTTTTTTGTACTCCATTTAAAATATCCATTCTTACTTTCTTGATTTCGTCTAGTGCAACTTTGCAAAACTCATCGCCCTTATCAAGCATTTTTTGTGTTATTTCATAGTAAATGTCATCACTTTTTGCTTCTTTGTTAAAGATTATGCTAGCATCTTTTGCCTTCTGCTTCAGTTCTGTTAGTTCTGGCTTTAAACCTTTTTCTTTGCGTTTTTTTTCAATGAAATTAGCTGGTAAGTAAGTTACCTTGAGGTCGAATGGAATATTATTGATAAAAAAATCAACTTTTTTAACTTGTCCTACCGTTGGCAATACCACTTCATGCTCTTTAAAAAGGTGCTCTATTAGAATGCTCGACCAGTGATTATACCAACTGCACAGTACATACCCCTGTACTGCACGAGCTATTTCACAATCAAACTTTGCAGTTAACTCGTCATATGAGGTGTAGACCTTTACAAACCTATCTACTAAATAGCGATCTAGTGCATTTTTATAGTCTCCACCCCAGTCGAAGTTTCGCATTTTATAAAGTTCTGTGACAAGTTTTTGTACATCAAGTTTAGCAATCTGCGCATCGTGCGTAGCACGGATAAAGCTATCTAAAATATCGTGAGAATTTTTTAGATTATTTGATAATAGTTCGTACAACTCAACAAATTCATCCGCAATTTTTGTAGTGCGTAACTCAATTTTTTCCTTGGATATAAAATCGGCAAGAAGTTCTTTTCTTGCGATAGACTTGAGCTTCAACCATAAAAGCCCAGCTTCATTAAAGTTAAACTCATCCATTTCATCGGACTCAAAGGCCTTTTTCCAGTGTGAAAAACTTGCCATTTCTTTACTCCATTTTATATTGATTGCCATCGTTGTTTTAGGTCTGCAAACAAATAATATCTCTCTGCTTCCGGCTACGCTCCCTTTGCCGCCGCGACCTGCTTTATACTCTTTTGCTTCGATGGTTACATTTTTATACTTAGCCATTATTTGAGCTAAATCCTTAGGGCTGGGGAAACTTCTGTCATTGTAGCTGATCAGCCAAGTCGGTATATGCTCAGAGCGCATAAATAGCTCTTCAAAAGACGTTATGACGTCTCGTTTTTTATCAAATCCACTATGTCTAGGTGGATGGTATCGTTTTGTGCCATTAATAAATTGCTTGTCCTGCCAATATTCAGTATATGTTTCAGGAAGATGATAGAAGGACTGATAATCCGAATGACTATTGCAATAAGGTGGATCAAAATATGCGAAGTCTACATTGTTTATCCTCGGTAAAATCTCAAGAATATTGTTGCAGAAGCTTCTGTTGTCTTTGCCGTTATCAAAAATTGCCGCATTATATTCAAGCAAAAGCTCAGAAGCTAACTCCTGTATCGGTCTTGCTAGGCTACGGTTCCGTTTCAGTCTTGCGGGATCTGCGGCATAAACCAAGGCTTGCGTATGGGCAAAGTGCCCCATTGTTGTTTTACGCATCATAGCTCTGTTTATTATCGCAAGAGCAAGAGCTTTTTTATATGGGTTCTTCCATTGCTCAAGCTGCCATCTTGCCCCATCTAAAAGCCTTGCTGTTTGTATGTCAAAAAATAAACCTCCAAATGTTTGTTCTATTAATGACCAAGAGCAAGGCTTATCTATATTGCTAAAAAGCCCGTCAAGCTCTTTTTTTGATATTTTTTCGGACTTATTTTCTATAAGGGCTAGCCCAATTTGATGATTAAAAGATAAAAAATCATTTGTTATCACTTCTAAATTTCGTTGCTTCATAGCGAAGGCAACACTTTGTGTTCCACTAAAACCGTCAAGTCCAATTCTTGCATTGCTCGGAAAAAACTCAGCTATCCACTCTATCAGAGTATGCTTTGAGCCTAGGTACTGTGGTTGCGGAAAAGTATATGAAAGACCAACTAACTCAGGAAACAACATTCAAACTCTCTTTCTTGATAGACTTTTATAAATCTTGAAAGCAATATTAAATATACTCAGGGGCATCATTGGCGAAATAGACTATGGAGCCTGCCGCCGTCTGTTCGGCCAATACATTTTGAAGCTCATTTTTATCTTTTAAAAAAATCGCTTTGCACCTTTTGATATTTGCCTCAAACAGTTTTCTGTTTAGCTCTCCGGTGATTATCACCAAATCAAACGTATCGTCGATTAGTTTTGCAAGCTCTATATTCAGCTCATCTCTGCTCTCCACAAGACCGCAGGTAACTATCGTTTTTTGACCGTTATGGGTTTTACATAGCGCTATCCCCTCTTTTATCCCGTCAAAATTGCCGTTAAAACTGTCATCCAAAATGATTTTTCCTCCGGCGACAATTTTTTGGAGTCTGTGGGCGACAGAGGGAATCGTTTTTACCGCCTCTTGGATAGTTTTTATCTCCATCCCTATCTCCAATGCAACCAAAACCGCCGCAGTGATATTGATTGCGTTAAAAGCCCCCAAAATATTCGGTGCGACAAATTCATAGCGCTCTTTTGCAACCTCCAACTCAAAAGAGACACCGCCCAGTGTCGATGTCGGATTAAATATTCTAACCCCGTCTTCATATCCGAATACGACGATATTTTCACCGCTCGCCTTTACGTTTTCATATGCAAACGCTTTTTTAAGTCTACCGGAGTTTAGAATTTCAGATTTTGTCGCTCTAATATTGTCGAGAGTTTTAAAGTACTCGATATGAGCCTCCCCTATCTTTCCGATAATAGAGTAATGAGGCGATACCAAATCGGCTATCTCGGCTATATCCCCTTTTGCTCTGGCTCCCGCTTCGACTATATATATTTGGGTGTCTTCTGGGAGTTTTTCGTTTATATCTTTGATTATCCCGATTTTTGTGTTGACGCTCGCCGGAGTCGGGTAGACCTTGTAGCTACTTGAGAGGATATGAGCCAAAAAGTTTTTGATGCTCGTTTTGCCGAAGCTTGCCGTTACCGCTATAACGATAGGGTTTATCCCAAGGAGCCTCTCTTTTGCCCTGTTTTCAAACTCCTGTGCCACTTTTCGCTCGACTCTGAGTGAAATTAGATACGACAAAATGGCGGATAGCAAAAATGTCGACACCGGATAACCGCCTTTAGTGAAGGCAAATAAAAAGACAAATAGGATGGAAAAACCCATAACAAAACGTTTTATCCTCTGTGTAAATACAAGCTTTTTATCCAGTTTTTTAAACCACAGTGCGAAATATACAAAATAAGCTGCCGCAAAAAACGAAAAAGCGTATCCGTATCCGGAGTAGTCACAAGTAGCTTTTGCGAGTAGCGGGAGAGCCAAAAACCAGATATGCCAGAGCGGTTTTGAGAAGTTAAATATAACCCTTTTGATTTTGTATGAGTACCATTGCAGGGTTAGGGCAAAGTAGTAAAACATTAAAAATGAGAGGATCCCAAATAAAACCGTCTGGAACATCAATAATTTACCTTTTAAATGATAGTATGTAAAATATTTTAGGATAAAATTTGGTAGATATTTTAGCCTGTTAAGCTTTTAAAGGTTTTTGCGATGAACGAGTCGATTCTAGCCAGAATAAAAACGCTTCCGCCCTTGCCGGAAACGGTTTCAAAAATTCAGCAGATATGCGCCGACCCTGAGAGTTCAATAGGGGATCTGGTCAAAATAGTAGAAAAAGACCCGATGATAACGGCCAACCTCCTAAAAGCGGCCAACTCTCCGTTTTACGGTTTTAGTAGAGAGATTACAACCGTTTCTCAGGCTATATCGCTTTTTGGGATGGCTACGGTCAAAGGTCTCGCCCTCTCCGGAGCGGTAAAAGAGATTTTGGGGATGGATTTACAGGCTTACGGGATCACGCCAAATGCATTTGCCGACATCTCAGGGCTCCAAAACGCTTTGATGCAGACATGGTACGTCAAAATCGACCGAAGCAAGATGGATATCCTCTCTGTTGCAAGCTTCTTGCAAGAATCCGGCAAAATCGTCATATCGCAGGCTCTAGTTAAAGAGGGGAAAGCAAAAGAGTTTAAGCACGAAGTAGAGGCAAAACAAAAAACCCTCTCAGATATAGAAAAAGAGTTTGTCGGCGAGACGACGGCTAGTGTTACGGCTGCTGTTTTTGAGCATTGGAGGTTTGAGGAGCACCTGATAGATGCCATCAGATACTCGGACGACCCGATGTCTGCCCCTGAAGATGTAGCGGCGTATGCAAAAGCCCTTGCAGTTGCCAAGATAGCTCTAAGTCCGCTTGATACTTTTAGCGAAGAGCACACAAAAGAGGCTGTCTCAAAAGCCTTTACTTTTGGACTAGATCAGGCGATTTTTGAAGAGTCCCTAATGACACTAAAAAGCAGAGCCGGCTTTTAGAGCCGTAGCTTTGCTATCTCATCTCTGAGTCTTGCCGCCTCTTCAAACTCCAACTCTTTTGCCGCTTTATGCATTCTGGCGGTTAACTCTCTGACTATTGCGTCTCTCTCCGCTTTCGGCAGTTTTGTATTTCTCTTTCTCATCTCCAGAGTCGATACGGTCTCATCCTCCATTTTTAGGCTCTCATCTAGTCTTCTAACTGTACTTTTTGGGGTTATTCCGTGCTCTTTGTTGTAGGCATCCTGTCTCTCTCTTCTGGCGTTTGTCGTATCTATTGCCTTTCGCATCGATTCGGTCATTTTGTCGGCAAACAAAAGCACCCGGCCGTTTAGGTTTCTAGCGGCACGCCCTATAGTCTGGATGAGGCTGGTCTCTGAGCGTAGAAACCCCTCCTTGTCGGCATCAAATATCCCTATCATGGAGACCTCCGGAATATCAAGCCCCTCTCTTAGGAGGTTTATCCCGACCAAAATATCAAACTCTCCACGCCTAAGCCCCCTGATAATCTCGGTACGCTCTACTGTATCTATGTCGGAGTGCATATATTTTACTTTTAGCCCTAGATCGTTTAGGTATCTTGTCAGCTCTTCGGCCATTTTTTTGGTTAATACCGTAGCCAGTATCTTCTCGTTTCGCCCTATGGTCTTTTTGGCCTCGTCATAAAAAATCTCAACCTGTCTACTCGCCGGATGTATCTCTATGACCGGATCTAGTAGCCCTGTGGGTCTGACTATCTGTGTCGCTACCTCTTCGCCCGATAGCTCCATCTCCAATGCGGCAGGGGTGGCAGAGACAAACAGATAGTGCGGGGCTTTATTGATAAATTCGTCAAATTTTAGAGGTCTGTTGTCAAGTGCGCTCGGCAGACGAAACCCGTACTCCACCAGAGTCTCCTTTCGGCTTCTATCCCCTGCATACATCCCACGAAACTGCGGGAGGCTGACGTGACTTTCGTCCACTATAACGAGATAATCCCGCCCCATCGCCTCAAAATAATCCATCATCGAATAGGGTGTTTCTCCGGGAGCCTTTCCGGTCAGATATCTGGAGTAGTTCTCTATCCCCTTGCACATTCCGGTAGACTCCATCATTTCAAGGTCAAATTCTACCCTTTGCTTGAGTCTTTGATACTCCACAAGCTTATTTTCTTTGAGTAAAAAATCAAGCCTCTCGCCTAGCTCCTCCTCAATCCCCTTGATTGCGTCTTTGAGCCTGTGGTGTCCGACTATATAGTTGCTTGCGGCGTACAATGTAAAAGCGCTCAAATCTTTTGTTTTTTTGTTTGTAAGCGGGTCGAACTCATATATCCTCTCACACTCATCGCCAAAAAACTCAAATCTGATAGCATTTTCATCGTAGTATGCCGGATAGATATCCACCGCTTCCCCTTTGACCCGAAAATCCCCTCTGTCAAAATAGTTGTCGTTTCGCTTGTACCCCATATCTACGAGTTTTAAGAGAAACTCTCTTTGCGAATAACTCATCCCAATCTCTACGGTCTGCACCTGTGTTTTGTACTCTGCCGGATCACCGAGACCGTAATTTGCAGATACGGAGGCAACTACGATGCAATCGTCAAACTGAAGCAAACTGGCAGTTGCGGAGAGCCTCAACCGCTCTAACTCGTCGTTGATTGAGCTATCCTTTTCGATAAAAAGGTCTTGGCGGGGGATGTAGGCCTCAGGTTGGTAGTAGTCGTAGTAGCTGATAAAATATTCGACATGATTTTTCGGGAAAAAAGCCTTAAACTCACTATAGAGCTGAGCAGCCAGTGTCTTGTTGTGGGTCATAATGAGGGTCGGCATCTGGAGGGTCTCTATGATGTTTGCCATCGTAAAGGTCTTGCCGCTTCCCGTAACTCCCAAAAGCGTCTGGTATTTTCCGTTTTTTTTGATACTGTTTGCCAGTTTTTCTATCGCCTGCGGCTGATCGCCGGAGGGTTTCATGTCGGCTACTATCTCAAATCTTGCCATTTATTTATGCCTCTCCAATATAGAACCTGATGTATTCTCTAAATTTGAGCAAAGCCCAAATTTAGGTCTTCAGCAGACGGCTCTCGCAACTAGTTGCTCTAATAATGTAAGTTTATTTAGAGGGTTCTATTTACATTATACCGAAGCTTTGATATAATGGGAAAACACCCGCTGTAGGCTAATAAACGTGGAAGCTATTGAGAAGTTAAAACAACAGATTTCCGGTTTGATGAAGGCTCTGGAGATAGAGCGTGAATACATTGCCGAAATGAGGCAGAAGATTGAGTTTTTGGAGTCTCAGATGGTGGCCAAAAACGATGTAATCGTAGCGTTAGAAGGTAAAATATCCGAGTTATCCAAAAAAATAGAAAGCCATAAGCAATATTACGGATAAGCGATGCAAAAGCTAACTCTTATTATTAACGGAGCCACATTCGAGGTAACTCTAGCGGAGCAGTATGCCGAAGCTTTTAAAGAGGAGATAGGCAAAGACCTCAATCTATACGAAGATAATTCGGTAAAGACGCTACTTTATGCTTTTTTGAAAAAAAACTACGAAGTTTTGGAACTAAAAAACGAACTCGAAAAGCTCACGGCCGAGATCGACAATAAGCTTCTCGGATGCTAAACTAAGAGGCTTTTTGCCCGTTTGCCAGTCTGCTTAAATATCTTTGTTTCCTGATTTTTTTATCATTTTTTTCCGGTTTTGAGAGGTTTGTCCCAGTCTCATACAGCATACTTCCGTCTTCTAGTGAATATACTCTTTTTTTAGAATCCCCAAATACAACCTCGACGCTCTCTTTGTCTGGCGATATTTTTTTAACACCGTTGTACTCGTTTAGCGAAATTCTGAGTAGTTTGACATCGTTTTTGAAGATTTGTACGGAGTTGTTTGTAGTCTTGTAGCTGATTTCACACTCGTTCACCTGCCGCCTCCCGTCTTTTGAACTTACCGTTTGGTATCTTTGCGAACTCGTAAGATTATATCATAAGAATTAGCGGCTTTTTTATAATTATTGTATTGCTGAGTCATTATATACACTTACGAATATCTTTGTCAAAACTGAGTATCTCGTAACCAAAAAATTTGGCTTTGGCGCAAAGCAGAGCATCTGCAAAATCGATATTGGTATATTCCAAAATACTAAGCGTCTCAAGAAGTATAGACTTGTCGTTGTTGATTAGCGCATCGTGCGACAAAATCTTTTTGAGGTCGTTTGTCACTTCGGCTTTTGGCAGTTTATAAAACTTCATCATCACAAAATACACCTCCATCAGCACAGCTTCGCAGACGATAGCCTTTTGTTTGCCTTTTTCGATGCTCTCAAATACTTTTGCGGATTTTTCGTATAGCTTTTCATCGTCACCGACAAGAAAACGGACTATGATGTTTGCGTCAATTAGCGCTGTTTTCATATTTGCCGCCTATATATTCGCCCATAGCAGTTTCAAAAGCCGTTTTTGTATCTATACCTCTAAGCTGTGCCGGAATACGATCTTTGTATTTGCCGCCAAGCCCGCTTAAAGACACTCTCTGTTTAGTCGGTGTAATAGTAGCTATATGCTCTTTTTTGCGACCGTCTATTACCTCTATCGCTTCGGTCAGGGTTGTAAGTATGGAGATGTTTTTTTGGATTTCACCTATAGAAACCGCCCTCATAAACTATCCTTTTATATAAATTGCTTTATTTTTATATAGATAAGTTTAGAGGGGGCTTAAATGTTATTTGTGCGACAAAGAAAGTAGCTCTATCAAATTTACCGCATTTTTGTCCATATAATATTGGTCGGCAAAAAAAAGGGGGGGGGTGGGATGTTAATCCATGTTTATTTCGGAGTTGCTACCGTCTTTTTCGATTATTCTAAAACACGATTTCATACCGAATATTTCTGCCATCCGTCCCCTCAACCTGCTTTATGCAACCAAACTCCAAAAGAGCTGCTATGTCTCTCGTTGCTGTAGCCTTGCTGACTTTTGTGAGTGAAATATATTTTTTTGTACTAATAGCTCCCTCAAAATTCTCGCCGCCCATATCTAGCACTTTGTTTAGAAGCTTGATTTGCCTATCGTTGAGCGGTTTATCCCGATGCTTGTCCCAAAATTTTGTTTTTTGCACTAGATATTCGATGTTTTGTAGCCCTCTCAGCATGGCATTTTTGAGTATTGTCAGATGCCATACGAGCCACTGGGTAATATCAAAAGATTTGTTGAGAAATAAATTTGTGGTGCTATCTAGCACATTGTAGTACCCTTTTCTATCAAGATTTATAGCCGTTGATATTGAATATAGCTTAAACTCGGAGCCGGAGCTATTTTTTGATAGAAGATAGTCTGTTACGGCTCTGGCAATTCTTCCATTTCCGTCATCATACGGATGGATGGACACAAACCACAAGTGAGCAATTGCGCTTTTGATATAAATATTTTCATCGGCATAATTGCAATAATTCAAAAAATTTTCCATATCGCCATTGATTTGAGATGCCGGCACGGCTTTGTAATGCACCTTTTCAAATCCAATTGCCCCCGAAACCACCTCCATGTCGTCGTCGTTTCTGAACGATGCTACATTGATTTTTTGGAGTCTGTTGTAGCTATTTTCAAATAAACAGTTATGCCAACCGTGCAATCTTTCAATATCAAGCGGGGCTTTGTTTAGATTGGAGTCTATGAGAATATCGCTGAGTGCGTCAGTCGATGCCGTCGAATATTTGTCGCCAAGTGCGTCAAAATCTTTGTCAAGTTTTTTTCTAAACGACGAACGGACACTCTCTCTTTTGTATATTTCACCCTCTATGAGAGAAGTATTTATCGCTTCATCCGTCAGTGTGTCTATTTCGATTTGCCTGATGTCGCCCTTGGCAAACAGCTTTGACAAACCGTCCAAAATACCCCTATGGTAGTCAATCTGACCCACAATCTCCAAAAGCTTTGTTTTGTCATATTTGAAAATAGGATAATCGGGATGCTGCCATATCCATTTTTTGATCTCTTTACCCATTTTTTACCTCAATGGTACGAATATTTATGCTAATGGTATCATATTATGAGACTTTTATAGTTTCTATTCGTATCATTTTACGAAGTTGTAGGCTAATTGCATTGTATGGTTATTGCATGCACTTACGAATATCTTTGTCAAAACTGAGTATCTCGTAACCAAAAAATTTGGCTT
>CALJKN010000074.1 GCA_937973585.1 uncultured Helicobacteraceae bacterium
CACAGGCTTTGGTGTGTAGTATGCTCCTCGTTTTTTCTTGGTTTCCCTATCATACTCTTTTAGGAATGTCTCGTAAAAATAGAGCGTCGGCTCATTTTGACTATGCTCACCGTAAAAGCTATTTCGGATTTTTTCTATTGCACAGTTGTTTAGTTCTCCTAGTACTAGCCCTACAGCTTCTCTGATTTCCGGTAGCTGCTTGCTCAGTTTGTCGGCAAGTGAATACAGGTCGTGAAGCACTGGAATAGTGTGTGGTATGTAGTCTATCGCAGTAGTCAGCGTTAGCGGTTCGTTCTTGCCTTTTTCGTAGTGTTCAAGCGTGGCGATAAATAGCGAATATGTAAAAGTCTCTGCGATGAGATTTGTAAAGCTCTTGTCGTCTATATCGTGAAGCAGTGTGACTTTGAAGGCTTCTTTGGTTTCTAGTAAAAGTTTATTTTGTGAGTCATCTTCCAAAATCTCTGTCAGAAGTGAAGCTAGGAGTTTTGTCCTCTTGGCGAGATTGACAGCGAGTTGTTTTGGCGTGCCTGCTTGGATGATTGGAAAACCCAGAAAATCTGTAAAAAGCTTGTTTAGCTCGTCTATGTTTGGGGTTGCGTAGTCAAATATGATTTCTGCTTTTCTCTTGGCATTGCCGTCTTTGTCCCATTGCCATAGTTGCCAGATTTTGAGGTTTGTAAATATGATGTTTTCTAGTGAGGCTTTGTATCTATCAAACTGCTCTTTGAATTTCTTGTCGTCGATACTGTCAGATGGAAGCTTGACTTCGATATATCCAAGCGTGAAGCCTTTTTCTTTTATGGTGATGTCTGGGAAGCCCACGCCTTTGTCGTAGTTTTTGCTAGATTGTTCGGCTACTGCGGATATATCTTTTTTATGGGTATCTTTCGTGTATGCTGCAAGAAAATTGCAAAGGGGCGGATAAAGTGTACGCTCCGTGCCATCTTTTAATCTCTCGGCAATTTGTGAGGAGTAATCTTCAAGTGCTGCCATGTCTACCTAGCATATGTTTTGTTTTTTTGAAGATTATACAAAAGAGAAGATATTTTTAGGTGCCTACATCAATGTGTTTTATTTTCTCAAGCCGACTCTTTGAGAATGCGTAATAGCTACCGCTATTGCGTCCGTAATGTCTAGCGGTTTTATCTCCTCTTTTAGTCCGAGGAGGGTTTTTACCATGAATGCGACTTGCTCTTTTGCCGCTTTGGCCTTTCCGGTGAGTGCCTTTTTGACTTGTAGCGGGGTGTATTCGTAGAAGTTTCCGAGCTCTTGAATTATTTTTAGCGATAACGCCCCCCGAAACTGTGCAAGCTTGATAACAGTCTTCGGGTTGTGGGCATAAAACATATCCTCAATCGCAACCTCGTCGATTTTATGCCCTTTTAGGATTAGATCTATCCCCTCCACCAGTTCGGCTATCTGGTGTTGTAGCTCTCTCGTTTTGATTTTGATTAATCCGGCTTCAACAAGGGTGTTTTTTGATTTTTCGTGTCGTATTATCGCATACCCGCAGTTTATCGTACCAGGGTCAATACCCAAAATTAGCAAGGAAAGAGGCTCCGGTAAAGTATTTTTTTCACATTCAATTCACATCGTCCGTAGTTAACTTTGTGAAAACCGCCTAGACCCTATATTTCAACGGGTTTTCATATTTTTTTGGATATTATTCACACAAACGAAATAACAAGTTATTCACAGGCGATAAATGATTTTTGATACTATCCGAAAAAGTCTTAAGGCGGAAATACCGGAGACCGAATACGAAAACTACATATCCGGACTTATATTTGACGAAGATGCCTCAAAATCGGATTTGGTAGTCCTCAAAGCCTCAAATCTATTCACCGCAAAATGGATTGAGTCCAAATACGCCCCTCTAATCGCCCACTTGTTTGAACTCCAAACAGGAATCAAACCGGAGATAAAAATCGGGGTCGGAACAGTCGAAAAAAAAGAGTTCAAAGCCCAAAAATTCGACTCCGCCGTTATGATCACCCAAAAAAGCAAAGGGACAATCCTAAACCCTTCATGGACGTTTGATAGTTTCGTAGTCGGCTCCTCAAACCGTTTTGCCCATACCGCCGTACTCAGCGCTGCCGAAAAGCCGGGGAGAATGTACAAAGCTCTTTTGATATACGGCGGTGTCGGACTCGGTAAAACACACCTATTGCACGCCATCGGCAACAAGCTTTCAAGCGATGGAAAAAACGTCATATATGCGACCATAGAGCAGTTTATGAATGACTTTACTTTTCATCTTAGAAACCAGACGATGGATAGATTCAGGGAAAAGTACAGAAGTTGCGATGCCCTCCTGATAGACGACGTACAGTTTTTATCAAACAAAGAGTCTACCCAAGAGGAGTTTTTTCATACGTTCAATGAATTGTATGAGAATAACAAACAGATAGTCATGACCTCCGACAAGCCTCCAAAACATATAGGGGGTCTGGAAGCGAGACTAAAAAGCAGGTTTGAGCAGGGGCTAATCGCCGATATAGCACCGCCTGAGCTAGAGACTAAAATAGCGATTGTCAACAAAAAATGCGAACTAAACGGTATACACCTAAGCTCCGACGTAGTGGGCTACATAGCCTCTAATCTGGGTGAAAACGTTAGGGAGATAGAGGGTGTCATCATAAAGCTAAACGCATATGCAAAAATGATGGGTCAGGATATCACCCTCGATTTTGCTAAAAGCGTTTTAAAAGACCAGCTAAGAGAGAAAAAAGAGCAGGTAACTATCGATCATATCGTAGAGACCGTCTCAAAAGAACTGAACGTAAAACCGAGCGAAATAAAATCTAAAAGCAGAAACAGCGCCATAGTAAACGCCAGACGGATAGTCATATACCTGACAAGAAACCTGACACCGAATTCCATGCCTGTCATAGCCGCTTATTTTGGGATGAAAGATCACACGGCTGTTAGTCACTCGATAAAAAAAATAAACGAAATAATAAAAAACGACGCTGATTTTGAAATAAAACTTGAAGAGTTAAAAAATAAGATTACCGCAAAAGAGGAAGTTTAAGCAATTTAAGTGAAAAATGAGAGATAAGAAAAGTTTTATGGAAAGCCTTAATAAACGGTTCTTAGAACGGTTTTTCACTTATACACGGCAAACTACTATTACTACTAAAATTTAATAAAAATTAGGAAAGGGGTAAGGATGAAAATTACGGTTAACAAAACGGTCTTTGAACAGATGCTTTCAAACGTAAATCCGTTTATAGAAAAAAAAGACAACAGCCAAATAACCTCTCATGTATATATAGAGGCTAAAGAAGGTATTTTGACCCTAAAAGGGACCGATTCGGAAATAGGGCTGAAGATAACGACTGAAGATGTCAAAATATCCGAAGAGGGTCAGGCGACAGCAAACGGTAAAAAAATAGCCGATTACGTTAGAAACCTAAAAGATGATGATATAAATATAGAATATACGGATAACAATCTAACCGTAAAACAAAAAGGTTCAAAACTCAAAATGCCGACATTCGAGGCAAAAGAGTTCCCTAAATTCCCGGAATACGAGCATCTTCCAAAAGTCAATCTAAACTCCGTAAAACTAATAAGCGCATTCAAAAAAGTAACCCCTGCGATAGATACCAACAACCCAAAATATGAGCTAAACGGTACATTGCTTGATATAAAGACCGGAGGGGTAAACATAGTCTCCACAGATACGAAGAGACTAGCAATAGTAAAACTGGATGAACAAAACAAAGAGGAACTCTCTATCATTATCCCGAAAAAAGCTATTCAAGAGATAGGAAAACTGTTTTTTGATGAAGTAGATATGTTTTATAGTCAAAACTACCTAGTGATCAAAACAAAACAGTATCTATTTTTTACGAAACTCATAAACGGCAAATTTCCTGATTATCACAGAATACTTCCAAAAGAGTTTAAATACGTCGAAAAACTCCAAAAAGATAAAATAGTTGATGCGATAAAACAAATTAGCAATATTTCAAATGAGATGAAAATGTCCTTTACGAAGGATGCTATAGTGTTCGAGAGCTTATCTGAAGAAAATATGGAGGCAAAAACCGAAATAGAGTTTCAATCCTCTACAATAGAAAGCGAATACCAAATAGCATTCAATTCAAAACATATAATCGATTTTTTATCAAATATCGATACAAAAGAGTTTTCGGCCAGTTTTAACGAAGCAAATATGCCGTTTGAACTAAAAAGCGATAACTTTTCGACCATAGTGATGCCTATATTTTTATAAGTAACTAAAAAAATCAACAACTAAACGTACAAAGAGGTTTCATGAGCGAATACGGCGCCGGTAATATTAAAGTTCTAAAAGGTCTGGAAGCGGTAAGAAAAAGACCCGGTATGTATATCGGGGATACGAATGTCGGAGGATTACACCATCTGATATATGAAGCGGTAGACAACTCTATAGACGAATCTATGGCCGGATATTGTGATACTATAGACGTAACACTGACAAAATCGGGTTCCGCTATAGTCAAAGACAACGGTAGAGGTATTCCGGTAGATATACATCCGACAGAGGGGATATCTGCCGCTACGGTAGTTCTTACGGTACTCCACGCAGGCGGAAAATTTGACAAAGATACGTACAAAGTATCAGGCGGTCTGCACGGGGTCGGTATCTCCGTCGTAAATGCCCTCTCCACAAAACTCCACGTTACAATCTATAAAAACGGCAAAGTCCACGAACAAGACTTTGAAAAAGGGATTCCTCAAAACGAGTTAATGATTACCGGAGATACAAGAAAAAACGGTACTGTTGTAGAGTTTTGGCCGGATGGAACAATATTTGAAACGGTTGAATTCCAATTTGATATCCTTGCTAAAAGATTTAAAGAGTTAGCCTACCTAAATCCTAAAATATCTATCACTCTAAACGATGAAAGAAACGGGGTAAAAGAGGTATACAAATTTGAAGGCGGTATAGCCCAGTTTGTCGAAGATATAAGCTCAAGAACAGCCCTTACAAAAGTAGTTTCATTTAGTGATAAACTAGAAGATATCGAAGCCGATATCGCTTTACTTTATAACGAGAGTTACGACGAAAAAGTATTCAGCTTTGTAAATAACATCAAAACGGCGGACGGCGGAACTCACGAAAGCGGCTTTAGAGCGGGACTCACGAGGGCTATCACGGCATATGTAGAGGCAAACGCAAATGCCAGAGAAAAAGATACAAAAGTTACCGGAGACGACGTAAGGGAGGGGCTTGTAGCTATCATCTCGGTACGTGTTCCGGAACCGCAATTTGAAGGTCAAACAAAAGGGAAACTAGGAAGTTCATACGTTAGACCTCTAGTTCAAAAACTAGCATACGACAAACTGACAAAGTATTTTGAAGAGAACCCGATAGAGGCAAAGGCGATTATGAACAAAGCGCTCCTTGCCGCAAAAGGGAGAGAGGCTGCTAAAAAAGCCAGAGATTTGACCAGAAAAAAAGAGTCTATGTCTGTAGGGACACTCCCAGGAAAATTAGCCGATTGCCAGAGCAAAGATTCGGCTATCACGGAACTATATCTGGTGGAGGGCGACTCCGCAGGAGGTAGTGCCAAACAAGGTAGAAACAGGGTATTCCAAGCGATACTTCCACTAAAAGG
>CALJKN010000075.1 GCA_937973585.1 uncultured Helicobacteraceae bacterium
TCTTTAGAGCCGTTCCGCCTAGGATGATGTCTGAGGATACACTAAAAACATTGAGCAAATGGTAAAAAATAAACAAACAAAGATACCAACTAAAACAAAAATACTGGATGCCGCACTCACCCTCTTTAATGAGCACGGGTGTGGGCCAATATCTACAAACCACATAGCCAAAGAGTGTGGGATAAGCGCCGGAAATCTATATTTTCACTACGCCAACAAATCGGAAATCATAAGAGCCTTGTATGAAAAAATGCTGACGGACTGGGATGAGATGCAAGCCAAAATCCCGATGGACGGCGACGTGATGAGCTATATCAAGGGGCTACTCGCTCTTGCGGCAAATCACTACTACGAGTATCGCTTTATCCACAGGGAGCTTGTGACACTTTGTATGGATGACGAGGCGCTAGATGTCAGAAACAAAGAGGTGATAACAAGGCGAAAAAAAGAGAATACGATGATACTCTCGATGCTAGTCGCCAGAAAATACCTACGGGAGCTTAGCGCCGATGAGATAGAGTTTTTGGTCGATATGACGTGGCTTATCTCTATTTTTTGGCAACCGTATATCCAGATGCAACAGGCAAAACCGGACGAAGCCGCAATCCATAGAGGGGCAAAGATGATTGAGACCCTACTAGAGCCTTATAGGTTGTAGTTTGTTAGCTTCCGCCTTTTAGTCTGTTTTCAAGCCCCAGCAGCACCTCATCCATCAGTTTAGAGTGGATTTTGTCGATTGGCATAACATACGAGAGTAGCCTCACAAATCGGCTTTTTATCTCCAAATTTATCTCATAATCTACTTTTGTCAGCCCATCTGTCCGTGTAAGCGTCCAAACCCCTACACCCGAATACAATCCTGAGTAGCCCATCACCAGTTTTGCATCGCTAGCACACCCGACAAACTCGCAATAAAACGGCATACCGCCATATGGTCTAATCTCTATCTTTGAACCCAAAAGTTGCTCTGTTGCGTTTATGACTTTTACCTTGATACTCCTCGGCCACCATAGCGGGTATGAGGCGACATCGGTCAGACAACGCCATACCCTGCCCGCATCAAACGGCAAGACGGCCGAACTAACAGTGTGTATCTGTTTCATTTGGGCTTTTTCCTTTATTATGATTTGCTATTTACAACCACTACTTCGCCTTGCAAAAACACCCGTTCTCGTGATCGTCCACCATCCCGCACGCTTGCATGAAAGCGTATATCGTGGTGGAGCCTATGAATTTGAAGCCTCTTTTTTTTAGCTCTTTTGTGATTTCGTCAGAGATGGGCGAAGTACATGCCGCAATGCGGTAGTCCGGTATGTCGTTAACTATGGTTTTGCCGTCCACTTTGCCCCAAAAATATGCATCTAAAGAGCCGTATTCGTCTCGTATCTGCAAAAACAGTTTTGCATTGTTTATTATCGCCTCGATTTTGGGTTTACTTTTGATGACTAGGCCGCTATCCAGTATCCTAGCCACATCGTCACCGTCATACGCCGCTACTTTTTCTAGCTCAAAACCTTCAAAAGCCTCCCTGTATCCGTCCCGTTTTTTGAGTACAGTTAGCCAACTAAGCCCAGCCGACTGCGTCTCAAGGCTGAAAAGCTCAAAAAGAGCATTGTCGTCATGGAGTGGCCTGCCCCACTCCTCATCGTGGTATGCTACGTATACTGGGTCGCTTAGCTTGACCCATCCGCATCTATATTTGTCGTTCATTTTTTCCCTCCACTGCACGCCATTTTTATATTTTTCTCTTTTGCGTACTCAATACCCCACTCTTTCATCGCTACCAGCACACTTTTTAGCCGCTCGCCGTGCTCTGTTAGGGTGTACTCGACTTTTGGGGGAACCTGCTCGTAGACCTTGCGGCTTACCAGTCCGCTCTCCTCCATCTCTCTGAGCTGTTGGGTTAGCATCTTTTGGGTAATTGAAGGGATGAGTCTCAGCATTTCGCCGTTTCGTAGCGTGCCGTGTTCGTGAATATACCAGAGTATAAGCCCCTTCCACTTTCCGCCGATCAGCTCAATAGTCAGCTCGAACCCGCATCCGTATATTTTCTCTTTTGCCATTTATGATTACCTTTTGGTTAGTACAGTACTTTTTTGTGCGTTCTTGACATTATAAACTGCATACTCTAAAATGTCCGCAAACCAAAAAAGGACGCAAAGTGAACAAAGTATTGCTACTGACCCTTCACCAAAAATACGACGGAATAGCAAACGGTAATCTGACAAGAAACCTGATAGATGAAGCAAGGTCGTTTTTTGCGGCAAGCGGCTATGAGATCAAAGAGACGGTGATAGAAGACGGATATGATGTGAGCGAAGAACTTGAAAAGTTCAAATGGGCAGATTTGTTTTTTGTGCAGTCTCCCGTGTACTGGATGGGTCTGCCTTGGCTTGGCAAAAAATATATAGACGATATATTCTCCGGCGGTGCGGGGACAGTCACATACGCAAGCGACGGGCGAACGAGAAGCGATCCTTCAAAAACCTACGGGAGCGGCGGACTAATGGGAGGCAAAAAATATATGCTAAGCTTCACATACAACTGCCCAAAAAGTGAATTTGACAACCCTAACGGCTTTTTTGACGGGCTTAGCCTCGATGAGGCAAATGTAGCGCTACACAAAACTTTCCAATTTTGCGGAGCCGTGAAGTTACCTAGCTACGCCGTACACGATATATACAAATCAGAGTTTGACTTGGCAGCGGCGCTTTCTGGACTCAGACAACATCTAAAAGAAAATATGGAATCAATCAAATAAACAAGGAATACGATGAATCAATTTAGCTACTACAATCCAACAAGGATTGAATTTGGAAAATCAAAAGAGAACCAAATAGGCAAGCTAATCGCCGAACAAGGCGTAGATAAAGTCCTTTTGCTATACGGCACGGGCTCTATCAAAAAAAGCGGATTATACGATAGGGTCGTAAAAAGCCTAAATGAAGCGGGCGTGGCTTTTGAAGAGCTGGGCGGAGTGGTCAGCAATCCAAAATTGTCGCATGTAAAACAAGGGATAGAAATAGCCAAATCAAAAGGGGTAAAAGCTATTTTGGGTGTTGGCGGCGGCTCCGTCGCAGACTCGGCAAAAGCGATAGCAGTAGGCGCTTTGTACGATGGCGATGTGTGGGATTTTTTTGTCGGCAAAGCATCTATCAAAGTAGCTCTTCCGGTATACACGGTAATGACGCTAGCGGCTACCGCGAGCGAAATGAACGGCAATTCTGTCGTAACAAACGATGATACAAAACAAAAATACTCAATAGCATCGGTACTCATAAATCCAAAAATATCCGTAATAAATCCGGAACTAATGAGCTCGGTAAGCGCCGACTACCTCGCATATTCGGCTACCGACATCATAGCTCACGTTATCGAGACTTATTTTACGGCTACGACTCACCCGCACTTCCAATCACGCTTGGTAGAATCTATCATCAAAACAGTCATAGAGACAACAGAGATACTCCTCAAAAATCCAAACGACTACGATGCAAGAGCCGAATTCGCATGGGCGGCCACACAAGCGCTCAACGGCCTTACAACGTCCGGAACAGGCGGCGGCAGCTTCCCAAACCACATGATAGAGCACTCTTTGTCGGCACTATACAACGTCGCACACGGGGCAGGACTCTCAATAGTAATGCCTGCTTGGATGAAGTGGTACAAAGACAAAAACAAAGCCCAATTTGAGAGATTCGCTAGAGAAATATTTGGACTTAACAGCGCAGAAGAAGGGATAAACGCGCTTGAAAACTGGTTTAAATCCATAAAATCGCCTATAAGGCTAGAAGAAGCCAACATCCCAAAATCAGACATACCAAAAATAGCGGAAAATGCCCACGGACTAGCTTCGTTATGGGGTATGGGCGGCTTTTATACGCAATCCGTAATCGAACAAATACTACAAAACGCATAAGGAGAGGCAGTGAGAAACGATTTTGAAAAGGCGATGCACTTTCGCCACGCATGCAAAATATTTGACGACACAAAAAAAATGTCGCAAGCTGATTTGGATTTTATACTTGAGACGGGGCGAATGAGCCCAAGCTCTTGTGGGATGGAACAGTGGAAATTTCTAGTAATAAGAGATGAAAAACTAAAAGAGGCGATTCGTTCCGTAGCATGGAACCAACCGCAAATAACGACATGCAGCGAGCTAGTAGCAATCCTCTACAAAAAACAAATGCGCTCAACTACTCCATATATTAAGGCGCAATATAAAAAACTATTCGGGGCTGACGAGGTAGGAGAGTGGTATAGAGACTTTATCGACCCTATGAGCGACGAAACGCTGGAGTGCTGGGCGATGCAGCAGTGCCACATAGCGGCGGCCAATATGATGACTGCGGCCGCTTACATCGGTATAGATAGTTG
>CALJKN010000076.1 GCA_937973585.1 uncultured Helicobacteraceae bacterium
ACGCATCCGGCGGTCGGTTTGTTATCTTTTGACTTGACGTGCAAAAATATACAAGAACCTAACCCTTTTTCGCCGGATTCGTTGTAGCCTATAACCGCTCCGATGTCGTAGAGGTCATCGGCTCTGTACATAAATTCAAAGCTGTCAAAATCTTTTTTTATAAGGTTTTTGTCGGCTATTTTGTTGTAGTTTTCAGATTTCACATCGTCTATGCAGTATAAATCGGGATATGTTTTTATAAATCCCATTTTGTCAAAGCCGTTATCCGATTTGCCGAATATGGATGTTATTTTGAAAGTTCCGGATGGGGTTTTGCCGTCACCCTCTCTTTTTTCTCCATCTTTTGCCGCACCGTTTCGACCGATTAGGACATCGTATATATTTACGATTTTACCGTTTTCGACAAACTCCATTTTTGCCGTTTGCGGGCTTGCTTTGTCGGGTGTCACTATGAGTTTTTGGGTATCGGCGCAACCGACAAACAAAGCCGTAAAAAAGAAAGTGTAAAAATATAGTTTGTTCATAAATAGCTATAATACCCTAAAAAAACGGAGTATGTCTATATGGATTACGGCGCTTTATCGCTTTTGCCGCCTCTGGTTTCTATTGCGCTGGCTCTTTTGACAAAAGAGGTTGTATTTTCTCTTTTTGGTGGAGTGTTTGTCTGGCAGATGATAAAAATCGGAGATTTTTCGCCGTTTGGGGCGCTATACGGCTCTATTGAGGCGATAGTCGGACTATTTGCAGAGGGGTGGGTGGTCAAAAGTATCGTCTTTATAGTCCTTGTCGGCTCTATTTTGACGATTGTCGTAGAGAGCGGAGGGGTATCGGCTTTTGTCCGCTACCTAACCGAGCGCTCAAACAGGGTAAAGTCCAAAAAAGGGGCATTGTTGCTTGGGTACTTCATAGGTATTACGATATTTATTGAATCCACTATCACCTCTTTGGTCGTAGGTTCCGTGACGGCCCCTTTGGCCGATAGATTCGGCGCATCCAGGGCAAAAGTTGCGTACCTGTGCGATGCCACCTCTGCTCCGGTTTGTTCGCTAATACCTCTAAACGGTTGGGGAGCCTTGCTTACGGGATTGGTCTCTGCTCAGATAGCGGCAGGGGTATTGACCGGAAATGCGGCCTCGATAGTTGCAAGCTCTATCGTCTTCAACTTTTATGCGATTATTACCGTATTATTTGCGTTTTTGATTGTTTATTTTGACTTTGATTTTTCATATATGAAAAAAAGCGAAGATACTGCAAAAGCGATTCACGGCAAAAATATCGTTTTGACATCTGAGGACAACGGGGCGAAAGTCTCTTTTATGGTTTTGCCGATTGTTTTTTTGACCGTTAGCTCTATACTTTTTTTGACACTTAGCGGCGGTGGCGATATATGGAAAGGGAGCGGAACTACGGCTGTTTTTTATGCGGTTTTATCGACTTTGGCATTTTGTTTTGTATATTTTGTCGTCTGGCATAAACACTTTAAAAGCGTAGAGTATTTTGCCCATTTAAAAAACGGTTCGATGAATATGATGTATGTCGGGGTTATGATGACGCTCGCCTTTGCTATATCTGCCGCCACAAAAGATCTAGGAACCGGAACCTATCTAGCCGGATTTGCAAAAGGGTTTTTGAATCCGTCGCTACTACCGGCCGTGATATTCGTTTTCGGGTGCATGATCTCATTTTCCACGGGAACGAGCTGGGGGACCTTTAGTATTATGGTTCCGATAGCTATTAGCATGGGGGTAGCTCTAGGAGTTGATATATCTTTGGTTATCGGAGCGGCTGTTGCCGGAGGGGTTTTTGGGGATCACTGCTCTCCTATATCCGATACTACAATCGTATCATCAACCGCTAGCGGTTGCGACTTGATGGAGCATGTAAAGACACAACTTCCGTACGCATTTTTGTGCGGCTTTTTAGCTCTCTTATGTTTTATTTCAGCCGGATTTATATTTTGATTAATCAAGTTTTAATGAATCGGTAAATAATATTCTGACCTAAATAAAAAAACTCATTGAGATAAACATGCAAAATTATCGTATGTTAAATGGCACCATAAATTACATAGACGGTTCAAAAGAGCGGATTATTGAAAAATGGATGTCCGACAATCAAATTACTGCGCTTTTTGCTAAATATGAAATAGGCAAAGAGTATTTTTCAAAAAATATAGCTTCGCATCTTTTTGATATTGTTGTGGAGAATATAAAAACAGGCTCCAAAACAACCGACTACGACGGACTAAACAGGCTTATTACGTTTGTGAACGCCAAAATGATCAAATTTCATGAGCTTATACCACTCAAAGATTCGTTTTTTTGGGCTTTGACCGATACTATGTACGGCGACGGTATGCTATCTAAAAAGGTTTTTGATGAACTTTATATAATTTTTATAGGTATTTACAAAGAGGCGTCCGAATATATACTATCTAAAAGCATAGATTTTCAGGCTGTATACGAGGCGGAGGGGCAAAAAAATTTTAGGCTCCTAAACGAGTATAAAAAAGCGGTTGATGAGAGCAATATCGTCTCAAAAACAAACCCAAAAGGGATAATCACATACGTAAACAAGCAGTTTTGTATGATATCCGGATACAGGGAGGAAGAGCTAATCGGGAAGTCTCACAACATAGTTAGACACCCTGATATGCCTAGATCCGCATTTAAAGATATGTGGGAGACCATAAAAGACAAGAAGACATGGAAAGGGACGGTTAAAAATCTAAAAAAGGACGGCGGAACCTATATTGTGGATACGACCATTGTTCCGATTACCGATGTTGACGGCGATATAGTCGAATTTATAGGGATTAGGCACGATATAACAGAGCTTGAAACGGCAAAAGAGCAGCTGCGGACTCTGAATTTTGCTATGAAAAAAAAGGTAAACGAGCTTTACGGGATGACCCAAAATCTGGAGCAACAGGCAACCACAGATACGCTTACCGGAATCTATAATAGATATAAATTTAACGAACTTTGCGATATCGAAGTCAAAAAAAGCAAAACAAACGGCTCGGCACTTTCGCTGATTATATTTGATATCGACAAATTCAAAGAGATAAACGACACCTACGGACATCAGGCCGGCGACAAGGCTCTTATAGATGTAGTTCATATCGTATCGCACAATATAGTTTCCAGCTCTATTTTTGCCAGATGGGGAGGCGAGGAGTTTGTGATTTTACTTCCGTCACAGAGCGCCGTCGCCGCCGTCGAGACAGCTGAGAGGCTAAGGATTGAAATAGAGAGAAACTGTTTTGAGGAGATAGGCAGTATAACGGTTAGTTTCGGTGTCTCCGAGTTTGAGAGTATTGATGAGGGTGAAGATTTGCTCAAAAAAGCCGACGAGGCGCTTTATCTAGCAAAAAGAAACGGTAGAAACAGGGTGGAGGTATTCATCTAAATTGGATATTATTCGGCTTTAGTTTTTAAAAAAGGGTAATTCTGATGGGTTTGTTTAAAAGATTTTTAGCCGTTTTGATTTTTTCCGTAGCGGCGGCGTATGCAAAACCGTACGCTGTTATTGAGACTAATGCCGGAACGGTAGAGATAGAGCTAAGGGCAGATGTAGCTCCAAAGGCTTGCGATAATTTTGTCAAACTGGCAAAAAAAGGGTATTACAACGGCCTTATTTTTCATAGAGTGATAAAAAACTTTATGATCCAAGGCGGTGACCCGACCGGAACGGGCAGGGGCGGTGAATCTGCTTACGGTAGACCTTTTGAAGATGAGTTTTCGCCGAAGCTGACGTTTGACAAGCCGTATGTGTTGGCTATGGCAAACAGAGGGCCAAATACAAATACAAGCCAGTTTTTTATCACTACCGCTCCAACCCAATGGCTAAACGGTATGCACACGGTGTTTGGCGTAGTAGTCAAGGGGCAAGATATAGTCAAAAAAATAGAATCTACTCCGACAGCCGCCATGGATAGACCCGTAACTGAGCAAAAAATTATAAAAATTACGATTAAAGAGTAAAGCCCCTTCGCCCTTCTCGGGTGTCGGCTTTACCGCTTTTTGCCGCTATCGGCGGTTTATATGTTATAATCCAAAAATTTAGTAATCACAAAGAGGGATAGATGAAAGACGTACCTATCATAGTATTTGATTTTGGCTCACAATATACTCAGCTCATCGCTAGAAGACTGAGAGAGGAGGGGGTGTATTGCGAGATAGTCCCTTACTCTGAGAGCTTAGAGGCGGTAAAAGCCAAAAATCCAAAAGGGCTTATCCTATCCGGCGGCCCTGCTAGCGTATACGAAGAAGATGCGTATATGGTGGACAAAGGTGTGTTTGAGATGGGGCTCCCGATCCTCGGTATCTGCTACGGTATGCAACTTATTACACACGTGTTTGGCGGTGAGGTAGTCAGAGCCGACCATCACGAATACGGCAAGGCAAAAATACTATTTGATGACGTTCACGGCTCGGTTAGCCCCTTGTTTATAGATATCGAGACGAATCACACGGTATGGATGAGCCATGCCGACAAGGTAACCAGACTGCCGGAGGGGTTTGTAAGGATAGGCCACACCGATAATGCAGAGTTTGCCGCAATCGCAAACGACGAGAAAAAACTATATGCGCTTCAGTTTCATCCGGAGGTTGCACACTCCGAGTTTGGGCACAAGATGCTAAAAAACTTTGCAAAACATATCTGCTCCCTTGAGAGTACGTGGAATATGGGGCATTTTGCCAAAGAGCAAATAGCTAAGATAAAAGCGCAGGTCGGCAACGACAAAGTGCTTTGCGCCGTATCGGGCGGTGTCGATAGTATGGTAACCGCCGCACTTCTAGTGGAGGCGATAGGGGATAATCTGGTTCCGGTATTTGTCAATAACGGCGTACTTAGGGCAAACGAAGTGGCTCAGGTGCAAGATATATTCAGGCACTCCATCAAGCGAGAGCTAATCACGGTAGATGCCGAAGAGCTGTTTTTGGGGCGTTTAGCCGGTATTACCGAACCTGAGGCAAAGAGAAAAATCATCGGGCATACGTTTATCGAGATTTTCGAGGCTGAGGCAAAAAAACACGCAGATTGCAAATATCTAGCGCAAGGTACGCTCTATCCGGATGTTATCGAATCCGTAAGCGTCAAAGGTCCGTCAAAAACCATCAAATCGCACCACAATGTAGGCGGTCTGCCTGATTGGATGAAGTTTGAGCTTATTGAGCCGCTAAGGGAGCTATTCAAAGATGAGGTACGAAAGCTGGGTCTTGAGCTAGGACTCCCGTCTTATGCTGTAGATAGGCACCCGTTTCCAGGCCCCGGCCTTGCTATCCGTGTGATGGGCGAGGTGAATAAGCCAAGCCTTGAGATGCTACGAAAAGCCGATGTCATCATGATAGACGAGCTAAGAGCTTCAGGATATTACGGCAAAGTATGGCAGGCGTTTTGCGTCCTTCTAAATGTCCAAAGTGTAGGCGTAATGGGCGACAATAGAACATACGAAAACACGGTATGTATCAGAACGGTCGAGAGTACGGACGGTATGACTGCGGTGTTCGGTAGGCTTCCGTTTGAACTTTTGGAGCGTATGAGTAGTCGTATAATCAACGAAGTAGACGGTATCAACAGGGTAGTCTACGACATCTCCTCAAAACCGCCTGCTACTATAGAGTGGGAATAACAATACCGTTATGGACAGGGCTATCTATCTCCTCTCCGCCGCAAAAGTGGAGGGGGCAAAAAATCTTCCGCTGATTAGAGCCGAGTTTTTCGATGTCGATATATCGATCGATGATTACGACGTTATAATCTTTACCTCCAAAAACGGGGTTGAGGCTATGGAGAGGCTAGGGGTTGACTGGAAACGAAAACCGTCAATAGCTATCGGGGATGCAACTGCCGAGAAAATCAAAAAACTGCACGGCAGAGTATCATACGTCTCTACGGAGGCTTACGGTGACGAGTTGGCTGTTGAGATAACCAAAAGATATAGATTTCTTAGATTTTTATACCCGAGAGCCAAGACGATAGCCTCAAATCTGCCGGATATTTTACGCTCCAAGGGATCCGATATCACCGAGGTCGTAGTATACGAAACCGTTTGTAGTGATGAGGCACTAGAGGCTCCGGAGGATGGCTCCGTAATTATATTTTCCTCACCGTCAACAGTCAAATGCTTTTATGAGAGATTCGGTTGGAGAGAGTCGTA
>CALJKN010000077.1 GCA_937973585.1 uncultured Helicobacteraceae bacterium
CATTCATAGCTTCCAGTATTTTCTTGTTTAGGTATACGGCTATCCGTCTTGAGGCAAGTTCCGGAAAGATAAGCCCTGCCGCTTCATGTGACACCTCACATATGCAAAAATCTTTTTTTTCACCGTCCGGCTTAAAAAATCTCCTAAAATCATCAATAGTTTTAGATAACTGGTTTAGTATCGAATTTGCCTGTTTGGATGTTTTTTCTATATATTCATCCGTTAGTTCGTTGTATTTATATCCGTCTACGATATTTGCCAAAATCGCAGATAGTGCGGCTAGAGGTTGCCTCCATTGGTGGGCTATCATACTTATCATTTCACCTTTGGCGGTCATTTTTGACTTTAGTAACCCCTCTTCTAGCTTTTGTTGCTCTTTACTTCTTATATACAGCAATAGAGCTAGCGTAACGCTCAAAATCACCAGCGTGGCGGTAATAGCCAAAACATTTTTTCTCTGCTTCTCCCACTCTGCTAGCGTCCTATCGTACGGTAGTCTGACACACACGGCAAGCGGGTAGTTTTTTGCAATTTTGAGTGAAACCAAATTTCTTTTTGTATTTTTATCGTCCTCGGCATACGTCGCATCCATCCCTTTTGAGAGTAGGTTTTTTATCTGTGTGTCCGATGATTTTCCGAGTACTGCCGATGGGTCTGTTGAAAACAGTAGTGAGCCGTCTAGCAGATATATATCTACATATCCTGTGTTTATGGGGAGATTTTGCTTGTATTTTCTTTGGAAATACTCTGTGTTTAGGGTTACGGCTATATATCCGCTGTTTTTACCGTTTTGAAACTGTTTTATCGTCGGCAAAAATGTCAGAGAATCGGCTGAGACCGTTTTTTTATCTGCCTGATGCCCATCAAAAAAACCTCTCCCTTCCCAAATGGGTGAGAATCTCAGTATCGGTTCATCAAATGCCGGAATCGGAAAAAATCCTTTTGTGAGGATTGTTAGTCCTATGTTTGAGGGGGTTGAGTCGGCTACTATCTTGCCGTTTTCATCCAAAATACCGATTGAGCGAATAAACGGGGAATTGGTTAAAAGCTCTTGCAACTGCGCCATGCTGTATTCGCCTCTTTGGCTGGTATCAAAAGTGTCAAGAGTGTAATCAAGTGCGGACACGGTCTGCTCCAGCTGATCCGCAAAAGTAGATGCGTGCAAGGCTGCAAGCTTCATATGGGTATCGACCGCTTCAGAGCGGAGCATGTATAAAGATGCCGTTATTCCTCCCATA
>CALJKN010000078.1 GCA_937973585.1 uncultured Helicobacteraceae bacterium
TTCTGGATTAAAGATGAAAAATGGGAAAGTTGTCTTGACAAATGGGGGCAGTATATTACCTTTTGGAGCTATTTTAAACGCTGATTTTGTGTGCAAATATGAATTATTGTACAATAAAGCTTTAAAAATATAATTCAACCTTCACTCATAAAATATGCTGTCCCCATTAAAAAATGCATGAACCATCCAAAACTATAAGCGACTACCACTGAACAACTAAAAGCCAAAGAGGCCAAGATGGAGCAGCTACAAAAATTTTCTTGCCAGTGATGACATTATAGAGAAGACGATTTTATCAAAATCCCCGCTTTTAAGCGTAAAAAAGGGTAAAGTTACCCTATTAATACAGCTCTACAAAGAGCTGATAGTTCAAAAATCAAGGAGTAAAAATGGGGGTAGATTGTATTTTTACAAAACTAAACCGCGGCGCTCAATCTTATAGCTTGAACTGGTCGGATGTTGGCATGGAGGCTACATTTTTGGGATGCGAGCTTGGTATAGACTCCGCTTTATATATAGCCTCTTTGTATTGTTGGGATCGTGGGAGCTACCAAAGGGTTATGTTGAGAAGAAATAATGATGTCGTTGAGGCCTATGTAGCTGATATCGACGATAATGACAATATGTCATACGGCGAAACCCCCGATAAAACACTAAATTATAATGAGTTTAAAGTTGTCTTGGAGACAGGTATAGAAAAATTAAAGGCATACCTAGAGGCGGCTTGCATATCTACCGAGGCCATAATAAATAGCATAGATGCGTATTTTACGGAATCAAAAGAGCTAGACAAGGCAATTTCAACAGCTATAGACAAAGCAGAGGATCAATCTAGAGCTTATATCGCAATATTCTCTTTTTTGATTTACGACTCTTTGTTGTTTAATTTAGAACAAAATAATGAAGAGTTTGAGATTTTTTACGGGTGATATGGCTTTTTTGTAAAACACTAAAATCCCGTAATTTTATCCCTAGTCCAACTTCTCCTTTTCTACTACCATAACCCCGTCATTGCGCAATAGACAATATTTCACAAACGACAAGGGGAAAATCATGCAAAACACTTTTTCTCTTATCAACATAACACAAGATGATTTGAAGGCTATTTTGTATCAGTCGGTCTCTTGTCTGATAAGGGAATTTTCGGCAAAGAAAAACGAAGGTGCGGCGTATATAGACGCTGACAAGCTAGAAACGCAATATGGCATCAAAAAATCACAAGCCGCAAAAATGCGGATGAATAACGAACTGCCATACTATCTCGTAAAATCAAAAGTGCTTTATAAAGCCGAAGAGATAGAAGCGTTTTTGCAAAATAACAAAATACACACAAGGAATTAAAATGTCATTCTATATCAAGGGTAAGTTGCTAGGCGTATATCAATCCCCAGACTTTACAAACAAGGAGACGGGAGAGACGAAAGCAGGAAAGAGCAGGGGGCAGATAATGATAGTCCAAAAGCTATCAAATGGCGAGAGCAAAAGCGAGCTGGTGGATTTGACGATACCGAAAGAAAAAGCGTTGCCTCTAAAGACTAAGGTCGGGCAAGATGTAGAAGTCGAGATTGGCATAATTGCCAAAGATATATCTTTCTACGGGCTTTAATAGTTTGGCTGTGCGAGCAAAGAGAGGGTTGCGGGGAGCAAACTCTATTTGCGAGCCAGCCTCAAAGTCAAGGGCATGTAATAGTAACACATGCCCATTCTACGCCATTTTTCCTCATTGTCTATCTAGGAGAAAAACTTGCCAAACGAACATATAAACTCAAATAACGGCCTCAAAATCGCTTGCGGAATAGATACGCTATATTATTTCATCGAAACAAACTATGAATATTTGGAGTTTTACGACGAGCTAAACGAAAAATTAACGCAGATAGATTGGATGCCTAGCGGGCTTGTGCAAATGGGCGATTTGGGCTTTTATTACCTTGGCGATGCAAAGGGCTTTAGCTATCTAAGCGATATAAACGGATTTTTTCGTGTAGGCTTTAAGCATAAAGACAAGCAAAAAAATCTGCATAATATACTCATACAACTAGAGAATAGCGGCATATATACACTAGGAATACGAGGCTGTATCGACTATGTAAACGCAAGTGTGCTTGGAAGGCTGACGGCTGGGCGGCATATCACGAGAGCGGATATAAACTGCTTTATAAACTATGATTTTTCACAATTTAGCCCAAACGACTTTGTAACCAAAAAAAGAAAATGGCGCATTATCTCGGACGAACATGGAAGCACGAGACGCACGGAGACTATCTATATCGGGGCTGGTGCTTTGCGGCTAAGGATATATGATAAAAAGCTGGAGCTAAAAAGGAGTGACGAGAAGCAAACGAGGATGTATGGATATTTCCTGCATCACGGTTTTGATTTGCATGAGCCGATAAGTAATGTGGAGTTTCAGATAAAACGGGAAGAGTTTATAAAATACGACATAAAAACGCTGGATGATTTTTTGTCTAGTGTGGATAGCCTATTTAAGAGGTTTTGCGAGGATATTAGCTTGCGATATGTGTATCGGCTGACGGATAGCGAAATAGCAAACGGACACAAAAACAGAGCCAAAATCGTAGAGGCTTGGCAGTATATGCAAGATAACTTCAAAATCTCGGAGTTTCACGGTGCTGATAGAGAGCTAATCCAAAGACGCAAAGAAAACGAGCCAAAAAGAGCAGAGGATATACTGGGATATAAATTTGAAGAGCTGGAAAGTTGGGCTATTAAAAATAGTGTGTTGAAAAAATTTAAGGAATTTGCACCAAATTTTGAAACAAAGTTTGCGAAATGATGTTTTTAGAAGTGTACCCTTTGGCGTACCCTGATGATTTTTCAGATTTTTAAGAAGTGGCTTGAAGTCCGATGAAATATGGTTGCGGGAACAGGATTTGAACCTGTGACCTTCGGGTTATGAGCCCGACGAGCTACCGGACTGCTCCATCCCGCGATAACCAAAGAAAAGTGAAAGCTCAAATAGGTGGCTGGGGTACAAGGATTCGAACCTCGGTTAGATGGACCAAAACCACCTGTCCTACCACTAGACGATACCCCAATCACTTTTGAGGCCGTAATTCTATCATAAGTTAACCGCTTTGTCAACTAAAAAACGATAAATTTCGTATAATAATTGGACAATCGGAGATAAAATGCCTATAAATAGAGTTTTGGAAGCCATAGAAGAGATAAAAAAGGGAAATATGGTCGTTATGATGGACGACGAGGATAGGGAAAACGAGGGTGATTTGGTCTACGCCTCGATATTTTCCACCCCCGAAAAAGTAAATTTTATGGCGAGCGAGGCAAAGGGGCTAATCTGTGTCTCAATAACCAAGGCCGATGCAGATAGGATGGGGCTACGTCCGATGGTTGCAAAAAACAGCTCTTCGCATGAGACCGCCTTTACCGTCTCCGTCGATACAAAAGGGTGTGCGACGGGGATTTCCGCATATGAGCGAAACGACACGATAAAACTGCTAGCCAGCTTAGATAGCACGCCGGATAGTTTTGAGATGCCGGGGCATATCTTTCCGCTGATAGCAAAAGACGGCGGCACACTCGTTAGAACCGGACATACCGAGGGTTCTATAGATATTTGTAGACTTGCGGGGGTCTATCCTAGCGGTACGATATGCGAGATTATGAAAGAGGACGGGACGATGGCCAGACGGGATGATCTGGAACTATTCGCCAAAAAACACGACCTAAAAATCGTTTTTGTCTCCGACATTATCGAGTATAGGCTAAAAAGGGAGAAGCTAGTAAGAGAGATAACATCAAAAGCCTCGGTATTTATGGGCAAAGATGCAATCCAAAAGAGCTTTGAAGACCACGCCGGAAAGGTTCACACCGCTTTTGTATTCGGTACCCCGACAGAGAGCGCAAACGTCAGATTCAATAACATCTCAACCGATATAGAGTTGCTTTCCAATGATGCAAAGTTTACGTCGCTTATCAGAAGCGTAGACTTGTTGTCGAGAGAGGGTGGGGTGATGGTGTTTTTGGATGCCGGATATCCGGAGCACTCAGAGGTAAAAGAGTTTGGGGTAGGTGCTCAGATACTCTCTCTTTTGGGTATAAAACGGATAAACCTCCTCACCCACTCCAAAAACAAAGAGTTCATCGGTATCTCCGGCTTTGGTCTTAGCATAGAAAGCAGGACGGAGGTCTAACCCCTCTGCCGCTTTATGCGGCTAGCTTTAGCGGCACAGCGCCTAGCGTAGCCGACCGGACTTTGTTCGGGGCGGCGTGACAATAAAAATTAAAAGCAGGACGGAGGTCTAACCCCTCTGCCGCTTTATGCGGCTAACTCCACCCCTTATATCTATACCGCTCCAGTTGGGTTTTATTGCCCAGTGTGCCGCCGGAGTGGACAAATATCGTATCCCTCCCTCGAAAAAACTCCATATTTTCCGATATCGTGAGCCAGCACTTTGCGTCGTATATGAGGTCAAACTCCACCCCTCCGTCTAAAAGCTCTTTGTAGATTTCGATGAGCCTCTTGTGCGGCGAGGCAAACGGTATTTTTTCGGCACCCTCCAGTATCGTCGGGATTTTTTTGACCCCCAGCCTCTCAAACTCCCGCCTCAAAAACAGAGCGTCCGAGACGGCGGGGACACATACGCACTCAAAATCCAGATATTCGGATAGGTATCCGGCAGTTGTTCCAGTTCCGGCCGAGAGTACGGCAATCGGATTTTTTAGTGCGTGGCTTTTTGCATATTCGTTTAGCTCGTCCGCCAACATCCGAACACCCTCTTTTGCGTATTCGTCGGCCCCCCCTTGTCTGATGAGTATTGCCCCTTCCGGCTGGTTATTTAGCAGATTCGATATCGTCTCATCGTATGCTTTGTGCTCTAGCTCTACCAGTTTCATCCCGTTTTCGAGAGCGGCCGCCAGATTTCCGCCTGGGTTTTGTCTCAGGGTGTCCGGCAGTTTTTTTGCATAGTAGATAAACTCTGTATTTTGTTTTTTTGCCAGAGCCGAGAGCGAATACATGGCATTGCTCTGCGCTCCCCCGTAGCTGATTACGGTATCCGCCCCAAACCCGTTTGCGGCAAACGTATACAGTTTTCTGGCCTTGTTGCCGTTTAGTTCAGGGTCTAGGAGGTCGTCTCTTTTTAGTAGCCACCCCCTCCCCAAAAACCGAAAGTCGCAAACCGGAGAGTCAGATAGCATCTGATGTCAAAAGCCCTACAAATTTCTCGTGTATAGCGGAGCTGGAAGCTATTATCCCTTTATCCGACAGAGAGTATTTGCCCCCTTCGGTATTTGAGATTTTCCCTCCGGCCTCTTGTACTACCAACACCCCTGCCGCCGTATCCCACGGTTTTAGGTTTATCTCATAGTATCCGTCAAACACCCCTTTTGCCGTGTAGCACAGATCAACCGATGCGGCACCGAGTCTTCTGACATCTCTGGTGTGCGGCAAAACTGCTTTGATTTTTTGTACGGCCCACAAAAAATCGTCGCCCCCTTCTGATTTTGTATAGGGAAACCCTGTTGCTATGAGCGATTTTTGAAGCTCATTTGTATTTGATACGTGGATTTTTTCGCCGTTTAGATATGCCCCGCCACCTTTTTTTGCAGTAAATAGCTCATCTAGTACCGGATTGTATACGACTCCGTATTTTGGCTCTCCATCCTCCCATACCCCTACGGATATGGCGCAAAACGGTATATGGTGGACAAAATTTGTAGTACCGTCTATCGGATCTATGATGACGGCGTTTTTCGGTATTTCGCCCCCCTCCCAGCTCTCTTCGCCTACTATGGTGAAATCCGGAAATAGATCTTTTAGTTTTGCGGTTAGCTCTTTTTCGATAGCTACATCGTATTCGGTCAGCAAATCAACCGCCCCTTTGTAGGTTATCTGCTTGGTTTCCAAAAACCCTTTTCTAAAAAGAGTGCCGCTTTCTTTTACAATTTGTGTTAATTGGTTCAAAACTATTTTCCTATTTATTTGTTTTTTTAATTTTATCCGTTATTATACAGCAGATTAAGCGCTAAAGAGGGTAACCGTAGCGATGATAAACGGAAGTATAATGGCGGAAGAAAATTACGAGTGGCTTTTGGAGCAATACAAAGTTGCTCTGGATGTCAGCAATATAGTATCGATAACGGATGCAAACGGGATAATCGAGTATGTAAACGATAAGTTTTGCGACATATCGGGCTATACCCCGCAAGAGCTACTTGGCAAACCGCACAACATAGTCAGGCATCCCGATATGCCGGCAAAGACGTTCAAGTACGTATGGGAGACCATACAAGCCGGAAAAGTATGGAAAGGGGTAATCAAAAACAGGGCGAAAGACGGCTCCGATTATGTCGTTGACTCTACTATTCTGCCGATAAAAGATGGACACGGAATAATCAGAAAATACATCGGGATCAGGCATGATATCACCCCTCTCATAGAAAAAGAGGAGCTAATCGAGAGACAGACAAAAGACCATCTAACAGGTCTTTGGAACAAGGTAAAGCTCCTTGAGGATCTGGACGGTTGCGAATTTCCGATATTTACGATTCTAAACGTAGATGCTTTTTCTGAAATTAATGATTTTTACGGCCTTGAGATGGGCGATAAGCTCCTTTGCAAACTGGCAATTAAGCTAAAAGAGCGTTTTGACGGGATAAGTCATGTCCTTTATAGGTTGCACGGCGACGAGTTCGGAGTTCTTAGTCAGAGTTCGGCTCAGACCACAGAGCATATGGCACTCGTAAACGAGATGCTGATAGAGGTCAAAAAAGAGCCGATTACGATAGACGGACAACCGATATATGTCAGTCTAACAGCCGGAAGTGCGTACGAAAGCGAGACGATAGTCGGCAAGGCAAATATGGCTTTGAGATTTGCAAAAAAAGAGCACAAGTTTCATCAGGTGTTTGATCCGGCGCTCGTGGAGAGGTATAGGTACGGGGAGAATATCGAATGGTCCAACAAAATCAGAAAAGCGATCGAACAAGATAGGATTGTCGCTTTTTTCCAACCTATTATGCATATACCGACAGGTGAGATACAAAAGTACGAAGCGCTTGTCAGAATCATTGATGAAAACGGAGCCGTGATACTTCCGCATCAATTTTTGGACGTTGCCAAAAAATCAAAACAATACCCGTATATCACCAAAAAAATAGTTGAACTGGCCGCAAAAAAAGCAAAAGAGAGCGGTAAAGAGATCTCCGTGAATATAACAATCGAGGATATCGAAAGCTCTGATATAGTCTCAACGATAGAAAAAGTCTTATCGCAAACCGATATCGGCAACAAGATGGTATTTGAGATTACGGAGACCGAAGAGATAAAAAACTATCACGCCCTCAGAGGATTTATCGAGCTTGTAAAAACTAGATTCGGATCCAAAGTGGCTATCGATGATTTTGGGAGCGGGTATTCCAATTTTGAGAATATGTTGGAGCTTGATTTTGACTATCTCAAAATCGACGGCTCTATTGTCGGGAAAATAAGCCATGTGAAACACAGTGAAGTATTGTTGGATGCGATTATCGCCTTTTCGCAAAAATTGCAAATAGAGACAATAGCCGAGTTTGTCAGCTCAAAAGAAATATATGACATTGTAAAATCAAAAGGGATAGATTTTGCACAAGGGTTTTATGTCGGCAAACCGCTGGGGGAACTGGTGCATTGAGCGAAAAATGGGATGCCAGATACCTTGCCGTCTTCGACTCATACGGGTTTGACGACAAGGCCATAAATGATGACTTTGGCGGGGATTTTGACAAACTGGATGACTTATTCTACGATGTCGCCTCACAAATTATAAACGATCCGGATAGCTTGGGAAAATTGCCAAGTGAATTTCGGGTCGATTTTTCACTTTATATGTCCGGCGATCCGGCGATCATTAAAAGATTTGAAGAGCCGAAAATAAAGCTAATGTGCCTTTCCGATCTTTACGATTACCTCCGTATCTACAAATACTCCTAATATTTTTTGAAATTAAAAATCAAAATACTTGACATATTAAAATTTTTCATGTAAAATCGCCCCCTTAAATATGAGATTAGTTATCACTCTTAAGGGGATATTATGGAGTACTTGAAAGACTTGGTTGATTACGGAACCATTGGCGTTCTGGGGATTATGAGTATTTTGGCTATCGGGTTTGCGATTGAGAGGGTGTTTTTTTACTCCTCGGTAAATATTTTAGCTTTTGAGACAAAAAATCAGATAGAGGCGGCTTTGACAAAAAATCTGTCCGCCATATCACTGATAGGTTCAAATGCCCCTTATGTCGGCTTACTGGGTACGGTAGCCGGAGTAATGGTAGTTTTTTATGAGATTGGGCAAAAAGGGGGTCTGCAGCCCTCAGAGGTGGTTGTCGGCCTATCTTTGGCGCTAAAGGCTACCGCTCTGGGTCTTTTGGTCGCCATCCCGTCCACGATGATTTACGGAGCCTGCCTACGAAAGGTGGATTTGCTCATTGGGAAATGGGAAGATGCGCGCTCTTAAGAGGGTGGAGGGGATAAATGTCGTCCCTCTCATAGATGTTGTGTTAGTTCTTTTGGCTATTGTCCTTACTATCTCTACGTTTGTTGCGACGGGGCAACTAAAAATAGAGCTCCCTGCCGCAAAAAGTACAGAGGTGTCACAGGGGCAACAAAAAGTTGAGATAGCGGTTTTGAGCGGCGGTGAACTCTACTATGACGGTGAAAAAATCGATAAAGCGGGTCTTGAGACAAAGATATCCGGACTTTCAAAAGGTGATTTTGTCCATATCAAAGGGGACAAAAAAAGCGCATTTGAAGATTTTGTATTTGTTATGGATAGGCTAAAGCTTCAAGGGCTTGAGAAGATTACGATCGTTACCAAAAATGAGGGGTAGCAAATGACTTTGAGCGTTAACAGAGACAGAAATCCGGAGTTTATACTACTCTCTTTTGTGTTGCATGCCGTTTTTGCATTTTTTTTGATTAGGCATCACGCCGAGGAGCCAAAATCGGTAGCCGTCCCTCTTGGGATAACATTTGAGACTGAGCAAAAAGAGGAGCCGGCAAAACCGATACAAAAACCTGTGCAAAAAATAGAGCCGCAAAAGAAAAATGTACAAAAAGAGATAGCTAGAGCGGTCGAATCAAAAAATATTGTTCAACCGCCGACCGCTACCCAAAAAATAGAGGCCGTAAATGTCCAAACAAGAGAGAGTAGCCAGACAAAGGCAGAGGTTACGGATAATGAGCCAAAACCCGTAAAAGAGATTCCGGCAAGTTTTACGGCAGATTATCTAAAAAATCCACATCCGTCGTACCCGTCAATTTCCAGAAGACTCGGCGAGGAGGGGAAAGTGCTGTTAAGGGTGCAGGTTTCGGCGGATGGTTTTGCCGGAGCTGTAACGGTACAAAAAAGTTCAGGATTTGAACGGCTAGACGAATCGGCTCTAAATTCCGTCAAAAACTGGAGATTCGTTCCGGCAAAAAAAGGGGATCAAAACATAGTTTCTTGGGTTTTGGTTCCTATAGTTTTTAGTCTAAACAGGTGATATCGTGAAAGAGGAGAAAATATTTGAGAGATCGCAGACAAAAGGCTCTGCCGATGAGAAGGTGATGATTATCAGCAGTTCGGAGCTTTTCGGGCAAAACCATTTTGTGTATATAGAGCATGAAGGGCAAAAGTATACCCTTAGGGTCACAAGGGAAAATAAACTGATACTGACAAAATAGTAAACATCTAAAACATATAGCCAGCCAGACCGTTTAGGTAGTAGCCAGCCACGAATATTTCTAAAGGGAAAAAAGTATGGCATACAAAGAACAAATCAGGCGGCTCTCAAAAAGTCCGCTAAGGCCGATAGGTGCAGCGATATACGGCGTTGCCCTCGCTTCTTCGCTGTTTGGGGCAAACGACACTTCCGATAAAAACACCGCGACGACCTTGAAAACCGTAGAGGTAAAAGAGAATATAGAGCTTGAACTCCCTAGGTATCAGCCGTCGGTCTCAAAAGTCGGTAAAACCAAACAGACAGTTCACGAAGTCCCGCAAGCGATTACCGTCGTAACAAAAGAGCTAATGAAAGATCAGGCTCAGTTTACACTCAAAGATGCCATGAAAAACGTTGCCGGACTCACGTTTAATGCGGCCGAGGGCGGGAGAATCGGCGATAATATGAACCTGAGAGGTTTTTATACGTTTGGGGATATGTATCTGGACGGAATCAGGGATGCTTCGCAATACAACAGGGATGCGTTTAATCTTGAGAGCGTAGATGTCCTAAGGGGCGGTGCAGCTATGCTTTTCGGTAGAGGTCAGGCCGGAGGGGTGATCAGCCAGCAGAGCAAAACCCCAAAATGGGAGGACGGTTCGAGCATTTCGGTTAGCGGCGGAGAAAACGGATTTTGGAGGACATCTGCGGATATAAACAAAAAATTTTCAGACAATATTGCCGTTAGGGTAAATGCCGTAAAACAAGGTGGCGGCTCTACGAGAGACGACGTAAAAAATGAGACGGAGGGTTTTGCCCCTAGTATCAGCTATAAGCCTTATGACGGCGGCGAGATTACATTTTCCCATTTTTATCTAAACACCCATATAACGCCGGATTACGGTATCCCTTTTTTCAACAAGGAGCCGTTGGATGTTTCAAATAATACGTTTTACGGGTTTACAAACGACTATGAAGACAACAAGGTCAACATCACGACTATAGCCTATACTCACAAGTTCTCAAAGGATACCGAGCTTCGTTCGGCGCTTAGAAAGGCAGATTATCTGAGGGACAACTGGGCGATTGCGGCGCAAAGCTACAATCAGGCGACCGGAGCGGTTAGTCGAAGTCTCAAAAGCCAAGGGGCGCAAGAGCAGGTATATGATTGGCAAAATGATCTCAACACGAAGTTTGAAACGTTTGGGCTAAAGCACGAGGCGCTTTTTGGGACAGAGTTTTTGCATGAAAGGCAGACTAGATGGGGACGAACCTCTATAGCTACCGCTTTTCCAAATATCTCTAGTGCATCAGGCGGCTCTTATGGGCTTAGCGGAACAGGGACGAAACTTGCCAACAACGGTATTTTTTATACCAGAACCTCGGCTACGGCGGCATGGGCTGCAACTCTTCCGGATACCGTTGCGAGCCCATCATCGACATTGCCTAGCGGCTATGAGTCTTGGTACGGCGAAAAAGGGAGGGTGATTAGCGGTAGATATCTAGGTAAGACGATAGCCCTCTACGGTCAGGATATTATAGAGGTTGCTCCGGGATGGAAAGTGATGGGCGGCATCAGACATGACAGGCTTAGGATGGATTATTACGACGGGACGCTAACCAAAACCGGAGAGCTAAAATACAACGAAAACAGCTATAGAGCCGGAATAAGCTACGAGCCGACCAAAAACCAACACTACTATTTGGCGTGGAATAACTCTTTTAATACCACCGGGGATCTGTATTCGTTTTCAAACAAATATGATCCTGAGAAGAGTATTACATATGAACTTGGAGCCAAATGGGAGTTATTTGAGGGGGACTTGTCACTTAGAGCCTCTTTGTATAAAACAATTAAAGAGTGGGAGAGAAACACCGACGTAGAATCCGCCTCGGCTAGCCCGATCCTAACCAAAGAGAGGCATACCGACGGGTTGGAGCTAGAGGCTGCGGGGAGGATAACGGATGATTGGGAAATATTTGCCGGACTGGCACTTATGGATCCGAAAGTAGATGAGGTTGCCCCTGGGAAAAGTCAGGTCTACAAAGGGCAAAGACCGCCAAACTCGGCCACATATACATTCAACGTGTGGTCTACGTATAAGTTGGATAGAAACTGGAAAATAGGAGCCGGAGTAGACGGTAAAAGCGACAGAGAGGTTCACGCATACGGCGGGACAACTTTTGCGCCGAATAAAGCCCCGTCATTTGTAAAGGGCGATGCAATGGTCTCTTATAGCAAAAAAGACTACACGATCCAGCTAAACGTCAAAAATGTACTTGATACGAAATACTATGATGCAGTCTATATAAACGGCGGCTTTGTAGTTCCGGCGATAGGGAGAACCGCCATTTTGAGCCTCGATTACAGATTTTAGCCGCCTCCCCCTTTTTCGGGGGATTTTCCTTAGGAAATCTCGGTTTTTTAAGGTAAATCAATTCAAAGGAGCCAAAATGCTTTTACATATTCCGGAGGTTTTGAGCAAGGAACAGGTGACGCATTGCAGAAATCTACTACTTGGGGCAAAATGGGTGGACGGGAATGTCACATCCGGTACACAGGCGGCAAAAGCAAAGAGAAATTTCCAGTTGCCTGAAGAGGGGGACGAGGCACAGGAGATACAAAAAATCATACTGGATGCGCTCAGTAACAACGCCCTTTTTTTTACGGCTGCCCTCCCAAAAAAGATATTTCCGCCCCTTTTTAACTGCTACACGGGGGAGATGAATACGTTTGGAAACCATGTGGATAACGCCGTAAGGACTATGAGGGGAGGGGGCAAGAGGGTTCGCTCCGACCTGTCGTTTACCCTATTTTTTACCGATCCAGATGAGTATGAAGGTGGAGATCTGGTTATCGAGGATACCTTTGGGCAACAGAGGGTAAAGCTTCCGGCGGGGGATATGGTGCTCTATCCGTCGTCTAGCGTTCATAGGGTGGAGCCTGTGACTAGCGGGGCAAGAATATGCTCTTTTACATGGCTTGAGAGCATGGTCAGGGAGCTTGACAGAAGAAGGCTGCTATTTGATATGGATATGGCGATTATGGCTCTTAGAGAGGGTGTCGGAGACAGTGATGAGGCTATTAGATTTACAAGCTGCTACCACAATCTGCTTAGAATGTGGGCCGATACGTGAGAGGGGGAAAAACGATGAAAACAACAGCACTAAATACACTCTTTGCTTTGGCGCTTTTGACCGTCTCCTCATTTGCAAAAGAGGAGGTAAACGTCTATTCGCATAGGCATTATGAGGCTGACAAGATACTGTTTGCCGAGTTTGAGAAGCAAACAGGTATAAAAGTAAACGTAGTAACAGCCAAGGCCGAGGAGCTTGTAACGAAGCTAAAAATAGAGGGGAAAAACACACAGGCGGATATGCTCATTACCTCCGATGTCGGCAATCTATGGCAGGCAAAAGGGTTTGGACTTTTGAGCTCGGTAAACTCCGAGATACTGCGACAAAACGTTCCGGCGCATTTTACCGATAGCGACAAGGAGTGGTTTGGGCTAACCAAAAGGGCCAGAGTTATTGTATATAACAAAAAAAAGATAGACCCAAAAACGATTCAAAGCTATATGAGTCTTATGGAGCCGAAATTTAACGACAAAATACTTGTTAGATCCTCCTCAAATGCCTACAACCAGTCGCTTTTGGCATCCATCATAGCCCACGAAGGGGAGCAAAAAGCTCTTGAATGGGCAAAGGGGGTGGTAAACAATATGGCTAGAAACCCGAGAGGGGAAGATAGGGATCAGATTTACGGCGTGGCAACCGGAGACGGTGACGTGGCAATAGTAAACACGTATTATCTGGCCGCTATGATGGCCTCCCCAAACCAAAAAGACAGAGCCGTAGCCTCGTCGGTCGGAGTAGTATTCCCAAACCAAAACGGTTACGGAGCGCATGTCAATATAAGCGGGGCAGGGGTGGTCAAATGGGCCAAAAATTACAAAAATAGCGTTAGGCTACTGGAGTTTTTATCCTCAGCTGCCGCACAAAATATCTTTGCCCACTCCAACTTTGAATACCCGATAAATCCGGCGGTCAAACAAGACGGCGTAGTCACCGCTCTGGGTGCCTTTAAAGAGGATGGGATAGAGCTTTCCAAAATAGGGGAGAACAACAAAAAAGCGGTACGGATTTTTAGTGAAGCCGGGTGGAGATAGTAAAATTTGAATAGATCGCTTGTAGCCCCTATATTTGGAGTTTTTACCGTTTTGCCTTTTTTGTTTTTGGCGGTATATTCGACGTATACCGGAGAGATTTTGATTGATGCTTCGGTAGTTAAAGATATAGGCTACTACTCGCTAAACTCGGCGTACCTCCTTTTTTTTGGATGCCTTGGGGCTTTGCTTCTGGGGCTCTCCACCGCTTTTTTGGCGGCCAGATATGAGTTTTGCGGCTCCTCTGTTTTTTCGGTTTTATTTATCCTCCCCCTTGCCCTTCCGTCGTATTTGAGCGGTTATGCCTACGTGTGGATTTTCCAAAAAGGGGGTCTACTGTCAACGGTTACGGGCAACGACGGATTGCATCTTGATATTTTAAATCTATACGGTGCTTCGTTTGTTTTCGCAACGACGCTGTTTACATATGTGTATCTGTTGGCAAGAAGTGCTTTTTCGTCGATCGGTTCGGATGTTACGGATCTTATCAAAATTCGTGGAGCCTCATTTTTTTACGCTTTTTTCAGGGTGTATCTCCCGCTCTCTCTCCCGTCCGCTTTTGTCGGTTTATCTTTGGTGGCGATGGAGATTTTGAGTGATTACGGGACGGTGACGTATTTTGGAGTCTCTCCGTTTAGTGTCGGAATATTTAAAACATGGTTTGGTTACGGAGACCTCGCCGGAGCAGTTTTGCTCAGCGGTGCGATGATGGTTTTCGTATTTGCGGTGTTTGCCGCAGAGATGCGCTACAAAAACAAAATCTCACATACCCTCTCATCCGCAACAGGTAAAAAAAGTGCAAAAGTTAGGCTCACCGGATTAAAAGGGGTATTTGCCTTTTTATTCTCATGCCTAGTCGTCGCCGTCAGTTTTTTTATCCCTGTTTGCTGTATTGCCTATTGGCTGTATATGGCGCCCCCGATTGATTTGGAGGTTTTATCGGTCGGAGCAAAGACGGTTGTTTTGTCGGTTGCAAGTTGTATAGTTATAGTCTTTTTGGCCTATTTTGTCTCGTATTTCAAAAAGCTATACCCGCCAAAGAGGGGGCTGTTTTTGTATAAACTCTCGTTTTTGGGGTATGCAACCCCCGGTGTGATCGTCGCAATGGCAATAACCGTGATGTTTGGGTTTTTGGATGAGACGCTATCGTACAGGGTTTTTAGCGGAGGATTTTTCGCTTTGATTGCAGCGTATGCCGTCAGATATTTTGCCGCATCGGTAGGCTCCGTCGAGAGCGGTTTTGAGAGGGTGGACAAAAATATAGACGACACCGTAAAAATATTTGCTCAGAGTTTTATCTTTAGGTTTTTTTCAGTCTATCCGCCGCTAACAGCTAGATATATCATAACCGCTTTTTTGATTGTTTATATAGACATCGCAAAAGAGCTTCCGGCTACTCTGGTTTTGAGGCCGTTTAACTTTGTATTGAGCGGGTAACAAAAAATTTTCCGGACAAAAAAGCGCTTGATTCGCTCTCGTTCTCGGTTAGGCAGGGTGAGACGTTTGCCCTTTTGGGGCACAGCGGATGCGGGAAGAGTACGATTCTTAGGATTATTGCGGGGTTGGAGACGATGGATTCCGGCGATGTAGTGCTTGGGCTAGGCTCTATCTCAAAGCTTCCGCCGCATAAGCGAGGCATCTCTATGATGTTCCAAAACTATGCCCTTTTGCCGCATCTAAGCGTTGCAAAAAATATCACTTTGGATGGCAGATACGACCGTCGTACACTGGATGAGATACTGGAGAAAATGAGAATTTCTGAGCTTGCGAAGAGGTATCCGTCAGAGCTTAGCGGCGGGCAACGTCAGAGGGTGGCTCTAGCCAGAGCACTCATTTGCAATCCAAAAGTTATATTGTTGGATGAGCCTTTTAGCAATGTTGACCCGTCGTTAAAAAACGGATTAAGGGGCGAGTTGGCCTCAGTCGTAAAAAACTTCGGCACAACCGCAATCATCGTCACCCATGATAGAGATGACGCTTTTTGCTTGGCGGACAGAGGGGCTATTATGAGAGACGGCAGGGCTGTGCAGACCGGCAGTATTAAGGAGTTGTACTCTTTGCCTACCGATAGATATTGCGCTGAGTTTTTCGGGGATATCAACGAGGTGGATCAAAAGACGGCACAACTCCTCGGATTAGATGGATTTGCAGGGGAGCCTGTTTTTATCCGTCCAAACAAAATAACCGTTTCCGACTCCGGTATTGCCGCCGTTATATTAAAATCAAAATATTTCGGTGATTTTTTTGAGTACCTCATCGGATGCGGCGGCATAACGCTAAAAATGCATACGAGTCGTCATTTTGAGATTGGCGATGAGGTGAGTGTTAGAGCGGAGAGCTAAAAGCCCTTTTGACCCACATCAAAGACATTTTCGTCTGCTTTTGTTTTAATCTCTTCAAATATTTTTTTTGGAGAGCGGCGTGTTTTGTGAAATTATCAAAAGGGACGGTACAAAGGCGGCGTTTGAGCCTTACAAGATCGAAGACGCAATCAAAAAAGCGTTTGAGAGCGTATCCACCGGATACGACGGCGAGATTTTCTGGAGCGTTCTCTCAAAGGTGTACGGCAGACAAAAAGCGGTAGCGGTCGAAGATGTACAGGATACGATAGAAAAAACGTTATTTGATGCCGGTTATTTTGAGGTTATGCGCTCTTTTATCCTCTACCGTCATACCCACAAGATGCAAAGAGAGCATATTTTGGGGCTTAACGACGATACAACCTATATCGACTCCACCCAGAGCGTCGAAGAGTACATAACGGGGTTTGACTGGAGGATCAAAGCGAATGCAAACACCGGCTATTCAAACGCCGGACTAATCAACAATCTGGCCGGAAAAGTCATCGCAAACTACTGGTTGGACAAGGTATATAGTAAAGAGGAGGGGTATGCCCATAGAAACGGCGACTACCATATCCATGATCTCGACTGCCTGACCGGATATTGCGCCGGATGGAGCCTTAGGGCTTTACTAAACGAGGGGTTTAACGGAGTAAGGGGGAGGGTGGAGAGCAAAGCCCCGTCCCATTTTAGAGAGGCTCTCGGTCAGATGGCAAATTTTTTGGGGATTTTGCAGAGCGAATGGGCGGGGGCACAGGCATTTAGCTCTTTTGACACCTATTTGGCTCCGTATGTTTTCAAGGATAGACTAGGATACGACGAGGTGAAAAAGGCGCTTAAAAGTTTTATCTACAACCTCAATGTCCCCGCCAGATGGGGGCAATCTCCATTTACTAACGTCACGATTGATTGGAGTGTTCCGGAGGATTTGGCGGAGCAGATTCCGACCAAAAACGACAAACATCTGTTTTGTGCCCTGCCTGATTACGACGATTTGGCAAAGGAGCGGGGGGCGGGATCGGCTGAGGATCTCAGGTATAAACATTTTTTGCCTGAGATGAGGATGATAGACAAAGCCTTTTATGAGATTATGAGCGAAGGGGACAAAAACGGGCAGCCGTTTACCTTTCCGATTCCGACGGTAAATATCACGGAGGATTTTGACTGGTATGGCCCAAATACCGATGTTTTGTTCGAGAATACCGCAAAAATAGGCTCTAGCTATTTTCAAAACTTTATAGGGAGCCAATACCTAAAAGACCCCGTAACAGGGGAAAAAATCCCCAACGATGCGGCATACAAACCGGGGCATGTCAGAAGTATGTGCTGTAGGCTTCAGCTTGACCTAAGGGAGCTTCTAAAACGTGGAAACGGACTCTTTGCTAGTGCCGAGATGACCGGATCCATCGGGGTCGTAACACTCAATACCGCAAGACTCGGATATAGATTCAAAGGTGATGCGGATACCCTTTTTTTGGAGCTTGACAGGTTGCTTCATCTGGCTTACGGGACACTGGAGAAAAAGCGGGTTTTTATAGAGCAGATGTTTGAGAGGGGGTTGTATCCTTACACAAAAAGATATCTCCCCCATTTTAAAAACCATTTTTCTACAATCGGAGTAAACGGCGTAAACGAGATGATTAGGAACTTCTCGGGGGATAGATACGATATCACATCGGTCGAGGGGAGAGAGATGGCTTTGTCGGTTTTGGATTTTATTAGAGAGAGGTTGACCGTCTTCCAACAAAAAAGCGGTAACCTCTACAACCTCGAAGCGACTCCGGCGGAGGGGACGACGTACAGGTTCGCAAAAGAGGATAAAAAGAGATACCCCGATATTTTACAAGCAGGGGAAGGGGATAGAATTTATTATACAAATAGCGCCCAGCTTCCGGTGTGGTATACCGAGGATCCGTACGAGGCACTAAGGCATCAGGACGATTTGCAATGCAAATACACCGGAGGAACCGTACTACATCTATATATGGGCGAGAGGCTCTCGTCGGCCGAGGGGTGTAGGATATTCGTCAAAAAGGTATTGGAAAATTTTAAACTCCCGTACATCACCGTCACGCCGCTTTTTTCCGTATGCGAAAAACACGGATACATAAGCGGGGAACACGAGTTTTGTCCGCTATGCGATGAGGAAATTATCTTAAAGGAGAGAAGCGCATGAACGCAAAAGAGATATTGGAAAAAAATATTGGCAAGAGGAGAAAATGTATGGTCTATACGAGGGTGATGGGGTACCATAGGCCTGTTGAGAGCTTTAATATCGGGAAAAAAGGGGAACACGCCCAAAGACGGCAGTTTGTAGAGCAACCAAGTGACTGATAAACCGATCTACGATATAACCCCGCATACACTTATAGACTACGAGGGTAAAATCGGTGCCGTAGTGTGGTTTTCCGGATGTCCCCTTAGGTGCGTGTATTGCCACAACCCGCATCTGATACCTTCCGGCGGTCGGTATAGCGCCGATTGGGTGTTGGCGTATATGTCTAAAAGGCGTGAGTGGAACGATGGGGTAGTCCTCTCTGGCGGGGAGTGCTGTATGTTTGACGGACTTGAAGAGTTTTGCAAAAACCTAAAAGATATGGGGTTTGCCGTCAAAATAGATACGTCCGGAGTCAGGCCGAAAACGGTCTTGGAGCTTGCCGAAAAATCGCTCATTGACACCGTAGCGCTTGACTTTAAAGGGCTTGAAGGGATGTTTGAGACGGTTAGCGGCGGCAATTTTTTCAGTTTGTTTGATAGGACGCTAAAGGGGCTTTTGTCCCTCGGATTTGATTTTTCGGTTAGAACTACGGTTCATGCCGACTACCTGAGGGAGGCCGACATAGTCCGGATGGGAAACTATTTGTATGATGCAGGATACAGAGGGGTCTATACGGTTCAAAAGGCGGTTACCTCGGTTAAGACGTTATTTGGGCTGGATGAGCCTGTTTGTGGATTTGATGTATTATCGGCGACTTCCAACGCAAAAACCCGTTTTGTAGGTTTTTAGCTATTTATTTTCCGGATTTATTACATTTATTTCTCTTTTGATAATATCCGGATTATGGCTATTGGGAGGCTTCCGATGAACGGTATGAAATTTTTTCTGGCACTACTCTCTTTTTTATTTATAAACCTGTACCCTCTCTACGCACAAGATCAAAACCCGCAATCACAAAAACATACTATCCGGTTTGGCGTGTTCTCATATCTTGGGGTAGAGCAGACAAAAAAGAAGTATCAGCCGATTGTGGATTACCTAAACCGAAAGCTTGAAAATGAGCAGGTTATCCTTGAGGTGTTGGATCAAAACGAGATAGACAAAAGAATCTCAGACGGCACCCTTGATATCGTCACGACCAATCCTACACACTTTTTATCCGCCAGAAAACAACAACCGCTCACCGGAGTGATCGCAACCCTCGTAAACTCTGAAGACGGTGTGCCTACCCATATGTTAGGGGGTGCTATCGTAGCTAGAGCGGACAGGGGCGACATACGGGGGCTATATGATTTAAAACAAAAAAGCATTGCAATACTGAGTTTCCAAAATCTGGGCGGTTTTCGGGCACAGGCGTATGAGCTTTACAAAATCGGTGTGAATATCAGAAAAGATGCAAAAGAGTTTAACACTATGAATTCGCATCAAGAGGTGATAAAAAGTGTCCTGAGGGGAGAATCGGAGATCGGTTTTGTCAAAAACGGCATCATAGAGGGGATGATAAAAAAAGGGGAGTTAAACGCTACCGACATAAAAATCATTAACAAAAAAACCCACAAAAACTTCTCGGATGTCGTATCTACTGGGCTTTACCCAGAGTGGCCGGTATTTGCTATGCCGCATGTAAACGAGGAGTCGATAAGACATATTGCAACGTCCCTTTTTGCGATAGAGCCTGATAGTGCCACGGCAAAAGAGGCAAAAATCTATGGATATACGATTCCGGCAGATTATTTGGGGGTAGAGGAGCTGTCAAGGGCGCTTAGGCTTCCGCCGTTTGAAAATGTATCGGAGTTTACGTGGAAAGATGTGGTAGTCAAATACAAAGAGTTTATTTTGCTGCTCATAGTGGCGGGGCTTACTATCACGGTGTTGGCGATAATTCTTGCCGGTACGCTAAAAAAGTCCAAAAAAGAGGAAAAATTTAAACATCTTTTGCTCTCCTCTTTGGGCGACGGGGTTTACGGTATCGACGTGCAGGGGAGATGTACATTTATCAACAAACAGGCTCTCGATATGTTGGGTTTTAACCAAGATGAGGTTTTGGGGATGGATCAGCATGCGTTGTTTCACTATCACCGGATGGATGGGAGTCACTATCATGTGGACGAGTGCCCTATTTATAAAACTACGACAGACGGTGATATCAGAGATGTGGAGGATATGTTTATCAGAAAAGACGGTACTTTTTTTGATGTCCACCTCAAAATAACGCCGATTATCGTATCGGATAAGATCGAGGGTGCGGTCGTTGTATTTCAGGATATAACGCAAACAAAAGCCCTCCAAAAAGATATTCAGGAGATGAATCAAAACCTAAAAAATATGGTAGCCGTTGAGACCGAAAAAAGGGTGGAGCAGGAAAAACTGCTAATCAGACAGTCCAAGATGGCAATGATGGGGGAGATGATAGGGGCTATAGCCCATCAGTGGAGACAACCGCTAAATGCATTGGGGCTGATAGTGCAGGATATCAGGGTTGCAAAAGAGTTTGACGAACTGGATGACGGCTATATCAATGATTTTGAGAAAAATGCGATGTCGCAAATTCATTTTATGTCAACGACTATCGACGATTTTAGAAACTTTTTCAAACCGGTCAAAGCGACAACAGACTTTGCAATAGAGGATGCGGTGGATAAGACATTAAAAATCGTCAATCCGCAACTAAAAAGTCACGCCATACAGACCGATTTTAGGTATACCTCAAAACACACGGTTCACGGTTACCAGAGCGAATTGGAGCAGTCTATTATGATTATTATCTCAAATGCACAAGATGCGCTAATAGAAAACAATATCGAAGAACCCCGTATCGATATATCCATATCTACTTTTGAGGAGGGGTATGTCGTGCTAAGTATTGAGGATAACGGCGGTGGGATATCGGATGAGATAATGGATAGAATTTTTGAGCCGTACTTTACGACAAAAGCCGAGGGAAAAGGGACAGGCATCGGCCTTTATATGGCAAAAGAGATTGTAGAGAGTCAGATGGGTGGCAGATTGAGCGTTATAAACACGGGGACGGGAGCTAGATTTGAGATAGCGCTAAAATCGGTTTGTTAGCCCCGTTAGGCATCTTTGCACAATTTACAAATCCCTTTTAGTGTGATATTTCGGATTTCGTATCCTTCAAGTTTTATATTTAACTCCTCCAGACACTCTATCCGTTTGCATTTTACACATACAAAATGGGGGTGCGGGGTAGTCTGTAGCTCAAAATACCATTTGCGCTCGTCCGATTCTAGCTTTTGCACCATATTTTCACTCTCAAACTTTGCGATGTTGCGATAAAAAGTTGCTTTGTCTACGTTTAGGTTAAAATCATCGTAACACAGCGGTCTATCGGCGCTTTGGAGTATTGATAAGATTTCGGCTCCGGTTTTTGTCGTTTTCATCCTTTGATGGTAACAAAAAGCCGCTTTCGATAAGTTTGCAACTTAGTTGCATTTTGTAGTACAATATTTTTTTAATTAAAAACTTGAAGGAAGTTATCGTGATAAAAAAACTGATTGTGCTTGGCAGTTTTGCCGTTTGCTCTTTTGCCGAAATATCGGTAACTACTACGATTTTCCCCCTCTATGATGCGGTAAAAAATATCGGCGGCGACAAGGTTTTGCTAAACAATCTAATCCCTTTCGGAGTTGAGGCGCACGATTTTGAGCCAAAACCGAAAGATATGGCTACTCTCTCAAAAGCCGATCTATTTATCGTCAGTAGTAGTGCTTTTGAGCCTTGGAGCAAAAAAGTAGTGAACTCCCTAAAAATTGGGACCAAAACGGTGGATATGAGCCAAAAGGTCAAACTCCTAAAAATAAAAGACGATGACCACGGGCATAGACACGGACATAGCCACGCAAGTTATGACCCGCACTACTGGCTAAGCATCGATAACTATATGACGGTAGTAAAAGAGACGGCGGCGGTACTATCAAAAGCAGATCCGGCAAATGCAAAAGTATACGAGACAAATCTGGCGGAGTATATAAAAAAACTTTCGCTCTTAAAAACCGAATATGAAGCCCTCAAAACGTGCAAAAACAAAAAAGTGATAGTCAATCATGATGCATTCGGATACCTCTCAAACGACTACGGGATTACCCAGTATTCGATATCGGGAATGTCGCCGGAATCAAAGCCCTCAGCCAAACAGATAGCCAAACTGGTAGAGATAGTCAAAAAAGAGAAAATCAACACCGTATTTTTTGAGGAGTTTGCCAGCGACAAAGTGGCAAAGACGATAGCCAAAGAGGCAAATGCCAAAACAGATGCCCTAAGACCCGTTGAGAATATCACGGTAGAGGAGAGCAAAAAAGGTGTCGGCTATATAGATGTTATGAGGCAGAATCTTTCAAAACTAAAAGGTGCTATGGATTGCAGATAAAATTTGTAGATATGGTGATAGAGACCGAAAATCTATCATACAAAGATATATTGACAAACGTCTCTGTCGGTATCAAGCGGGGTGAGTATGCGGCCATCATCGGGCCAAACGGCGGCGGCAAAAGCACCTTTGTAAAGCTGATACTGGGTCTTTTGAAGCCGACCGGAGGGGTGATCAGGATATTTGGGAGGGAGCAGGCCGCCTTTGCCGACAAGCAAAAAATCGGCTACGTCCCGCAAGGGGTCTCCAGAGTTGATGAGAACTTTCCGATAAGCGTCGAGGAGGTTGTAAGGCTAGGATTGCCGCAAAAGGGCGGGATATTCGGCGCTCTATCAAAAATAACCTCCGAGGAGCGTGATTTGACCCTTTCGTCGATGCAAAAGATGGGGGTTTTGGAGCTAAAAAACAGACGGATATCCGATTTATCGGGCGGACAAAGGCAGAGGGTGATGATAGCCAGAGCCTTGGCCGCAAAGCCGCAGATACTGATACTAGATGAGCCGAATACGGGTGTCGATACCGGCTCCCAAAAAAGTTTTTACGAGCTTTTGGCAAAACTCAACAAAGAGGAGGGGATCACCGTGTTGTTCGTCACCCATGATTTGGGGGTAATAGCGGACGAGGTGACAAAGGTTATGTGTGTCAACAAGACCGTCTCCTCTTGCCACAACCCGCACGAGGCTATGTCGTGCGCCGATATGAGCAGGCTTTACGGGATAGATGCCCATGTAGTCTGTCACCACCACTAATCAAAGGGGCGTTGGATTTTGGAAATATTTGAATACGATTTTATGATTCGGGCTTTTTTTGTCGGTACGGTCGTGGCGCTACTAGCATCTACGCTTGGGATGTTCGTGGTTGTCAGACGGTATTCGATGCTTGCCGACTCTCTGGCTCACGTTTCGTTACTAGGCGTAGCGATAGGGTTTTTGACTGCCATTCCGGTGGGTGTAGGAGCTATTGCGGCTACCGTGTCGGCCGCTTTTGGGATAGAGTATTTGAGGCAGCGGCACAAACTATATTCGGACTCTATGCTCTCCATATTTTTATCGGGTTCTCTGGGGATTGCCATCATCATAGTCTCCCTCTCAAACTCTTTTAACTCCTCGTTGTTTGACTATCTGTTCGGTTCTATCGTGGCTGTGGATGATATGGATATGGCGGTCATATCGGTTTTTGGGGTTTTGTGCCTCTCTCTTGTGGCGCTAAACTACAAAAAACTCCTTTTTACCGCTTTTGACGAGGATGTTGCGTATGCCGGCGGGATAAATACAAAAGCACTAAACTACCTTTTGGCTTTTTTGGTTGCGGTTATGATAGGGGTCTCGATAAAAATCGTCGGAGCGCTACTCATAGGGGCTTTGACTGTGATTCCGGTCGTTACCGCTATGCAGTTTGGGAGAAACTTTCGGCAGACTACGCTGCTTGCCGTTTTAATCTCCGTCCTCTCCGTATTCGGCGGCCTTTTTCTATCTTTTTATGCCTCCCTCCCGACGGGCGCTACTATAGTCGTTATCGCCCTCGTATTTTTTTGCTTATCTATTGTCTCAAAAACGTTCAGAGGGTGATGTAAATACAAGGTACAATAACTAAAACTTTTTACGGAGATTTAGAGATGAAACACGTATACGAAATCCAAAATATCAGATGCGGCGGTTGTGCCAATACGATCAAAAAAGAGTTGTCGTCTATGTTTGACACTGTAGAGGTCGATCCGGCAGAGAAAACCGTCACGGTTGAGGCGGCAAACGAAGAGGAGATAGCAAAAGGTGCAGAAGCCCTCAAAAAACTAGGTTACCCACTCGCCGGAGAAGATAGCGGCCTCGTGGACAAGGCAAAAAGCTTTGTATCGTGCGCCGTCGGGAAACTAGGATAGTTTGTTGTGAGCCAAAGATGAAGTAGAGGCTTTTAAAAGATGCTCCGTAGAGCAGAGCTTTGCGGGGAGCCTCAAAAACCCCTTATTATAGCCGTGCTTCCGATCCTACTCCTCTGCTCTATAGCTACATGTAAATTTTAAAATCATTTTGATTAATTTTTGTTAAAATCTTTGCAAATTGTCCGAGTTGAGGTCTTTTGTATGGTTGAGAGAATTTTAGGTATAGATTTGGGGATTAGCTCTCTTGGCTGGGCTATCGTCGAATATGATACGGAAGTGGATGGTTATGCTATCAAAGATTGCGGCGTTAGACTGTTTACGGTGGCGGAAACAAGGGTTAATAATAAAAATATAAGCCCTGCCTTGCCTAGACGAATCGCAAGGGGTACTCGTCGCCTTTTAAATCGCCGCCGTGTGCGTATGAATGAGATAAAAAAGCTTTTTATCTCGGCGGGGCTAATCGGCGAAGCGGATTTGGACGAAGATGGCGGGATGTATCACGGCAAGGCAAACCGTGTAGATGTGTGGCGGCTTAGATATGAGGCTTTGAGGAGAAAACTAAGCGGAGACGAGCTTGCAAGAGTGCTCATACATATCGCAAAGCATAGAGGTTATAAGTTTGTAGGAGACGAAGAGGACGACGAGAGCGGCAAAGTCAAAGAGGCTGGACGAATACTAAAAGAGAAATATGTCTCCGCAAAATGCGATACCATCGGCGAATGGATGTGGCAAACTTTCGGCAAAAACGGCAAAAAACGAAATAAAAGTGGAGACTATACGTTTTCGATACATCGCGCCTTGTTTGAGGAAGAGGTAGAAAAAATATTTGAAAAACAATCGGAGTATGGGAGCGAGTTTGCAAGCGGCGACCTAAAACAAAAATACAACGAGATCGCTTTTCGCATCAAAGAGCCGCCTAGCGTAGAAAAAATGGTCGGTGCTTGCACATATTTTCCAAACGAAAAAAGGGCTCCGAAATGCTCCATAACCGCCGAGAGATTTGTAGCCATCGGCAGGCTCTTTTCTACGGTCGTCTTAGATAACGACGGGATGGAGAAAAAAATAGTAGAGCTAAAAAGTATCGACGAGCTTATGGAGTTCGCCGCTTCAAAAGATAAGACTGATTTTAAGGCTTTACGAAAGTTTTTGAGTTTGGGGGAAAACCAAATATTTAAAGGGCTTCACTACAAAGGGAAACCGAAAACAAAAAAGAGAAAAGACCCATCATTGCTTGACGATAATGCACCCATAGAGTGGGAATTTGACAAAGCCGACGCCGAGAAAAAAGTATGGATAAATCTCAAAGGTCACGCAAAATTTAAAGAGGCTTTGGGGGATAAATTCTCCGAATTTATCAAAGACATAGAGTTAGCGGACGAGGCGGCAAAAATACTCACATACTACAAAAGCGAAAAGCAAAAGATTGAGCATCTTACAAAAATAGGGATAGGCGAAGATGACGTTATGGCTTTATCCAAAGTATCGTTTAACGATTTTTTGATGTTATCGCTAAAGGCCGTCCGTATTTTATATATGTTAATGAGCGAAAACGGTATCCGCTATGACGAAGCTCTGAGATACGCCGTTCAAAACGCTCTTTTACCAAAACAAAAAAATGAAAAAGAGTTATTTTTGCCTCCGCTAAAAGATACGGAGATAGCGATCCTAAATCCTACGGTAATCCGTGCATTCGCCGAATTTCGCAAAGTCGCAAACGCCCTTGTCCGCAAATACGGCAGCTTTGACAAAGTGCATTTTGAGCTAGCCCGCGAGGTAAATACAAAAGAGCAAAGAAGAGAGTGGGAGAAAGCCTCAAGCGAGAATGCGAAACTTAAAAATTTGCTTGCCGAAGACGTTAGAAATGCAGGATACAAAGAGAGCGCCAAAAATATACTAAAAATTAGGATGTTTAGGGAACAAGGCGAGATATGCCCATACTGCCAAACCAAATTGAGGTATCCGGATATTTTTGACGACGGATGCCAAATAGACCATATCTTGCCAAGAAGTAGAAGCGCCGAGGATAGCTTTGCAAATAAAGTTTTGGTTCACAGTGATTGCAATCAAAACAAAAAAAATCAAACCCCATGCGAATGGCTAAAAGACGATAGCGCCAAATGGGAGAGGTTCAAAATTTTTGTCGGTTCGGGGCTTCATCAAATGAGCCAAAAGAAGCGAAGATATTTACTAAAAGAAAATTTTGACGAGAGTTCGCAAAAAGAGTTTTTGGAGCGAAATCTCAACGATACGAGGTATATGTCAAAAGCCATAAAAACATACTGTGAAAAACATTGGAAATTGGCGCATGACGACGACAAGCTTCGCATACAGGTGCGAAGCGGCAAACTGACAAGCGAGTTAAGAGGCAGGTGGCTTGAGGGTTTTAAAAAGGATAGAAACTGGCATCCACATCACGCTCTTGACGCTATAATTGTAGCTCTTTCCACTCAAAGCATGGTTCAAAAGCTACACGCCTACTATAAACAAAAAGAGACCAGAAGAGAAAAGCAAAAGCCGGAGTTTAAAGCCCCGATGCAAAACTTTAGATCCGAAGTCGAAAAAGCGCTAAAGCTAGAAAAAGAGGAAAACGGGCGCAAAAGACTACTGATTAGCAGGCCGCCTAGAGCTAGCGTGACAGGTGCGGCACATAAAGAGACGATACAAAGTCCAAAAGATTATAAGGGCAACGGTGTAGCCGTCAATAAAATGAAAGGTATATGTGATAACGGAGATATGCCAAGAGTAGACGTATTTGTAAAAGACGGAAAATACTACCTAGTGCCTATCTATGTGGCGGATTTTGCAAAGGACGAATTGCCGAATCAGGCAATAGTGCGAGATAAAGATAAAAAGCGGCTAGAACTGGATATGGACTATCGGTTTTTATTCTCATTACACAAAGATGACCTATGTGAAATAAAAGTGAAAAATAAAGATCCGTTTTTTGGTTATTTTAGGGGTGTGCACAGCGGTACGGCAGGCATTTCAATGAGAAAAATAGAATCAGATATAGACGTTGATGGTATCGGCTCCAAAACTGCCGAATACATCAAAAAATACCAAATCGACCCACTGGGCTACTATCACGAAGTTAAAAGCGAAAAAAGACTAGGTACGATACCTCAAGAGGCGGTGCGAAACGGAGTGCACGAGAGGCGGACAAAAAAGAAAGCCGATAAAAAAGCGGCAAAAGGGAAGTAGTCTATGGGTTGGCGGACGGTTGTCATATCAAATCCTTGCCGCCTAAGTCTCAAAAATCGTAGTTTATTTGTAGAGCCTTATAGCGGAGAGAGCGCATCGCTTCCACTGTCGGATATATCTGCTATCATACTGGAGAGCAGAGAGGCCGTCTTGACCGCCGCTTTACTCTCTGCTGTTGCCGACGAGGGGATAGCTCTTTTCTCTTGCGATGCATCACATATCCCAAACGGTGTTTTTGTACCGTTCGCCTCCCACTCCAGACATACCAAAGCCGCAAAAATACAAAAGGATTGGAGCGAACCGTTCAAAAAAAGGGCGTGGCAAAAAATCATCAAATCAAAAATAACAAATCAATCGTTTGTACTCTCGCATATAGGAAATTTGGAAGCCTCAAAAAGACTCAAAAACTTAGCTACAAAAACCTTATCTGACGATGAGACAAATACCGAGGCACAAGCGGCAAAGATATATTGGGCCGCTCTTTTTAGGGATTTTAGGCGGGGCGGCATCGAGGAGGACGTACGAAATTCGGCGCTCAACTACGGATACGCAATCATCAGAGGGATAATAGCTAGAAGCATTGCCGGAGCGGGGCTGATCGGTGCGTTTGGGCTTCATCACGATAGTGAACTAAACGCTTTCAATCTGGCGGATGACCTCATAGAGCCATTTCGCCCCTTTGTGGATATCCGTGTTTGGAATATGTATGAGCGGACGGGTATTGATGTGCGGCACGGGTTAGGCAGGGATGACAAGTTGGATATTTTGGGTATCTTTGAAGATAGGGCGCTCGTCGGAGGGTGTTTGGAGAGTATTCCAAATGCTTGCGAGAAAGTCGCCGTCTCTCTGGTGTCGGCTAGTGTTGCCAAGTCTCATACGGCACTACGACTACCGGAGTTTTCAAAAGGGTAGAAATCTATGTATGAGGTGAGATTTATGAGGTTGCTTTTGTTTTTTGATTTGCCGACGACTACGCAAAAAGATAAAAAAGCATACGCAAAATTTCGCAAATTTCTAGTAAATAACGGCTTTTTGATGATACAGTTTTCCGTATATGCCCGTATATGTTGCGGCGTAGAGTCGGCGCAAATGTATGAAAAGTACGTAGAGGACAATCTCCCGAAAAGGGGAAACGTCCGCAGTATCATCATCACAAATTCCCAATACGAGCGGATGAAAATATTACTCGGTACGGAAAAATACGAGGAAAAAATCGGCGAGAGGCAGCTTGTTTTGTTTTGATTGTATGACTGGCTTGTGTTTTTGCTATGAATTTTGGATAAAAAAATGAAAAAACAGACTGCTTTTTTGGATTTTGAAGTTGATTTTTTGTTCAAAAAAATCATAGCCAAAGCCTTTGTCATCGGGCTTTGGCCGGTGAAATATTATAGCACAGAGGAGTAGGATAGGCGGCTATAACAGATGTTTGCGGTGTTTATGTACTCCGTTTATTATAGCACATCTGTTTTCAAAAGAAAAGCAGCAACTCCAGAAAGAAATGTGATAATTTTCTGAACTGGAGATTTTCTCTGATCAGACTGCTACGATAACGCCACCATCGTTGGCATACATACTGCTGACACCGGCAGTATCCATAACTACGATCTTTGCTGGGTGCAGTTTCTCACGGATAGCCTCCTCCAGCATCTTCGCTCTTTCCGGACAGTTGCAATGAGTGATGGCAACTGTCTTTTCCGGGATGTTGATCCCCTTCTCTCCAATGTGATCCACCATTTTTACGATTGCTTTATTCATGCCTCTGGCCTGATCCAGCTGACAGATCGTTCCTTCCGGAGTAGCTCCCATAACCGGCTTGATCTTCAGTGCACTGGCCACCAGAGCTTTCACTCTGCCCAAACGTCCGTTCTTGCGCAGAGTTTCCAGATTCTCCAACACAAAAAATGTGTTCATCTCTTCAATATATTTCTCTACTTCACTTACTACTTCTTCAAAAGAAAGTCCCTTTTCTTCACACTCCACGATCTTCATGGCAATCAGACTCTGACCACCGGATGCAGATTTGGAATTAAATACATGAACCTTTTTCTCCGGCTGCTCTTCCAGGAACAGGTTTTTTCCAAGAATCGCACTGTTATAGGAACCACTCAATTCTGCCGATAGCGTCACCGCATAAATGTGTTCCGCATCACACTCATATGCCTTCATATAGCGTTCCGGAGAAGGGCATGCAGACTTGGGGCATTCCGGGCAGGC
>CALJKN010000079.1 GCA_937973585.1 uncultured Helicobacteraceae bacterium
TACAAATGAGCCGTATGCAATAGCAAAAATAGCCGGGATAAAAATGTGTGAGAGCTACAATATACAATACGGCACTAATTTTATATCGGTAATGCCGACAAATCTATACGGTCTAAATGATAATTTTGACCTTGAAAAATCTCATGTGTTGCCGGCGATGATTAGAAAAATTCATTTGGCAAAACTGTTAAAAAATAAAGATTATGAGGCTGTTCTAGGGGATATCGGCGTGACCGATATGGATGAGGCTTTGAGATATTTGGAGAGATTTGGTGTCAGCTCAGAGAGAGTTGAGATATGGGGAAGCGGGAAACCTACGAGAGAGTTTTTGCACTCTTCGGATATGGCAGATGCCTCTGTGTATGTCATGGAAAATATCGATTTTGCCGATGTAGCAAAAGATAAAAAAGAGGTACGAAACACCCATATTAATATCGGTAGCGGTGAAGAGATAAGCATCAAAGAGCTTGCCTATCTTGTCAAAGAAATAGTAGGGTTTGACGGAGAGCTATTTTTTAATACCGAAAAGCCGGATGGAACTATGCGTAAGCTCTCGAATGTTGAGAAGCTAAACTCTCTAGGATGGAGAAGAAAAATATCGCTAGATGAGGGGATTAGAGGTGTTTACGATTGGTATTTAAGGGGAAAAAATTGACAAACGTCATACTCTCCGGCGGGAGCGGGACAAGACTATGGCCTATATCGAGGACGCTACTACCTAAACAATTTGTGAAACTATTTAACGCCGAATCGTTATTTCAAAAAACGTATAAAAGAAATGTAGGGCTTTGCGACAAGACGGTTGTCGTGTCAAATTCCGAGCAGTTTTTTTTGGCGTTTGATCAGCTTGAGGAGTGCAGAGCGATAGATTATTCGTTTTTGTTGGAGCCGGTAGGTAGAAATACCGCTCCGGCTATTGCTTTGGCCGCTTTTGGAGCGGAGCCGGATGAGATACTCCTCGTTAGCTCATCTGATCACCTAATCAAAGATGAAATGGCATATAAGGCGGCGGTCTCAAGCGCCAAGGAGTTAGCCAAAGAGGGATACATCGTTACTTTTGGCATAAAGCCTGCATATCCGGAAACCGGATACGGATACATAGAAGCAGAGGGTGAAGATGTTAAGTCGTTTAAAGAAAAGCCTGACTACGAGACCGCAGTAAAATATATCGAATCCGGAAACTACTACTGGAATAGCGGTATGTTTTGTTTTAGGGCAGATGTATTTTTGACAGAGCTTGCAATGTATGCACCGGAGATATACAATACCTCTAAAAACGCTTTTGACTCAAAAATAGCCGATGAAAACAAAACAAAAATTAGACTTGCCGATATGCAAAATATACCGGATGATAGTATAGACTATGCCGTTATGGAAAAAAGCGCTCTAGTAAAAGTCGTCCCTTGCGATATGGGCTGGAGTGATTTGGGGAGTTTTGATTCTCTGTATGCGGAGCTAGAAAAAGATGAAAACGGAAATACCGTCTCAAATGCAATATCGATAGACTCAAAAAACAACCTTATTTTATCATCGGACAGGCAGATAGCGACAATCGGTATAGATGGGCTTGTAATCGTAGATACGCCGGATGCGCTTTTGGTGGCGAAGCAGGGAGCCGGACAGCAGGTAAAAGAGGTTGTGGCAAAGCTAAAGCAAAGCGGAAGCGAACTACACAATATCCACCTAACCGTCCACAGACCGTGGGGGACATATACGATACTAGAAGAGCAAAAAAATTACAAAATCAAACGGATAGTAGTCCGCCCAGGTAAAAAATTGAGCCTTCAAAAACATCTCCATAGAAGCGAACATTGGATAGTTGTCAGCGGAACGGCAAAAGTTACCGTCGGGGCGAATTCGTTTCTTGTTCGCTCAAACGAGTCTACATATATACCGATGGGGGAAGTCCATAGACTAGAAAACAGCGGCAAAATAGACCTTGTCATCATCGAGGCGCAGGTAGGCGAATATCTGGGTGAGGATGATATAATCAGATTGGAAGATGATTTTAGGAGAGATGAAACTTGTTAGCAGCGTTTATCTCTTTTAGCTTCTCTGTCGGACTTACATATTTTTTGATTTATTATTCGCACAAAAAACAGATTTTTATAGATTGCCACGAATCAGATAAGCCGCAAAGATTTCATACTGTGCCGACACCTAGGGTTGGAGGGTTGGCAATATTTGCCGCCTCGATACTTTTTGTATGGGCGCTCTTTGGTTTTGCCGTCTCTTTGGCCGCATCTATAGCTTTTTTTAGTGGCATTATCGAGGATATGAGAGGAAATATCTCTCAAAAAACTAGGTTAGTTATCCAGACGGCGGCCGCATCGATATTCGTTGTTGCGGGCGGATATTATCTGAAAACTATCGGTATGGGGGTTGAATTTCCGTATATTGTTGCAGTTATATTTACAATTTTTGCAATAGTCGGAGTAACAAACTCCATAAATATTATAGACGGGCTAAACGGTCTTGCATCCGGCATCTCCATGGGGGCTTTTGCGGTGTTCGGTATTTTTTCGTTTATCGTCGGCGATACGGATATGATGTTGGCTTGTACTGCTTTGTTTTTTGCAACCCTCGGTTTTTTTGTCTTTAACTTTCCGGCAGGCAAGATATTTTTGGGGGACGGTGGGGCGTATTATCTCGGGTTTATGTTGGCGGCAATCTCTGTTTTGACGGTTGTGAGACATCCGGAGGTTAGCGCATGGTTTTGTTTGGCTGTAGTGGTTTATCCGATTTGGGAAGTTGTATTTTCTATCTACAGACGTAGAAAACTTAGCGGCAAAAAAGCAACAGAACCGGACAAAATGCACCTTCATCAAGCATTAATGCGTAGTCGTAAACTATCAAACCCTAAAACTGCCGTTATTATCATTATCTCTTTTTTGCCGTTTCAGGTGCTAAGTATATTTTTTTACAACAAAGGATATATTTTATTCGGCTTTATAGCTTTTTTCGTGATTAGCTATCAATTTATATATCGTTATGTAGTTATTCCTAGGCGACAATAGACAGAGGGTGTGTTTTGTTAAGTAATTTAAAACTTTTGGAATCTGAGTCGATTCACATAATAAGAGAGGTGGCGGCAGAATTTGATAACCCTGCGATGTTGTATAGTATAGGCAAGGACTCCTCCGTAATGTTACATCTGGCTCAAAAAGCTTTTTATCCGGCAAAACCCCCTTTTCCGCTTGTGCATGTCGATACAATGTGGAAATTTAGGGAGATGATTGAGTTTCGAGATAAAAGAGCAGACGAGGTAGGGATGGAGCTTATCATCTATACAAATCCAAAAGGTGCAGAGCTTAATATATCGCCTTTTACGCACGGCTCGGCAATGCACACGGATATTATGAAGACGCAAGCTCTAAAACAAATGCTTGATATCTATGAATTTGATGCCGTGTTCGGAGGAGCTAGGCGTGATGAGGAGAAGAGTCGGGCGAAGGAGAGGATTTATTCATTTAGGGATGTTAATCATAGATGGGATCCGAAAAACCAAAGACCGGAGATTTGGAATATCTATAATGGTAGACACAAAAAAGGGGAGTCGATTAGGGTATTTCCTTTGTCGAATTGGACTGAGCTTGATATTTGGCAGTATATTTATGCAGAGAATATCCCTGTTGTGCCGTTATATTTTGCAAAAAAAAGATTAGTAACGGAGTATATGGGGGCAAAAATTCTGTTGGATGACGATAGGGTTCCTGCCGAACTAGTCTCAAAAGCCTCCGAAGAGTTAGTTAGATTTAGAACTCTCGGTTGTTACCCTCTTACTGGAGCTATAACCTCATCGGCCGATACCCTGCAAAAAATTATTCAAGAGATGTTGTTTGCAAAAAATAGCGAGAGAGAAGGTAGGTTGATAGACTCCGATTCGACTGCTTCTATGGAAAAAAAGAAGCAAGAGGGTTATTTTTGATGGATATAGGTACGGATTTTAGTATAGACCGTTTTATGGATATTTACAAAAATAGAACTTTGCTCAGGTTTATTACGTGCGGTAGTGTTGACGACGGTAAAAGCACTCTTATAGGAAGGCTTTTATATGACTCAAAGGCGATTTTTGAGGATCAGTTGGCTGCCGTTACAAAAGACGGAAATAAAAACGGATCGGGTGGTGCAGAGGTTGATTTGGCTTTGCTTGTTGACGGTTTGCAAAGCGAGAGAGAGCAAGGGATAACTATAGACGTCGCATATAGATATTTTTCTACGGACACTAGAAAGTTTATAATAGCGGATACTCCCGGACATGAACAATATACTAGAAATATGGTTACCGGAGCTAGTTTTGCAGATTTGGCTATAGTGCTTATAGATGCCAGAAAAGGGGTTTTGCCTCAAACAAAAAGACACTCATATATAGCCTCGCTAATGGGGATAAAACACATTGTTGTTGCGATCAATAAGATGGATTTGGTGGATTATGATGAGTCCGTATATCTAAAAATCAAAGCGCAGTATGAATCTATAATAGAGCAGTTGCCGTATTTTGGAGATATATCGTTTTATTACATTCCGATATCTGCTCTAAGTGGCGATAATGTCGTAGAAAAAAGTGACAATATGCAATGGTATACCCTTGATACGTTAATGGGGGTTTTAAACGGCGCAGAGATAAAAGACGACAGTCCGGATAAGCAGCATTCGCTAAAAATGAACGTTCAATACGTCAATAGGCCAAACCAAAATTTTAGAGGCTTTTGCGGTTTAATAGTAGAGGGCGAGGCTTTTGCAGGGCAATGCATAAAAGTTTTGCCGTCCGGTAAAAAGAGCAAAATTAAAAGCATTATTTCAGCTGAGATCAAAGAGTTAGCGGCCTTGGATGATGGCGATGCGATTGAGAGTGTGACCTCTGCACGTTGCGGTGAGTCCGTAACGCTGACGCTTGAGGATGAGATAGATATCGGACGCGGCGATATGATTATTGATTGCCTTGCAGATATGCCGCTTACTAATAGCTTTGAGGCCATGGTCGTTTGGATGGGTGAATCAAAAAGCCTTGAAACGGGTTATATATTTAAAACAGGTTCAACCGTAGTTTCAGGCAGGGTAGAAGAGATTAAATACAAAAAAGAGATGGAGAGTTTTGAGCATTCAAAAGCAGAATCCTTGTCTCTTAACGACATAGCACTCTGCCGGATTTCACTTGATAAAGCTATAGCCTTGGAGAGTTATGAGGCAAATAGATTTACCGGCGGTTTTATCATTATAGACAGATATACCGATGAGACCGTAGGAGCCGGTATGGTTACGAATGTCTTTGCAAAGAACGGCAGTGCGGTAAAGTATTCGCATTTTGAACTTTGGCTAAATAAAATAATCAGACGGCTATACCCGCATTGGGATGTGCGAGATATATCCAAAGCGGATTTTTTATGCATGTAGAGACCCACTATAGAGCCATGATAAAAGCCATATCGTATAGAGTTTTCGGCTCGGCTATAACGGCTTGCATAATATATTTTTTTGTAGGTCGTATTGATTTTGCCGTAGCGGGTGGTTTGGCAGATGCTTTGGCTAAGATACTTGCTTTTTATTTGCATGAGAGGCTATGGAATAAAATAAAATTTGGTAAGAAAAGAATTGAGCCTTTTAACCTATGGTTTACGGGATTGCCGCTTTCCGGCAAGACTACAATAGCGGATAAAGTATTTGAAGAGCTAAAAAAAATAGGGATTCCCGTAGAGCGGATAGATTCAAAAGATATTCGGGATTTGATACCTCAAACCGGATTCAGCAGAGACGACAGAAATAACCATATGTGTAGGGTTGGGCATCTTATAAAAACTCTTCAAAATAACTCAATTTCTACGGTAGCCTCATTCGTCTCCCCATACAAAGAGTCTCGAAAGACGATTCGAGAGATGGTAAAAAATAATGTCGTGGTGTATATCAAAGCCGATATCGAAAGTTGCAAAGCTAGGGACTATAAAGGGGTTTACGAGAAAGCCATAAAAGGGGAGTTGTCAAATTTTCCCGGCATTAATGACGTATACGATGAGCCTCAAAAAGCCGAAATAGTTATAGATACGGACAAGGTATCGGCGGATGAAGCAGCCGAGATTATCGTGAAGTACCTAAAAAAAGGGTACATAAAATCATGAGTGATAGAAATATCACATGGGGCGAGCACTCCGTAAAAATGCAAGATAGAGAGTCAAAATACGGACATAAGTCGGCGGCGATTTGGCTTACCGGACTCTCCGGAAGCGGCAAGTCAACCGTTGCCAATGCGCTTGAAAAAAGACTTTTCGAGAGCGGCTATAGGACGTATTTGCTAGACGGCGATAATATGCGACATGGATTAAACAGTGATTTAGGCTTTGGCGATTCGGATAGAGCCGAGAATATCAGGAGGGCTGCCGAGGTTGCAAAGTTGTTTTACGACTCCGGCGCTATTATCATATGTGCTTTTATATCTCCCTTTTTGAAAGACAGGAGTTTCGCACGGGAATTGTTTGCCGACGGTCGTTTTGTGGAGACGTATTTGAGCACAGACATAGCCGTTTGTGCCGAGAGGGATCCTAAGGGGCTGTATAAAAAGGCAAACAGCGGAGAGTTGAAAAATTTTACAGGGCTTGACTCGGGATATGAAAAACCGACGAATCCGGAACTAATCATCGATACGGCGGTTGTTGGCGTTGATGAGAGTGTAGAGATTATTTATAGTTTTTTGACAGGGGGCGTTATTTGAGTGAAATCGATATTGAGATAGTGTGTCAAATAGCAAAAAAAGCAGGTGAGGCTATATTGGCAGTCTATCAAGGAGATGATTTTGAGGTTCTCAAAAAAGACG
>CALJKN010000080.1 GCA_937973585.1 uncultured Helicobacteraceae bacterium
ATATGCAGTCTATCACCTCGGAGGCGTGTTTGTAACAATCGATATTCATAAAACTGACATATCTATCTTCGACCTGTGTATCATGTTTGCCCATTTTTTCGCCTTTTTAACTTTATTTGGTTGAGACCTCTGATTAAATAGAGGTCTCAAAAGAGCAGCTAGCTGCGTGAGCCGTCTGCTGAAGACCTAATTTTGGGCTTTGCTCAAAATTTGAGAATTAATCAGAATGCCCCAATTGTATAATAGGTAAAAACCAAAAAGGGTGACATTTTGCGAACGGATACCGACATTTTGCGAATAAAAAAAGATTCGGACAAAGAGAGAGGGGTTTCTGCCGAGGCGGTATGGCATATATTGATGTTTTTGCAACATAGATACGGGTTTGACGCAAAAGGCTTTTTGGCGGCTAGAGCGATTGAGCCATCAGCGTTAAAGATCAAAAACGCAAAGGTAAAAGGGGGTTATCTATCGGAGCTTTTTGAGGAGGCGACGCTTTTTACGGGGGATAAAAATCTATCTTTTAAGCTTGGGGAGTGGGCAAACCCGCACTCTCTGGGTGTTTTGGGGTATCTGCTTTTGCACTCAAACAACGTAGGTGATGCCCTAAGGAGGTTATGCAGATATTATCCGCTTGTGGGGCGGAGCCTCAAACCTGTTTTGTCCGAGACAAAAAACAGATACAAACTGGGGTTTTTTATAAAAGGTGAAAACGGTTTTGAGCATCTTGGAAAGTACCAGTCCGAGATACATCTATCCGCCGTTTTGAGCCTACTGGGAAAGATAGCAACGAGGCAGATAGTGCCCGAATACGCTACGTTTAGACACGGGGAGCCGTCCGATATTTCGGAGTATCGGAGGATTTTCGGGCAAAAACTGTATTTTTTGGAGGAGGAGAACGCCGTTATATTTTCAAAGGAGTCTTTGGAGATAGAGACCGTATACAAAGACCCTTCGATGCTAAAAATCTTTGAGGATGAGGCGCAAAAGAGTCTGGGGTTAAACTTTCACGGCGGTTTTAAGGAGGAGATAACCGGATTTATCCTTGCGGGCGTGGGTGAACTGGATTTTTCTTTGGAGGGGGCGGCAAAAAGGGCAGGGCTTCATCCGAGGGTTTTGCAGAAAAGATTAAAAGGTGAGGGGGCAAGCTTTGCCGGACTGTTGGGGGATGTCAGAAAAAGCCTTGCGACCCACTACCTCTCAAACGGCGTAGAGGGTAGCGCCGTCGCCGTAATCCTCGGCTATTCTGAACTAAGCCCTTTTTTGAGGGCTTTTAAAAAATGGTACGGGATGAGTCCAAAAAAGTGGCTCTCGGCGAACAACGGATAGTTTAAAAACCACACACTATAATGACAAAACTTTAATCAACAAAGGGGATATGATGAAAAAGATACTTTTTTCCTGTGTTGCCGCTACTTGCATATTTGGGTCTTTGTATGCTGCCGATTTTGATTTAGGGATCAGCGGTTCAGATAAGGGAATCAGTGGCTTTTCGCTATCCGTAGGAGAGTACTACAGAGTGCCCGCAGAAGAGATCAGGATAATCAGGCGTTCATTGCCGGAAGATGAGATGAGTGTGGTTTATTATCTAGCCAGAAAAGGGCACAAAACATCAGACGCAATTTTAAAGATGAGATTGGCAGGAAAGAGCTGGTGGGATATAACGCTCTCATTGGGGCTTAGACCTACTGAGGTATATGTTGTCGAAACTAGAAGACACTCCGGCCCTCCGTATGGAAAAGCTTTTGGTCATCACAAAAAAGATAAAGGCTACATCTTAAAAGACGGTGAAATCATAGAGCTGGTCAATACTAAATTTTTGGCGGCAAAATACAATAAAAGCTACGATGAGGTTATAGATATGAGGCACTCCGGCAGAGGATATGCCGATATTGACGATGATTTTAGGGGTAAAAAACCTAAAAAAGAGAAGCCAAAAGATACTTATAATTTTAATTCACTTAACAATTTAATTGAAAAATTCAAAGAAAATAATCTAAAAATAAAAGTTGAAAAAAACTATTTTAAAATAGAATTTAACTCTCAAGAAGAAGTAGATAAAATTACTAGCTACTTTAATATCCAATCGTAACATAATCCAAAAATTTATAATCTAATTGTTTCTTTTAATATAATTTTATAGTTAGTTTTGCTAAAATGATAGAGTTTTAGTTAAACTAAACTGTAAAAAATATGGAGGAATGAATGTTA
>CALJKN010000081.1 GCA_937973585.1 uncultured Helicobacteraceae bacterium
GCTCAAAAATCAATAGGAAAGATTTTGGGTTAAATTGGAACAAAGCACTTGAAACGGGCGGCTTTGTGGTCGGCGATGAGGTAAAAATGAATATAGAACTAGAGGGGATAGCCAAATAGGCTACCCCGCAAGCGGGGTAATCCCCGCTTTTACATCATGGGTTTATTCCCCTGCCCTCTCGGTGGCTTATCCATCCCGTTCTCCATCCCTTGACTAGGCTCTCTAGGCGGCTTGTTATCGTCCTTGATCTCTCTCATCGCCCCGCCCTCTTTTCTCTTGCATTCACGCAAAGACGCTTGATCGTTTGCCTTCTCTACACACATCTTAAACTCATTCAAAACGGCTAAACGTTTTGAGGTAATCTCCAGTGCTCTTTTTTTGGCTACATCGAATTTTTCCGGTGCATTTTGCCCCTGAGCAAATACCGACCCTGCAAATACAATACACAATGCTGCAACTATCTTTTTCATAGCCTTCCTTTTTTTACTTTGATGGATTCTCCAATTTTGAGCTAAGCCCAAAACAAGCAAAGCGCTCGGACGAAAGTCCGTCGGCACTAGCGGTTTTTTACCTTGAAGAGCTTTTTGGGGTTTTTGCCTGCTTGAATAGAATCTTGAAAGCAATATAGATTTTACACCTTATCGTTAAAAACGGAATAAAAAATGAATTTAAATTAAGCAAAACATCAAAGGGGCGACAGATGGGCAAAGAGGTAGACTCTATAAAAATTATAGACTTGCTTAAAAAATATGCTACAAATGATTTTGCTGCATCGGCTCTAGCTTACTATATTGCGGAAAAAATATTTGAAAAAGGGCATCTATACTCAGATATGGGTTTGTCTTCTAGGGTGGAGCTAAACAAACTAATGTCCGAAAACTACCCCAAACTTGCCGCTTTGAGGCCGGATACGAAGCGCTGGAAAAAATATATATTTGACGAAATAGACTCTATAGCTCCGGCATGTTACGATTGCAAAGAGAGCCGAGACTGCTTCAAATGTAATTTGTTAGAGATAGGGTGATTATAATTTATGCAGAACTTTGGTGATTATTGCTACATTTTTGGGTTAAAATTCCAAAAATTGTTTGTATACGGGGCTTAGATTATGGGTGAGCACGGAGCGTTAAACTGTAACGACTGCATAAAGTTAAAAGAGCTTGAGACGCTTTTGGAACTTTCAAGACTACTTATGGGCAACCAGACTCTGGAGCAAAAAGCGACGGATTTTTTGAAAACGCTCAAAAGCTACCTGAAGCTAGAGAGATGCTCTATTCACCTTCTCAGCCAAGATAAAAAAGAGTTAAATATTTTTGCATCGGTAGATTTGACACCGAAGCAAAAAATGCTTGCAAGCTACAAAGTCGGAGAAGGGGCTACGGGTCTAGCCGCCAGCACCAAAGAGCCGATCGTCATTGAAAACATCCATAGCGATATACTGTTTTTGAATAAAACCGGTGCAAGAAATATAGATGATATCTCGTATATAGCAACCCCAATGATAACTGGAGACGAGGTGGCAGGGGTTTTAGGTGTCAGTGTCACAAAAAAAACCGCTCTCGGCTTTGAAGAGTGCATAAACTTTTTAACGATAGTCGGCTCTTCAATGGCTCAAGCGGTAAAACTTGATTTGGCACACAAAGAGGAGAAAAAAAGACTATCCGAGCAAAACAGCTATTACAAGTCGGAAGTTTTAAAAACGGTAGATTTCCAAAATATTATCGGCGAGAGCACCAAGATGAAAGAGGTGTTCAAAATTCTCAAAAAAATTGCCGCCTCGAAAACAACCGTTTTAGTAAGAGGAGAAACCGGAACCGGCAAGGAGCTAATCGCAGCAGCCCTACATCAAACAAGCAGCCGAAACGAGGGGCCTTTTGTGAAACTCAACTGTGCTGCTATCCCTGAGAGTCTATTAGAGAGTGAGCTATTTGGGCACGAGAAAGGGGCTTTTACCGATGCAAAAGATATGCGAAAAGGGAGATTTGAGCTAGCCGACAGCGGAACGCTATTTTTGGATGAGATAGGCGATATCTCCGCATCTTTGCAGGTAAAGCTATTGCGCGTCCTTCAGGAGCAAGAGTTTGAGAGGGTCGGCGGAAGCAAAACCATAAAAGTAGATGTCAGGGTCGTAGCGGCTACTAATAGAAATCTGGAAGATATGGTTGAAAAAGGGGAGTTTAGGGAGGATTTGTTTTATAGGCTAAACGTTATCCCTATCCAGCTCCCGCCGCTTAGAGAGAGAGGCAAAGATGTTCTGATGCTGGCAAGTCACTTTTTGTACAAATTCTGCAAGTTACACAAAAAAGAGATGAATTTTACAGACGAGGCGTTCGGAATATTGCTTGAGTATAAATGGCCGGGAAATATCAGGGAGCTTGAAAATACTATGGAGAGGATAGTTCTGCTAAACGACAACGGCGAGATAGATAGGGATATGGTCGCCTCCAGTCTGCCCGGAGTATTTGTCAAAGAGAAGTTAGGCTCCCATGTCCAACAAAAAGATGGTCTAATCACAAAAACAGAGCTAGACGAACTAGAGAAAGAAGCAATCGTGCAAGCACTAAAAGAGTGCGGCGGGATACAGGCCAAAGCAGCTAGAAAACTGGGTATAACCGTAAGACAAATAGGGTATAAAATACTAAAACACGGAATCGAAATATAAAAAAGTAAGAGCATCTAGGCTAAAATCGGGATAATAAAAACCGTTAGACGAGGGATGGATGTTTATACTTAAGACTTTTTTAGAGGCATTCGGCCAAATACTCCATATGGCTCTGAATATCTACATTTGGGTCGTTATTATTCAGGCGCTCCTTAGTTGGGTAAGACCCGATCCGTATAATCCTATTGTGCAGATTTTAAACAAGCTCACTATACCTACGTACAATTTTGTAAGACGCAAGGTTAGAACCGTTTTTAGCGGGGTTGACTTGGCTCCGCTGATTATAGTTTTGGCTTTACAGTTTTTGGATATCTTTTTGGTGAAGACGATAAACCATTTTGCTGCCGCTATTTAGCATACTGGCACTCTATGCCACAGCTACTTTTGCAGTGGAGCCGGATGAATTACAAAAAAAACCGTCTGGCTACGCAAAAGATCTCTTATTATTTGAAGCTGCCAAAGAGTCAACCGATACAAAAGAGGTATACACCGGATATTTTGTCGCTAAAAACCCAAAATCCGGGCATCTAAAACTTTTAGCATCCAAAACAGGCTCAAAAAACATCTCGACGCTATTGGAGTGTCTGGATGGCGAACCCCAAAAACTCCTAAAAAAAACACCGGAATGCGCTGAACTCGGGATAAACTACCAAAAAATATCGGATGCCGCTATCGATGATAAAACACTGCCATACAAAATCTCCGAAAAAATAAACGGATATAACAATAAAATTATAAAACTAAAACTAATCCAAAAAGCCTCCGAAAAAAAACAACTCACGTCCGACGAGCTTTTAGAAATATATTTTGACACCTCTAAAAGTTTTAGACGAAAATTTTTGGACAGAGACTTATCGGATGAAGAGATAGCAAAAATAACCGGACACCAAAATTTTAAAAGGTTTTTAAAATGGGTTACGTTTGACAGGGAAGCAAAAAACCTCTCAAAATCATTGGCAAAAATCGACTGCTCACGCACTGAAGATCCAGATGCGTTGTTTTTGCTGGGACTTTTAAAAATCAAAACCTCAAACACCCAAGCCGGATGCTTTAAAAAATCAGCCTTGATGTCAAAAAAACAGGCCGACAAAGATAGGGGCTTTTTTTGGGAATATCTAGCCGACGGCAACACCGAACACCTCCAATATGTAGCCCAAAGCAGGGATTTGAATTTTTACTCCACAATAGCGAAAGAAAAAATAGGGGCGCAAAAAAACAGTTCCGGAATAGTTTTTTTCGATGAGGACGAACTCTTATCCTGCAAAAATACCCCAAATTACGACGATGCCCCGTTTGTATGGCTCGAATACAGATCAAAACTCAAAACATATCAAAAAAGTGAACTTACAAAGTTACTGTCCGATTATTCGTGCAAACAAAACGGAGCGCTCTATATAGCAGGATTAGAGAGAAAAGAGGGGTATAAAAAAGATTATTTCCCTATTTTGTATAAACGGGCATTCGTATCTCTTCCACCGTATCGTAAAGCCTTATACCATGCAATAGCGAGGCAGGAGAGTTTTTTCGTTCCCGGTGTTGTGAGTAGCGCATATGCGGTCGGAGTGATGCAGATAATACCGGAACTTGGCGGGGAACTGGCTCAAAAACATGGGGAAAGCCTTAAAATAAAAGAACTATTTGAGCCGGATAAAAATATCAGGTATGCCTCCTCGCACTTCAAATGGCTTGAGGATATGGTTGCCCACCCTACCCTGATAGCGGTGTCATACAACGCCGGATACGGTTTTTTCAAAAGGATAGAGAGGGAGGGGCTTTTTGGTTTCAAGGACACGGATAAGCTAAGATATGAACCCTACTGGTCTATTGAAAACATCCCTTACGATGAGACCAGAGAGTATGCCAAAAAAGTTACATTAAACTATGCCGTGTATTCGGAGTATTTCAACCCAAATGCCGAAAACTCACTACTATCTATCGTTGAAAATTTAGTACGGTCTCGCCGCCGCTGATATTTTTTAGAGCCAATGAAATTGTTTTATCGGCTTTTATTTTTTCAAAAGAGACAAGATAGTATCTACTCCACTCGTCCGTTAGGGGCATTTTCTTATAGAGCGGATCATTCTCTTTTTTCACTATCTCGGATATTTTTACCGGAGCCGTATCGCCCTCTTTTTGCAAAGAGAGTTTAAAATCCGGATTCATAAGTCCCCTTTTTTCCATTGCATCGTAATCATTCGGGATATATACCCCTACAAAAAAATAATCTTTGTCGGAATACTCATTTGGATAAAGGGGGTTTAGATAAGTAACCGTAATTTTGGCTTTTGTCTCCAAAGAGCTTACAATCTGTCCGCTTTTCGTATGCAAAACAGCCTTTTCATAGGAGTCGTCTTTTTTAAACATCTCCATTGCATTATAGTGGTGGCAACCGGAGAGAACGAAAATTGCACATATATAAAAAAATAATTTTTTGACCATTTGATTTTTCCTTATTAAAGTATTATTTTACAAAAGGAAGACTTACAAAAAAATGGTAAAATTACCGCCAAAATATTTAGACACAAACGGTTTAAAATGACTAATCTTGAAAGCATTAAAAGTTTTTTGGCAAATGTACGTGAACAGGACAATTTTGAATTTACCGAAAACGGTATTATGAGGTTTGGTGCCGAGCTCTCCGAAATGCTTTTGGAGTCCGTTGCTGCAATCAGAGACGATCATAAAAAAGAGAGACTCAGAGGGGTAATAAAAGACGTATTTGAGCTTGGCGACAAAGATGTAGTTATTTTCAAACAAGGCGAAATCTTTATTAAGCACTTTGATCAGGAGGCGACAAATCAACTCCAAATCAACAAAAAAGTCAAAGACGCAATTATTGCGCTTATAGAGGAGAAAAAATACACCGAAGCCGAAGACACCACTACGATCCCGCTAAACGGTATATCGGAAAGCGTAGGCATCAGCATATCCGATCTGACTCCGGCAAGCAAAGAGGATATAAAGCAAAAACTGAAAAAACAAATAGGTCTTGCCGATAAAGACCTTGTCTTGTTTTTGAACGACAAAATTATCATCAAACAGGTCAAGCAGGCAGAAGAGCCGGAGGTTATCCTAAAGCCTACTACAAAACAAAAAAAAAGAACAGCTCCGGTAGACCGTAGTGAAATGTCAGAGCTTAGGGAGTCTATATTTGAAAGTTATGAAGCCGAAGAAGAGATGATGGGTGAGGTCATAGAGCAGGCCGCAGAGACGGAGTTTGACTATAGCTCTTTTACATACGATCAGTTTGTGGGCTCATATGAGGAGAAAATAAAACAGGCGATAATGAATTTTTTGAACGAAAATCTATCCGAAGATGCCGAAAAGCTGGAGAAGTTAACTGCCGTTTTATTCAAAGACTACTGGTTGCTAGTTCACACCAAGTTGTCGTTTAAAATGCTAGACATGGTGGGAAGAAGAGAGAGAAACGTGGAGACGTTTCTTAGAAACTACTCCGGCGAGATAGAGGTAGACTCAAACAAAAACAAACTAAAGCAACCGGAGATACTCGATCAAAGCGGAATGAGATGGAATGTTCCGGCGATCATAAACGTAACGATGCAAAGACGTAAAACGCTTGATACGATAGATCAAAAGCAAAAATTGGTTGAAACCATAAAAGGACAGATTACCCATTTTTACGCAGAGATAGACGGAGTAAACGACGAGCTCGCAAAAATCAGAGAAGAGCTAGCCGAGGCTACTAGAATCGAGGAAGAGTTGACGGCAATGGACAATGAACTTAATAACGATATACAAGAGCTAAGAGAGATACTTAAAAACACAAAAGAAGAGTACAAAGAAGAGGTGCATACCAAAATCAGGGAAAAAAGTATAACCCTCAAAAGACTCGTAATCCAAGAGGAGAATGCGTTTGCAAACAAAAAAAAGCTAGAACAGCAACTAAAAATAACGTCTCAAAAAACCGATAAACTCAAATTTGAGATCTCGAAACTCCAAGGGAGACAAAAAGACGAGGAAGAGAGGATAAAACAGTTTATCAAATCCTTTAAAGAGGCAGAGAAAAAATACGACTCCCTCGTAGAGGCATTGGCTCTCACACTAACAAAGCGAAAGACTAAAATATAAAAAACCGGCATTATGAACAACATTGAAAATATAAAAAGCTTCCTTAGAAAAATTAGAGATACCTCCGGGATGGATTTAATCGAAGACGGCCTCTTTAGCTTTGGCGAAGAGGTTTCGATGATGCTACTGGAATCGATAAGCGCCATCAGGGAGCTACACAAAAAAGAGCGGCTACGGGCAATCATAAAAGACGTATTTGAGCTTGACAACAAAGATGTCGTAGTATTTAGGCACAATGAGATTTTTATCAAAAGATTTAACGGTAAATTCTCTATTCAGCCACAAGTATTTGAAAAAATCAAAGAGGAGTTGGCGATACTTTTTGCCGGCTCGGAGTCACCGATTATTATAAACGATACCCTCACTATACCGACAGACAGACTTTTATCTGAACTTGGAATCACGATAGAGAGCTTAACCGTCGATGAGAAAGAGAGTCTAAAACAAAAGCTAAAAAAGCATCTCGGACTTTGCGACAAAGACCTTATAATATTCCTAAACGATAAAGTAGTTATCAAAAAATTCAAATCTCCGATCGACGAAACCGTAGTAAAAAGAGAGAGACGGTTTAACGGATTACCGAAAGAAGAGCTGGAGCTTCTTAGGAGCTCAATTTTTGAGAGTCCCGAGGCAGAAGAGCAGATATTTATAGATGTACTGGATGGGGTATTGGATTTGGAGCTAAATTTTGGCTCCATCACGCAAGAGTTTTTTGTAAAAAACTACATAAAAATCCTCCAGAAAGCTATTTTTGATTTTCTAAATGAGAACCTGACGGAGGATAGCGCAGCACTTGACGGCTTGTCTAGCCTCCTTTTGAGAGAGCACTGGATACTTATACACACAAAAATGGCATCCAAAATCCTAGAGTTAATAGGGCAAAGAAACCTAAACACTGAAAATTTTTTAAAAAAATACTCCGGCGAGATAGAGGTAGACCAAGAACACAACAAATATAAGCAACCGGACATATTAGACAAATCCGGTATCCGATGGGGCGTTCCATCGATAGTGAGCGTTGCAATGCAGAGAAAAAAAGCGCTTGAATCCCTGGAGAAAAAACACAAAATAATCCACGACCTAAAAAAAGAGATAATCGAACTGCAACACTCGGTTGAAAAAGTCGACGAGGAGTGTATGCAACTAGATCACGAAATGGCTGCGGTTCAAAAAGAGCTCGACCTGATCGGCGAAAGCGAGTCTGTGATAAATTTTGAGATAAAAGCCCTCAGAGACCTCCTCAAAAAAAGTAAAGACGAAGATAAAAAAGAGATACAGTCAAAAATCAGCGAAAAAACATTGAGCCTAAAGAGGATAGTAATTCAAGAAGAGGGGATTTTCGGTAGACGGAAAAAGCTAGAACAACAGCACAAGATTACCGCCTCCAAATCGGATAAAATCAAATTTGAGATCTCAAAACTCCAAAAAAGGCAAAAAGACGAAGAGGAGAAGATAGTCCAATTCGTAAAATCACAATACGGCGTTGAGGAGAAATACGAATTACTCACCGAAGCCGTTGCAATAGCCCTGATGAAAAGAAAAGTAAAAATTTAAAAAAATTAACCCCATTTTTCATATAATCTAGTAAAAATTGAGGGGAAAAATGAAAATAGCAGTAGCCTTTACGGGTCCGTCCAATAGCGGCAAGACAACCGCCATAATCAAAATTGCCGAAAGACTCAAAGAGGCTCACAAAGTAGCTATTATAAAAAACGACCCGAAAGACAAAGCGGTATTCGACACGGACGGGAAAGACAGCCAAAAGTTTTTTGCAACCGGAGCCGACGTAGTAGTCAGAAGCCCATCCAGAACTACAATGTTCAAAAACGGCTCCTCCAGCCTAGATGAGATTATATCGATGCTCGGAAATTTCGATATTTTGCTTGTCGAAGGGCTAAAAACCCTCCCTCTGCCGAGAATAGGAATATTTCGTAACGAGATTGATGTAAACTACTTCGGATTTATAAAAGCTATGGCAATAGACGACACCATAAACCCCTTGGACTATAACATACCGGATGATCTGGAGATATTAGATCTAAACAATACCGAAAAAATAGTCGAATGGATATTTAAAAACGCAAAGGAAATATGATGCAAGAGATAATAGAGGCTATTAAAAAAAGTGCATTTAGGATTCAGGAGGCTATAGCGTACGACGATACCGGATATGCTGAAAACGAAAATGCAAGCGGCGACGTTCAGCTAAAACTAGATATCAAAAGCGACTACATAATTCAAGAGGAGTTAGCCAAAGTTGCAAGTGTAAAAGCGGTAGCAAGCGAGGAAAAAGAGACTGTAGACATCCTAAACGAGTCCGGCAGGTACCTGATAGGCTACGATCCGCTCGACGGCTCCAGCCTCGTAGATACAAACCTGTCCGTCGGTTCAATATTTGGAATCTATGAAGAGGACTTCTCCGGCCCTTGTATAAAAGCGGCTATTTATGTAGTCTACGGCCCTAGAGTTGAGATGGTGATAGCCTCTGAACAGGTTGAGCTTTATAGATTAAATAAAAACGGAGAGTTTAAATTTATACAGACACTCCACCTCCAAAACAAGGGAAAACTAAACGCAAGCGGCGGAACGCAAGCAAAATGGGGTTCCTACCATAAAGCCATGATAGATACCCTATTTGCTGAAGGGTATAGACTCAGATACTCGGGCGGAATGGTTCCGGATTTGCATCAGATACTAATCAAAGGCGGTGGACTCTTTAGCTACCCTGGAACCCTTGATAAGCCGGACGGCAAACTCAGAATGGTATTTGAAGTGTTTCCGTTTGCCTTTATATACGAAAAAGCCGGCGGCAAAGCGGTAGACGGTCACAAGAGGCTACTGGAGCTATATCCGTCCGACCATCACTCCACTACCCCTTGTTTTTTCGGCTCAAATTACGAGATAAATAAGGTTTTGGATGTCTACTCAAAAATCATCTGAACCCGATATTTTTGAACAAAAAATGAGAGATAGGATAAGGCAGATACAGGAGTGCCAAAGCTCAAAATCGCTTTTTACCGAATTTGACGGACAAAAATACGGCTCTTGTATTCGCTGTCCGGAGGCTATCGGTTGCGAACTTAGAAAAACATACGTCGGCTCCGTGTACGCCTCAATGAGCAAAGGGGCCGGAGGCGGATTTGAATTTTAGTCTTTTAATCGACAAGGAAAACTTTTAATGAACAATAAACTTTACGTTACCACCCCAATTTACTATGTAAACGATGCACCGCATATTGGGCACGCCTATACAACCATAATAGCCGACACCGTCGCATCATACGCCAGACTAAAAGGGATGGATGCCTTTTTTTTAACCGGAACCGATGAACACGGCCAAAAGATAGAGGAGTCGGCGAAGAGTAGAAATAAAAGCGCAAAAGAGTGGGCAGATGAAAACAGCCAAAAGTTTAAAACCCTATGGGATGAATTCGGCATAAAATACGACGGCTTCATAAGGACAACAGACGAAAGCCACAAAAAAGGTGTTTTGGCTGCATTTATGAAGATGTGGGAGAAAGGGGATATCTATAAAGGTGAATTTGAGGGGAATTATTGCGTATCGTGCGAAACCTTTTTTGCCCCTAGCCAGCTTGTAGACAACGAATTTTGTCCTGATTGCGGCAAGCCAACATCGATACTAAAAGAGGAAAACTACTTTTTCAGGCTATCCAAATATGAAAGTGATATCCTAAAATGGTATCACGACAATGAAGATTGTATCCTCCCGAAATCGAAAAAAAACGAGGTTATGAGATTTGTCGAGGGTGGCTTGAAAGATCTATCAATCACCAGAACCAGCTTTGAGTGGGGAATCAAACTACCGCCCGAGCTAAACGACGACAAACACGTCATCTACGTCTGGCTTGATGCCCTACTAAACTATGTTACGGCGCTAGGATACGGGCAGGACAACTCAAAAATGGGCTACTGGCCATCCGACATACAAATAGTCGGCAAAGATATCCTAAAATTTCATGCCGTCTATTGGCCTGCATTTTTGCTAAGCTTGGATCTGGAACTCCCAAAACATATAGCCGCTCACGGCTGGTGGACCAGAGACGGTGAGAAAATGAGCAAATCAAAAGGAAACGTCGTAAATCCAAAAGAGATTGCCGACACCTACGGGCTCGAAAACTTCAGATATTTTCTACTTAGAGAGGTTCCGTTCGGCCAAGACGGCGACTTCTCCAGACGTGCCCTCATAGACAGGATAAATTCAGATTTGGCAAACGACCTCGGAAACCTCCTCTCAAGAACGATCGGTATGGCAGATAAATATTTCGCCCTCTCTATACAAATCGGCAATGTCTCAAAATACCATCCGGAAGAGATAGCAAAAATGGACGAGATAGTCTGCGGACTAGAACCTTTAATGTTTGGGATGCAAATACACAGATACCTCGAAGAGATATGGAAAATACTTGGGATTGCGAACAAAGCGATTGAAAACGTAGCCCCGTGGAATAAAATGAAAGAGGGGAAAACCGATGAAGCTATGGCGCTTATTGAGTTTTGCCTAAACGTACTTGCAAAAGCCGCAACACTACTATATCCGGTAATGCCGCAAAAAATGTCTGTTTTGGCGGAGGCGATAGGCGTAGCGATAAATACGGATACTTTTAAAGGGCTAATAAGCGATAAAAAACTGCTCACATCGGCCTCTATCACAAAGGCTCCGGCTCTGTTTCCTAGAATCGAAGAGGTGGTCGAAGCACCGAAAGAGGCAAAACAAGAACAAGCGGAAGCTCAAAATCTGGTTACTATAGATGAATTTTTTAAAACCGAACTCAAAATCGGAACAGTAATAGAGGCGGCAATCGTAGAAAAAAGTACCAAGCTGCTTCTTTTACAGGTTGATCTGGGTGAGCCGTCACCAAGACAGATAGTCGCCGGCATCAGGGAACACTATGCGCCTGATGAGCTAATAGGAACACAGGTCTGCGTGGTATCCAACCTAAAGCCTGCAAAAATCATGGGGATAGAGAGCAAAGGAATGCTTCTTGCTGCTAAAGATGAAAACGGTCTTTGCTTAGTTAGACCTCAAACCAACAAAAAGAGCGGTTCAAAAATAGGATGAGAATAGAAAACGTCGTCGCTTTGACACGGGGCGAACTGATTACGGCTCCGTCAATATCTCACTTTGAAGATACTATGGTCTCAACATCTTTAGTCAAGCGAGGCGATTTGTTTATCGCATTAAATCCGGAAGAGATAGTAAAAGCTATCTATGCCGGTGCATACGGGATCATATATGATGATGACACTATCACGCCTATGGATCCTGAAATCGCATTTATAAAAGTCAGAAATACAAAATCTGCAGCGTATTCGATTGCAAGATACTGCATGATAAAAAAGAATTTTCGGTTTATCTGTGTCGACCATGTAACTTTTGAGATAATAAAAAAAATATCCAAGACAAAAGAGGTTGACTTTATAGAGCAAAGTGACATCAAAGGGATATTCTCACTCTTAAAAAATGATGATGCAACTATTGTTTTCGGTTATGAAGAGGATTTTTTAACGGAACTCACTACCGATACCGTCGAGACATTTCTTGAGCCCAGAGAATGCAGTATGCAAACCTCAGGTACAACCCTGTTTGAGAGTACAATAACCATAGACTCTCAGAGCATGAGGGTAAAACTACCGCAGTTTCAACTAAAATACCTCGAAAACGCCATCCATATACTAAAAGAGTTTGGACTAGAATACGAATTGACAAGTGTTGGATTCATAAAATTTTTCGATCCGGTTTTTGTCGATGAGATGCTAAACCAAAAAGAGTTTGGAAAAACGTCAAAAGTTATTATTTTTACCGAATACTACGATAAAAAGCTCCTAAAAGAGACCATGTCGTATTTTTGCGATAATACCAAATGGGCAAAAAATCTATATGTATTTCCGATTAGCCACGCCGATTATGATGACGGCTCCGTTATCATAACTCTTTACGGCTCAGAACGGGAGCTAAAAGATATTTTAGAGGAGAATGATTTTAACTTTGCCTTTGTGGTAAACGGCGATAAAAGCAAACTGATAAAAGAGAAAAAAGAGTCATCAATTTTTACGTTTAGCTTTTAATAAACAGGCAGTCAGATTTTTGACTCATTGATAAAACATTGTATAATACGATAAAAAAATAAAAAGGAATATATTTGGATCCCGATAGTAATTCGATTTTAATGATACTTTTAGCTATTTTTCTTGTATTTTTAAACGGCTTTTTTGTCTTATCCGAATTTGCAATCGTCAAAGTAAGGCGTAGCAAATTGGAAGAACTCGTCAAAAACGGAAAAGCTAACGCCTCTTTGGCTCTTCAGATAACAAACTCACTAGACACATACCTCAGCGCTACACAACTCGGAATCACACTATCGTCACTGGCACTCGGCTGGATAGGCGAGCCCGCATTTGCAAGCCTCCTAAAATCCCCTTTTGAACAAATTTTCGGTCAAAATGAAGTTTTGGTTCACTCGGTGAGTTTTGCTCTTGCGTTTACGTTTATAACCTTGGTACACGTTGTAGCCGGTGAACTTATCCCAAAATCGATAGCTATCGCAAAATCTGAACAGGCTGCGCTTGTTATAGCTAGGCCGCTGTATTGGTTTTGGATACTGTTTTACCCTCTTATAAAACTTTTTGACGTTATAGCTGCTTTTTTTCTTCATAAAATGGGTATTCAGCCTGCTAGGGAAAACGAACTGGCTCACTCCGACGAAGAGTTAAAAATAATAGTTACGGAAAGCCTCAAGGGTGGCTTCATAGACTCCGTAGAGGGTGAAATCATAAAAAATGCCGTTGACTTCTCCGACACGGTTGCAAAAGAGCTTATGACACCTAGAAAAGACATAATATGCCTAGACTCAGAACTAAGCTACGAAGAAAACGTTAAAATAGTTACCGATACCAAACACACGAGATATCCGTACTGTCACGACAATAAAGACAATATCACCGGCATGGTTCACATAAGAGACCTCCTAAATAACGCATTTGCCCCCACGCCACTTCCGTTATCCGACCTTGTAAGGCCGATTATTATCGTTCCGGAAAATGCTTCGATATCCGATATTCTAGTCAGGATGAACAGGGAGCAAACCCATCTTGCCATAGTAGCAGATGAATACGGTGGAACTGCCGGACTTCTTACAATGGAGGATATAATCGAGGAGCTAATCGGTGAGACATCGGATGAGCACGATATGAAACGTGAAAAAGTTAAACAATTGGATGAGAACACCTACGAATTTGACGGAATGATAGATCTTGAGAGCGTATCCGAGATAACAAATATCAAGTTTGACGACGATGAGCAGGCCGTAACTCTTGGCGGAATGGTCTTTAATATAGTCGGGCGAACACCTGTTGTGGGGGATATTGTTGAAAGTGACGGATTTCATATAGAGGTTTTAGAGATGGACAACAATAGAATCCATAAGCTTTTATGTAAAAAAATAAAAAATGAAGAGGGCGCAGAGGAACAGCCTAGCAGCTAAGACAGATAGGGAATCCTATCCTCTTCTCCGGCTTCGCTAAAGCCTCTGAGTCGGAGTCTGCAACTATCGCACACACCGCATGCTATCCTCTCATTTTGATAACAACTCCAAGTCTTCGATAGATCTACCCCTCTTTTTAGCCCATCTTTAACTATCTCTTTTTTCCGCTTATGAAGCAACGGGGCAAAAATGGATATTTTCGTATCTCTCCTAGTCCCCATATCGGCACATTTTTCAAAAGAGGCCAAAAAACCCTCTGTGCAATCCGGATAACCACTGCTATCCTCCTCGACTGCCCCTATCACTATAGCCTCAGCACCCTCTTTTTCAGATATGGCGGTTGCTATGGACAAAAAAATTCCATTTCTAAAAGGGACATATGTGACAGGAACCCCCTCTTCAAGCCCTCCGGTAGGGACTGCTATTCCGGTATCGGTAAGCGCCGAGCCTCCCACGCTTTTGAAAAACGGTAGATCTATCTCGTATTTTTGCAACACACTCAAAGAGTCGCACACAGCTCTAAATGCCTCAAGCTCTCTTAGCTCCGTCCTTTGCCCATAGTTAAAATGGACAGCTACAATACCGTAGCCTTCATCTTTTGCAATTTTTGCCGCAACGGCGCTATCCATCCCGCCAGATATAATACATATTGCTTTTTTAGTCATAATTATTTCCCGTCAAGAAAAATTTTTAACATACCTATATACTCTTTTATGGCCGAGAAAGTCAGAGACAACCTCCCATAATCAGGAAGCCAAGTGTAGCCATCTATTTTTGTCGGCTTTGATGCAAAGTCAACTGCATAACAAAAAATATCGAAGCCGCTTTTTTCAAAAATTAGCTTCGATCTCTTCATATGGATAGCCGATGTAACCAAAATTATTTTCGGCTGTTTAAAGCCTGCCTGCGACATCATCAAAAAGGTATTTTTCCCATTTTGTTCGGTATTTTCACTTTTGTCTTCTATGATAATACCGAATCCGCCGTAAAATGAAGAGGTAAAAGGGCGCTCAAATCCAAGTGAATCACAAAACAAGGCCGCCGTCTCTTTGGCTGCATCACCCTCTATAATTCCGTTTGCCCCACTCCAACCACCTCCCGTAAAGACAAGGGGGAGGTTGTGTTTTCTAGCAAAGATAAAAGCCTCGGTAAATCTTTTGAATGCAGACGGCTCAAGCTTACTATCGGGAGCATACCCGTTTGCGCCACCGCCTAGCACAATAACTGCATCAGGTCTAAACGTAAGTTTTTCACGAACCCTAAAGCTATCCTCCAACGGCTCTACAAAAACCTTCACCCCAAAGCCCGAAGATAGAAAAAAAAGCAACACTGCGGCACCAAAAAAGAACCATCTGGCTCTAGCGGCAAAAATAGACCCGATTAGAAATAAGACTATAAAAGGGAGAGGGGAGAGGAAAAGATAATAAAATATCTTTGCCAGAGTAAATTCGGTGCTCAAAGCCTATCCCAGCCTAACCTCTTTTTCCCCTTTTTTTAGCTCACCTATAATGTATCCGCCCACATCATTTGCAACAGCTTCAGCTCTCTCTTTTGAAACAACCCAAACCATGCCGATACCCATATTAAAAGTCCTAAACATCTCGCTCTCTTCAACATGTTTTGACATAAATTCAAAAACAGGGAGGATTTTTATACTTTGCTTATCTACCACAGCCGTTAATCCGTCCGGCAAAGCCCTCGGCAGATTTTCTACCAAACCGCCGCCTGTTATATGAGCTAATGCTTTAATATCTTTTTTGTGTTTTTTAAAGTCTTTTACATAAATTCTTGTTGGGGTTAACAATACGTCAATCAAGGTCTCATCGCCGAATTTGTCTGTATACCTCATCCCAAGTTTTTCAAAAAATAGCTTTCTTACAAGTGAGTAGCCGTTTGAGTGTATACCTGAACTAGGCAACGCAACGAGCATATCCCCTTCACTGCAATGATGAGCTCTGGCTATCTCCTCTTTTTCGGCTATACCGACCGAGAAGCCTGCAAGGTCAAAGTCATTTTTAAAATACATCCCCGGCATCTCTGCCGTCTCACCGCCAATCAGGGCACACTCTGCAAGTTTGCACCCCTCGGCTATAGAAGCTATCACGGTTGCGGCACTTTCGACCTCCAAGCGTCCCGTAGCATAGTAATCAAGGAAAAACATCGGCTCTGCAAAGTTGCATATCAGGTCGTTAACACACATGGCAACCAAATCGATACCGACCCCCTCAAGCTTCCCGCTCTCTATCGCAAGTTTGAGCTTTGTCCCCACACCGTCTGTAGCTGCTAGTATTACTGGTTCTCTATACCCCTTTGGAAGCTCGAAAGCACCGGAAAAAGATCCTATTCCGCCAAGAACACCGGCTATAGAGGTGGACTTTGCCAAAGGTTTTATTTTTTCTACAAGCTCATTGCCTGCATCTATATCTACACCCGCATCTTTGTAACTTAGCGTCGCCATTTTGATTCCTAACATACGATTATTTAAATCGATTTTAACAAAAAAGAGCTAAAATCGCTTGATTTTAAAGGCCGAAGGAGTCATATGCGACACACAAAAATGTTGCCGGATACCGAAAAAGCTCTCATCGAGATGCTTGTTTTTACACCACTTTGTGTGCATGAGAATCCTCAGAATGTACTGATTATCGGGGGGGAACTGTTGCCGCAGGAGGCAACAAAAATTGGAAAAAATATTACGGAAATAAAGGAGATATCTACTCTCTCCGATATAAAAAACCAAAAATTCGACATCGTAATATCTTTTTTTGACTCTATTGTTTACCAGGACTTAGTTCCGTATCTACACAAAGATGCGATACTCTCTTGTAAAGCCAAATCCAATGAGATAAAAAAAGAACTAGAAAATGCGGGTAAAGAGTTTAGGATAGCGATGCCGTTTTTTGATTTTGAATGTATTTTTGCATCCAATAAATACCATCCAACTGCAGATTTGTCACTTCAAAAGTCTGATTTTATAGAGGAATCTTCTTATTACAACAGTGAAATACATACGGCTAGTTTTATGCTTCACGCACATGCCAAAAGAGAGCTTCTGGGCGTGTGCAAAAATTAACGTTTAATTGAGGTCTGTGGAGCCGGGGAGTCCAAAACGGTTTTATTGCCGCCGACATCCCCTTTCCCCTCATATTTCATAAGGACAATATCTACCCTTTGATTTAAAAAGTGCTTTTGGGCACCCTCTTCTTTTCCGCTAGGTTTGGTATCGGCAAAGCCAACCGCCGTAAACCTAGACGGCTTGAACCCTCTTGATATAAATCCCCTAACAACCGATGAAGCTCTTGCGCTTGAAAGTTCCCAACCGCTTGGATAGATAGGTTTCAGCTTTTCATAACTAGCCGTATAACCTTCTACTTTTATATCGTTCGGGAAATTTTTGACGGCATTTGCCAAAATATCAAGCATCTTATTTGACGCTTGAGACATCTCTGCACTCCCCTCTTCAAAAATAATAGCGTTTAGCATTCTAATACGGATACCTTCTTCTGTCATAACCACCTCGGTATCGCTACCGTTTCCGTTTTCAATAGCGACATCCTTAACAGATTGAAGCTCTTTCATTAACTGCCTTACGCTCTCAATTTGTTGCTCTCTGGACGACTGCGACTGCTTTGCGTCCTCTTTTTGCGATACGGTAGCTTGCTGGCTTCCTGCCTGACTAGGGTCTTGACTTATACTGACGGGAACCGTTGAAGCGGGAGTAAACTCAAAGATCTCCGAAAAAGACTTTGATAATGCTTTTAGCTTATCTTTATTTTGCGATGAAATAGCATATAGTGCAATAAATAGAGCGAGCAGAAGACTCAAAAAGTCTGCGTACGGAACCGCCCATCTCTCACCGGCGGGACACTCGGGGCACTTTTTTTTCTTAGCCATTAGATTTTTTGCCCTCTTCCGGTTCGCCGCCGATATAGTTATAGAGCCTACTTCTCATCATTTTAGGGTTATCGCCGGATACCAAAGAAACCAACCCTTCCAAAATAATAGTTTGGTGTTTTGTAATATCTTTTGATTTTGCAATCATCTTTTTACCCCAAGGGCCAAACAAGATATACGAACCTGCAATACCGGTAACCGTAGCGGTAAATGCACCAGCAATACCGGCCGCCATCTCTGTCGGACTGTCGATTTTTGCAAGAGCCATAATCAGACCCAAAACCGCCCCAATCAGACCAATAACCGGAGTTGTCTCTCCTGCTACTACCCAATATTCGCCGGCACCGTGATAATAGTGCTCAGTCTCCTCCATCTCAATCTCTAGAGTCTCCCTGATGATATCAACATTAACGCCGGAGACGACCAGATCAAGCCCCTTGCTAAAAAAATCATCCTCTATATTGTTAATCTCTGCCTCCAACTTCAAAAGACCGTCACGTCTAGCAATAATTGCAAAGTCATAGAGCTGCTCAATGGTTTTTTCATAGTTAATGTTTGTATTTTTAAAAACAAACCCTAGATTTTTGTACGCAGCCTTTACATATTTTGCATGTGTTGCAACCATTGCCGCAAAAAGTGTAGTTGGAATAACTATCAAAAGGGATGTAAAATGTATCAAGTGTGCCGGATTGCCACCTTCTAGCGTATCTCCGATGGCGATACAAGAAAACGCCAAAACCATTCCGGCTATAACGGTTAAATCCATACGGGCCCCCAATTTTTGTTAATTATCTTTATATTACAACACTAAGTTTTAAACTTTTTGGAAAACAGTTATCAGGCTCTCGTCTATACCGAATACCTCTTTTGTTTTTTGCACCAAAGGGTGCTTGATTAAATCAAGCTCCGATGCCTCAATATCAAGCTCATCTCGACCATCTACCATCTCTATATCGTCGGCCGTTACTTTTATCGATTCAGCAGTTGACAACACCGATACCTCCGGCTCTTCAGCCATCGGAATCTCTACTTTTTCGGAAACAGCTTCATATTCCAAGCTTTTAGGTTCTTCGCTTACATCCTCGGCATAATCCTTATTTACAATCTTCGTTCCAATTCCGTATATTTCTTGCGCAATTTGCTTGATAGCAGCATAATATCTGAGCAAAACCGCCCTATCTTCATCTTTTGCCTTACTTTGCCATATCAAAACACCATTTTCAAACGATAAAAAAGTAACATTTTCGGAAAATACGGCACCTAGATCATAGCTTCTGTCATATAGGGCTTTCACAAAAAGCCCCCAACTATCTTGCTTTTGCAGTGTTTTGCCTTCATCGGCATGGCTAATTTCAATCTTTTTTATATCTTGTTGCGGCTCTTTTTTTTGCCTCGCGGCGCCTGTCTCATAGCTCACTATCAAGGTGTCAATATCTTCTATCTCCTGGGCCTCTAACATCTTAAGGACTGCAAGCGTAATTACAAATTGCCCGTCGGCACCTATATGCAAGAGCTCTTTTGCCTCTGATGCAATCTTAAAAAAACGCTCAATGGCAAAAAACGGAATCTTAACGGCAGGGTTTAGAAGGTTTGACTTTAAAAACTCTATAATTTCACTTAAGATATTCTCGGCCTCATACTCCTCAAAATCTTTTAAAATCCCCAAAACCGCCGCCCTCTCTTTTGCGGCTATCAACCTGAAGAGCTCCTCAATTTTATCTGGATTAACTGCCCCTAAAAGCTCAACAACACTAGATCTAGATACAAACTCTCTTGAGTATACGATTGCCTGGTCTAACAATGTCAGGGTATCCCTAAGCGAACCATTTCCGTTTCTGGCTATTATCTCCAATGCCTCATTTTCGTACTCTATTTTTTCTTGTCCCAATATATGTTTTAGATGCTCCACAATCTTTAATTGTCCAATTTTTTTGAATCTAAAATGGATGGTTCTGGAGAGTATTGTCGGCGGTAATTTCATTGGATCCGTTGTTGCAAGTATAAATTTTACATACGCCGGAGGCTCCTCAAGAGTTTTTAGAAGAGCATTAAATGCCTCCTTTGTGAGCATATGAACCTCGTCGATTATAAATACCTTATAAAGCGACTGGGATGGCTTGTACTTTGTGCTCTCTATCAAGGCTCTTACGTCCTCTATTTTTCGGTTGCTAGCGGCATCCATTTCGATTATATCTATATGCCTACCCTCCTCGGCAGCAACACACCCGCTGCAGACTCCACAAGGCTCGTCTGCAACCCTGTTTTCACAGACTAAGGCTTTTGCGAATATTCTGGCGGTAGATGTTTTACCGCTACCCCTGAGACCTGAGAATAGATAGGCGTGAGAGAGTTTTCCGCCCAATAGCGATGAGCTTAGTGTCTGTGATACCGACTCCTGACCGATTAGGTCTCTAAATTTTTTCGGTCTGTATTTTAAAGCTAAGACTCTACCCATTATATTCGCTCCCTTCTAGCCACTCTTTTGCTCTCTCTTTTAATCTCTCGGGGCTGGAGGAGGCGAACAGCTTTACATCGGGGGTCTTTTTATCTGCCGAAATGGAGTATTTCTGATCCAGATACTCCACTATGGCCTCACCGGAGTGAACCAATACCGATGACGGAAAGTAATCCTGAATAGCCTTTGAGATGAGCGGAAAATGCGTGCATCCTAGAATTATAAAATCAGGTTCACTCTCGCCTTTGAAATAATGCTCCAATAATGCCTCCATCACGGGTCCCTCTGTAATTCCTTCCTCCACCAAAGGGACAAACATGCCTGTTTCGATAGCCCTAATGTTTCCTATGCCGGACTTGCTAAGTATATTTTGGTATGCGCCGCTACTAACCGTTGCCCTTGTTCCAATTACCAAAACAGAAGATTTTCTATCAGGTTTTTTTTTGGTTATCGACATAACACCTGGCTCAATAACACCAACAACCTCAAAAGGGGCTATTTTGGACATCTCCGGTAACGCATATGAACTAACGGTATTACATGCGACAATTAAAATATCAATATTAAAATTTTTAAAAAACTCGACCGCCTCAAGAGAATATCTTACGATAGTGTTCTCGTCTTTTGTCCCATAAGGAACCCTCGCAGTATCGCCGTAGTAAATTACGTTTTCAAAAATTTTTGCCTCTATGAGACTTTTGGCAACCGTAAGGCCGCCCACCCCGCTATCAAATATACCGACAGTCATATAGTAATAAATCCGTTTTTTGTTTCATTTTATCGCACTTTAGGTTATAGAAGTTAAACATATTCAGATGTCGTAAAATTTAATTTATAAAGTTATATTATATTTTAAACTTTTCGAATACTCGCAATGAGGAGCTAATTATGAAAACGCTTCGCCAAATATCAATCAAAGCCAGACTGACAATAGTCCAAATCATCGTAACTTTAGGATTTATTATAATAGGCGGCCTATTTTACGGTCTATTACAAATCAAAGAGAATAGCTTCGAAAAAATAAAATTGATGGATAAAATGCTATATACCCAAAAAACACTATCTGCATCAATTATGGGTTATCAGATTTTTGTCACACCACTTGAACTAAAAGAGTATAGCGATTCACTCAAATTATTTAGAGAGCACTCATCTGCGCTCATGGCTTTAGAACCTAAGCATAAATTAGAAATCGACGAAATAGCAAAAGAGCTTGAGATGTGGAGCGAATTAAACAAAGAAAGACTATTGATTATCGACAAAAAAGATGTTATGTCCTCCGAAGAGTGGATAGAAAGTCCACTTCGGCAAAAACTATCGAATATCCTTTCTAAAACCAGAAAAATTGACAAAACGTTATATTCAAAGATTTCAAGACTGAAAGAGTCTATCAATCAAGAAGATTCAAAAAAAGTTTCAGACTCCGTTACACTAACGTTATTGGTCGCTTTTACTACAGTTATATCGGCGCTTGCAATTCTAACACTTAGTTCATATTCGATTGCAACACCGATTATAGAAATTGCGAGACTCATCTCGCAGATAAACTCCAATAAGGAGTTATCAAGCAACTTAAATCTCTCTGGAAAAGATGAGATAAGCGAAATGGGAAGAGACCTGAAGAATCTTTTGGTTGAATTCTCAAATGCCGTTCAAAACGGAAAGAGAGCAGGCGAGGAAAATATGCAAATCTCAGACAAGCTCAAAGAAGCGGCTCAAAAAATCAATCATACGATAGAAAGTCAGATGCAAATCAGCGCCGAAGAGGCAGAGAACGCCATCAAAATAAAAGAATCGATCGAAAGTTTAGTTGAGCAGACAAAGCACAGAGGTAACGAGATATCAGCAGCAAAGCAAGAACTAGGAAATGTATCTGTCGATATAGGAAAAATGATTGAAAATATAAAAAATCAAGCAGAGACAGAAAGCGTTTTGGCAGATAAACTATCAAAGCTCTCGGTTAGAGCGGAAGAGGTCAAATCGGTGCTAACAGTAATAAACGATATTGCTGATCAAACAAATCTTCTAGCATTGAATGCAGCCATAGAAGCGGCACGCGCAGGCGAACACGGTAGAGGATTTGCTGTTGTTGCCGACGAGGTGCGAAAATTAGCAGAAAGGACTCAAAAAAGCCTCATTGAGATTAATTCGACTATCATAGTGATAGTAGACGCAATTTCCGATGCCTCTGCAGAGATGAATAAAGACTCAGAGTCGATTAAAAAACTCTCATTTAGCTCAAAGAGGATAGAAAGTTCAGTTCAAAAAAGTGTCGAATCAATAACAAATCTAACAAGTAATATAAATACATTGATTTCAGCATCACTTTTTAATGCCGGAAAAATAGCAGAGGTAACTGAAAAGATACAAGAGATACATAGGCTATCACAAGAAACAGGCAAAGAGGCAGCGGAAATATCCAATGTTACTGGGCTTTTGCGTAAAAACTCTAATTCATTAAATCAAACGCTCAACCATTTTAAAACAAGTTCCAATACTTAAATAATCCTGCAGCCACAAGACTTAATTGTGGCTATTATTATACAAACAACAATAAAACTAAAAAAACAGATTTAAAAAGAAGTAGATTTAAAATAAAAGAAGAAACCCCCGGCAACGAGCTACTTTTCCATCCCCAGTAAGGGGTAGTATCATTGCCGATGTGGTGCTTGACTGCCGGGTTCGAAATGGAGCCGGGTATTTCCACCACTCAATAATCACCGGGGGCAAAAGGCGTCTAGCAAACGCTAACTGCTTAGCGTTTGTAGCCTTTTGCGGCTAAGCCATGTCGTAAGACGGCTTAGACAGGGGTAAAATCTAAATATTTAAACTAATTAGATATTTAAATTAAATCCCTAGGCGCCCTTTGCTCTCGGTGTTACGGGTTAAGAGCATTGTTAATTCCTAAAAACAGATACCTTTAGAGTTCATTACCCTAAATAAGGCGATGAATAGTTAGTAAGCCGATCGGTCTATTAGTACTAGTTAGCTAAATGCATTACTGCAATTACACACCTAGCCTATCAAGCAAGTAGTCTTCTTGCGACCTTCAGGGAAAGTTCATCTTAGAGTCGGCTTCCCGCTTATATGCCTTCAGCGGTTATCACATCCGTACTTAGCTACCCGGCGATGCCCTTGGCAGAACAACCGGTACACCAGTGGTACGTCCATCCCGGTCCTCTCGTACTAGGGACAGATCTCTTCAACTTTCCTACGCCCACGGAAGATAGGGACCGAACTGTCTCACGACGTTCTGAACCCAGCTCGCGTACCGCTTTAAATGGCGAACAGCCATACCCTTGGGACCTGCTCCAGCCCCAGGATGCGATGAGCCGACATCGAGGTGCCAAACCTCCCCGTCGATGTG
>CALJKN010000082.1 GCA_937973585.1 uncultured Helicobacteraceae bacterium
CCGTTTTGCTCACCGCTCGCATAACCGTCTTGGCTGATTAGTCCGGTTGCCGATTTTTGGTCAAAGCTTGTTAGGCCGTCAAGGGCATTAGAGGTGCCGAAATTTAGCTTTATTTGTTGAGTGGTTGCACCATTATTCCAATCTACATCTAGGCTTGTCGGATTGACACTAGAGAGTGAACCGTCAGCATTAAATGTGACTTTGCCTCCCCTGAAAACATACGCATCTGGAGCCTGCCCACCTATATCTGCTGGTTGCGGAACTGTGGCTGTCCAAGTCCATTCATTTTCACTAAATTTTCTAAATTGCACGGTTACCGTGTGTTTTGACCCTAGTGAGTCGTATACGTCGATACTTGAACCGTGCGTTGCGGCTGTTATTGCCGATGTAACTTTTGATACCGAGCTACCGACCGCTAGATTGCCGTCAAAAGCGCTAAACGTAGATGCAAAAAGGGCATTTTCTGCGACGGTTGAGCTTTTTATCGACGTGGTTGATATATTCATTGCCGTACCGGTAGGATTCTTGATTGTGAATTTACCGTCTGAATTTATTGTTACAAGCGCTCCTGTCGATGTTGCCTGCGCCTGGAGCTGAAGCGCATTTCTGAGGTCTTCCGTATCGTGGAATGTTTTATTGCTGCCTGCCGGAGCAGAACTGCTGTCAACATCTGTGCTTGAGTATTGGTATTTATATGCAGTCACTTGATTATATGTACCGGCGTTCAATAAACCAGCACCCCCAGCGGCATTGATGGTTAGACTGAGATTTTTTGTACTATCTCCCGCCGTTTGGTTTGTATTTGTAAACTTAATAGCTGTTCCAGATGCCGAGGCCGCTACCCCTGTTTGTGTTGTAAACTGGTTGATAAGTGCCGCCAATGATGTTGCATTATCGGCATTTGTAGATGTTGTGTTGCCTATAGATCCTGATATAGTAACGCCGTTCAAAACCATACTGACTGTTTGTGCTGCTCCTGGAACACCTGTCGCTACCGCTCCTGTCGAAAGTCCGGCGGTAGTAGCACTGTCCATAACCGTATTTTCAAAAGAAACCCATATACCCTGACCGTTTTGGAGGTTATATGCCTTTCCGCTTGCATTAAACAAAGCCCCTACATCTTCCGAGATTTGTGATCTAGTGGTAACGGTCGTATCCGCATCAGGATAACCTGTTGGATCACTGGCATATACTGTACCTGTAGCAGTATCGCTATCGCTATCTAGCTTATAGATAGATGAGTATGTATTTGTCGTACTTCCTCTGGCTAGGTTTGCCTTTAGCGTGATATTTTCTGTTGTTTTTGCCGGAATAGTTAGCCCCGGTTCTATCTGTATACTTTTTACAGGCCCCGTGGAGTCTACTTTGTATTTTGAGTCCGCTATCCACCCTTGTACCGTATAGCCGTTGCTGTCTACAAAGTTGCCGTAGGCATCAAAGTTGAACTCACCGTCTCTCGTGTATCTGTATGTGCTACCGCCGTCAGGGCTGACAACAAAAAATCCTTCACCTTCTATAGCTATATCGGTGTTAACTCCGGTACTTTGTCTGGAGCCTTGGGTAAATATATGTGTTACGGTATCGACCGTTGCACCTAGACCTACCTGCATAGAGTTTTTTCCGCCTAGCGTATCTTGCGGAGCCGTTGCTATTTTGGCCGTTTGGGATAACATATCCGAAAAGTTTGTTCTGGAATATTTAAAGCCCGTAGTATTTACGTTGGCGATATTGTTACCTTCTACGTCCATTGCAGTTTGGTGAGCGGAGAGCCCGCTTACCCCTGCCCAAAGTGACCTCATCATTTGTGTAGCCCTCTTCTTTTTGTTAGATATTTTATATTATGTAGCAAAAACTATTCCGAAATTACTATCTATTTTTTAGTGCCAAAGCCCTTTGAATCATTTGATCTGAAGTTGTGACACATTTTGCGTTTGCATCGTATGCTTTTTGTGTGATGATTAGTTGCGTCAAGGCTTCGGCTGTAGAGACATTGCTAGTCTCTAGTGTTTTTTCCAAAATTTTTGCACCCTGTATCACGTCCCCGTTTTTATCGGTATAAAACATCGCTTCGCCGCTATTGTCGGTAGTAGCAAACTCCGTATCCCCTATTTTTTGAAGCCCCTGTTCATTTTGAAAATGAAATACCGGAATCTGTCCGACTATAACGCTTTGTCCATTGTCGAATCCGGCAATAACCATACCGTTTGAATCAACCTGATATTGTTTTAACGACCCTTTTGGAACTGCAGGGACTGCCGGAGTGTCTACGTATGTTGTTTTTACGGTATAAACTCCATCCGGGGCGGTTGTTCCGTCATCTGCTTTTCCATCCCATTTTATAGTGTGGTCGCCGCTTGTTTGCGTTGCAGTATTGTTGAATGTTTTTACTGTTTTACCCGAAGCGTCTACTACTTCCACTACCGATGTCGTAGCTCTAGGGAGTACATATCCGACATCCGCCGAAGAGCCGTTTTTTGTCATCGAGTGTTCCGGCGCCGTTTTTGTTACGGCTGCTTTTGCGGCAACACCCGGATGTGTCAAGTCTTTTGTAAATTTGAGGGCTGTTTGTGATGCAGGATCCGTCAGTAACGTAGAGCCTTTGATTGCGGCAGTAGAGACGACACCTGTATTTTCATCAAAACCGGGTGCATAAGTTCCCATGAGCTTGTCGCCGCTAGGGTTTACCAGATACCCGTTTGCATCAGTTGTAAAAGCTCCGGCTCTGGTGAAGTACATATTTTCATCACCCGCTTTTTTGACACCGAACCACCCTTTTCCGCTGATTGCCAAATCGAAATTGTTTTCAGTGTTTTGGTAGTTCCCGTCTTTTGTGCTCATTGATGTAGTTTGCGCCGTAGCCCCAAGTCCTAGCTCATCCATCCCTTGCGTGGCAACCATATTTTTGAGGCCGGAAAAAAGGGTCTCGAACTCCGGCGTATAAGAGCGGTAGCCTACGGTATTTATGTTTGAGATATTGTTACCCCAGACATCTATCCCGAATTGTTGTGTTTTTATCCCGCTAACGGCGGTATAAAACGATGTATTCATAGTAAATAGCCTTTATTCTTAGTAGATTGATTTTATTGAGCTAACAGCCACATAGTTGCTACCGACTTTTAGTTTTGCTTCGCCGTCCGTGTTAAACTGTACACCCTCTATCGGATATGCTCCCATGACCCCTTTTTTGCTAGCTCCACTCTTATCGGTGTAGCTTATGGCTACTTTGTATACGCCGTCGGCTGCTTTAGCTCCACTTGCATCTGTGGCATCCCATGTCATACTGTAAACGCCTTTTGTTTTGCCGTCAAGAGAGAGTGTTTTAATCGTATTGCCGACAGAATCTGTTATATCTATAGATGCTGTTGTCGTATCTTCCGGTAGATAAACGTCAAATGTTCCGCCTACGCCTTTTGATACGCTAAGCCCTGATAGTCCGGTATCCGCCATTTTGCCGATAGAGGCCGCTAGACCATAGCTTGAGGATGTCTGGAATGATTTTGTCATGTTTTCCATGGCTGTTTTGGTTGCATTTTGCGCCTCTAGGGTAGATAGCTGTGTTGTTTGCGTTAGCATCTTATCCGTATCCATCGGGCTTGTAGGATCTTGGTATTGAAGCTCAACGAGTAGAAGCTTCATAAAGTCTTGAGAGCCTAGTTGCCCTTTTGGGTTTACCGCCGTAGTGTTTGTTGTTTGTGATACCGTAGTTGTCGTATTTGTTACAGCTGATGCCATTTTAGCTTCCTTATGCGTATTTAGGGTGTGGTAATATAATGTCTAGGCTCTCTATCTTGTCTGTGATTGCCCCTATCTTGCTGTTTGCCTCATAACGTTTGGCACTATCTTCTCTCCATTGTCTGTCGCTATTATTGCCGCTACTGCTATTTTGGCTTTGACCGGAAAAGTTAAAGTTCATCTCCAAAGAGGTAAACCCTAGGTTATTTAGGTTTGTCCTAAACTCCTGAATGTTTTGCATAAACATCTGCATATTGTCTTGAGATGATGCGACGTTTACAATCAGATTCTGCCCTCTTGATATCAATGTTACGTCAACCGCTCCCATATTTTGGGGGTTCATCTCCATCGATACTTTCATCATAGGCGGCTTGTATGAATCTATTGTCTCTTTTATATCTTCAGATAGATATTTCAGAGCCTCTTTCGCTATCGCCCCTTTTGACTTTACGTCGTTTTCCGTTTGCTGCGTTGTGTCTGTGGATGTTGCGGCAAGAGCTTTGGTTAGTTCCTTTTCTTTCTCCTCTTTTAGCTCCCCAAATCCGCTTTTTGAGAGCAGGGATGCTAGATTCGCACTATCCGATTTTTGTTTTGCAGTTTGAGCCGTATCTTCTTTGGCAGATTTTATCTCCTCTTTTTGCGTTAGTGCCGCATCGTCGGTTTGCGTCTTAAAGCCCGATTTTTCTATCTCTTTTTGTTTATCGGCGTGGTGTTTTTGTTTAGGTGCCGTCAAATCCTTTTTATCTTTTGAGACATCCTGAAGGAGCGTTGCCAGATTCGTTACTTTTTTTGTGTCCTGATTCTCAACCTGATTTTTTTGGAGGAGAAGTTCCGGCTTTACCTCTTTTGTCTCGACACCCTCTTTGGCCTCTTTTGTCTCTTTGGCCATCTTTTTCTTTATTTTTTGGGCTCCCTCTTTTTTCCCATCTTCGGCTTCAAGCTCAGAGACCTCAAGTTTTGTGACCTCTACACCCTCTTTTTGAGCCATAGCAAGGAGCTTTTTGAGGTCTTTTATCTCTTTTGCACCGTTTTTGCTTTTTGATTCGGCTATCTCTCTTAGCTCTTTTACACTTTTTTCTATCGCAAGTTTGTCGTTTAGCTTGATATGCGACAAAAGTTGTTTGATAGACATCTGAGTCTCTTCGTCGAGACCATCCGTTTTTGGCTTATCTGTTTTTGCATCCTTTTGCTTATCGTCTTTTAGCTTGATGATGTTTGAGCTTTTCTCCGTCCCTTTTGTCTGGGTCAACTCTGTCAGTTTTTTGATAAACGCTTTTGTATCTGTACCGTTTGAATCGTTCGTTTTTCCGGCTTTCATCAGCGCAGATAGAGCTGAGGCTTTATCCTTGCCTTTGACGGCGGTTTTGGCTACTACTTGTTCACTCATATTTTTGCGGCCTTGCGTCGAATTTTGAGATAAAAAGCAAATAGAGTTCCATAGTGTGATAAAAAATTGAAGCGGGGTTTAACTATAATTCCAAAAAAATTTTATATAAGGCAATTAATGCAAGACATACGAAATATAGCAGTTATAGCGCACGTCGACCACGGCAAAACAACGCTAGTTGACGGGCTACTAAAACAAGCCGGTACATTTTCAGAGAGGGATCAGGTAGAAGAGAGGGTAATGGACTCAAATGCCCTTGAAAAAGAGAGAGGGATCACGATTCTATCCAAAAACACCGCCATCAGCTACAAAGGGACAAAGATAAACATCATCGACACCCCGGGACACGCCGACTTTGGCGGCGAGGTTGAGAGGGTTCTAAAAATGGTTGATGCCGTACTTCTTCTTGTGGATGCGCAAGAGGGTGTAATGCCGCAAACAAAATTTGTTGTTAAAAAAGCGGTAGGTTTGGGGCTAAAAATCCTTCTCGTAGTAAACAAAATAGACAAACCTGCGGCTGAGCCTATGAGAATCCAAGATGAGGTATTTGACTTGCTAGCCCAGATGGATGCGTCAGATGAGCAGCTTGATTTCCCTGTCGTGTATGCGGCAGCCAGAAACGGTATGAGTAAAAAACATCTGGAAGATCCGGACGGCGATTTGACCCCGATGTTTGAGATGATAATGGAGCACACACCAAAACCGACAGGAAGTGCAGAAAATCCGCTTCAGCTTCAGGTGTTTACCCTTGACTACGACAACTACGTCGGAAAAATCGGTATCAGCAGGATCTTTAACGGTGTTGTCAAAAAAAATCAGTCTGTAGTTCTTGTAAAATCAGACGGTGAAAAAGTAAACGGCAGAGTTACGAAGCTTATAGGTTTTATGGGTCTTGCTAGAATGGAGATTGATCAAGCGGAGGCAGGGGATATCGTAGCCATAGCCGGTTTTGAGACTATCGACGTTGGAGATAGCCTATGTGATCCTAACAATATTATGCCTCTTGACCCTATGCATATCGAAGAGCCTACTATGAGCGTTGTATTCTCGGTTAACGATTCGCCTCTTGCCGGAACTGAGGGCAAACACGTAACAGGTAACAAACTCAGAGAGAGACTAGAGTTTGAGATGAATACAAACATCGCTATGAAGCTAGAAGACGGCGGCGAGGGTAGATTCAAAGTTTCAGGCAGGGGTGAGCTACAAATCACCGTTTTGGCTGAAAATATGAGAAGAGAGGGGTTTGAGTTTGGGATCTCAAGACCAGAGGTTATCGTCAAGGTTGAAAACGGCGTAAAATGTGAGCCGTTCGAACATCTAGTCGTAGACGTGCCGGATGAGTTTAGCGGTACCGTAATAGAGATACTAGGCAAGAGAAAAGCAGAGATGAAATCGATGATCCCTATGGGTGTCGGCCAAACAAGGATGGAATTTGAGATTCCGGCAAGAGCTCTTATCGGACTTAGAACGCTATTTTTGACAAGTACAAAAGGTGAAGGTGTTATGAACCACTCTTTCCTTGAATATAGACCGTTTAGCGGCGAAGTCGAGAGTAGAAACAACGGTGCGCTTATCTCCATGGAAAACGGTGTAGCCACCGGATATTCGATATTTAACCTCCAAGATAGAGGGGTTATGTTTATAGGGCCTCAGGTAAAAGTATACGAGGGGATGATCATAGGTGAGCACTCCAGAAGTAACGACCTAGAGATTAACGTAATCAAAGAAAAGCAACAATCAAACGTCAGATCTTCCGGTGCAGATGAGGCTATCAAGCTTGTTCCGCCTAGAGAGATGAACCTTGAGAGGGCGCTTGAGTGGATAGAAGACGATGAACTAGTCGAGGTAACTCCGCTAAATATCAGAATCAGAAAAAGATATTTGGATGCAAATACAAGAAAAAGAATGGGCAAAAAGTAGTATAATGAGTCTAAAGGGGGTGCTAGGATGGATATGAACACGTTTTTTCTAGGCATAATCGCTTTTTGCGTAATGGCTTTAACTATCGTAACGGTAGTTTTTTTGGTATCCGTATCAAGAAGCATAAAATCGCTAGATGAAAAAGCTACCCTTTTGGTTTTTGAGCTATCTCAGATTTTGCCTAATGTCCGTAAGACTACCCAGAATATAGCGGATATGAGCGGGCTCTTTAATATATTTTCGTTATTTAAAAAATCCAAATAAGGGGAAAAAGATGGAAAGATCGGCTGTATGTGTATTTGTGGGTGCTTTAGTAGGTGCTGCTGCGACTTATGGGGTTATGAAAAATAAAGACAAAATAGTCGAGAAGTTTGAAGCTCTTGAAGATAAAGTGGAGGCGACCCTAAAAGAAAAAGGGGTGACTGCCGACAAAGCAAAAGAGATATACCAAAAAGTATCCGATACCGTCCACACCTCTATGGACAAACTAAAAGATATGATTCATTCTAAGTCGATATCAGAAATCGACAAAGAGCAAATCTTAAAAGAGATCGAAGCCCTAAAGGCAAAATTAGGCTGATTTTTTTGTGTCAACCGAATAAGTAACTTTATATGGTTGACACAAAAGCTTTTTTCTGCTAAAATCCCGCTCTCTTTTTAAGATAAAAGGCAAGGTAGCTCAGCTGGTTAGAGCGCTGGTCTCATAAGCCGGAGGTCGAGGGTTCGAGTCCCTCTCTTGACACCATTTAGAAAAGGTGCTGGTGTAGCTCAGTTGGCTAGAGCAGCTGATTTGTAATCAGCAGGTCGGGG
>CALJKN010000083.1 GCA_937973585.1 uncultured Helicobacteraceae bacterium
TTTTAATAGACCCCTATCTCTAATCGATGCCAAAAAAACATCAATCTGCTCGTTTGTAAGATAGCAGAGGCTATTTGGGAGGATAATCGCATCAAAACTATCGTTTGAATTAGATACATAATCAACCATATCAGAGCATACAAACGTGTAATCGGCTCCGAAGCCCTCAGACTCTTTTAGGTTTTTAAAAAACATATTTGCCGAATCTACCGACTTTTGGTCAAAATCCACCCCGACGACACTCCATCCAAACTCAAAAAAAAGCCTTGCATTGTTTCCATTTGCACATCCAAGCTCTAGCACTTTTGCACTGTTTTTGTGCAGCCCCTCTTTAAAAAAAAACTTTATGACGTACTCATCCGGAAATTTGAGTCCGTCAATATCGGATAGCCTCATCCTCTCTCCCTCGTAGTTTTTAGTATATGTTCGCAAACAATCTTTGCACCGTCGGCACTAACGGTATTTTGCCCGATTTTTGATAGTTTTTCCCGTTTTGGTCTATCTGCTGCTAGCGATTCTAAAGCCTCCAAAACCTTTTGTTTCTCATAAAAGCATGAACCGTCCAAAAAACCGACACCAAAAAAACCTTCAATATCCGGAATCTGATTTTTTACAACCCAAAATGCAACCGTGGGAACCCCAAAAGCGGCAAGCTCATATAGTGTCTGCCCTCCGGCGCAAACCGCCAAATCCGAGTCTTCAAAAATTTCTCCAAGCCTGTTTGCATTCGGAGAGTATAGGCATTCAAAGCTATTACTTTGAAGCACAAAAAGAGAGTCTTTGTTTTTAAATCCAGGACCCACTATAAGGGTTTTTTTTGCCTCAGGCAACCCTTCTATCAAGGCCTTAGATAGTTCAACGGCAATTCCCAGCACATCACTACCACCCAATGCTATGACAATATTTTCTACTTTATCTTTGATTTTTTTTGGTTTTATAAAGCCAAAGCCGCTACGAGCCAAAAAGTACTTTGAGCCAAGCAGACACGATGCTCCACCTTTAGGATAACTCCAGTTTTCGGCTCCAACTGTCGAGTTTAGGATAATGTCGGCCGGATAGTCAAGCCTCATCTCGTCGTCTATTGCAACAAGTATTTTGGAGGAACATTTTATTTTTTGATATATCTCAAGGTCTGCCGTGTATGAGTCAACTATCGCAATATCACAACAATCAAAATCTACAAATTTATCCCAATCAGCGTAGATACATGAGTCGGTTGGCAAGAAACCATCCACGCCGAAGCCCTTTACGACAAAACGAACCCCAATACCGAATCCCGTCAAGGCCGTCGCCAAAGAGCTACATCTGACTACATGCCCTAGCCCGTAATCAGCCCCCCCTTCGGTATAAAAAACCGCTTTCAAACGCCTTCCGAAAGCGTCTTATACATAGCCTCCGCCCGTATCCAATCCTCCGGCGTATCAATATCTTGAACCAAATATCTCGGAATCTCTACAAATGAGGACTTTTCGGTAAAAGAGGGTTTTTTTGCGATAAAAGATGACGGCTTGCCAAAATAAAACTGCCCCGCATCGTGAAAAGCAACTGGCAGATCCTGACTTCTGGAGTTATAAAACTCAGGCCAAAACATTTTTACACCGCCCAAAGAGGTTTTCCAAAAAGAGCGGAAAATAGTGGACGGGAAAGTTGTAGCGGCAAACACGAAATCCCAATCGTTTTGATAAAAAAGCTTCAACCCCTCGACCAAAAACTCCTCCCTGACAAATGGAGCCGTAGCATATAAACAACAAAGGACATCTAGCTCCGGCTCTTTATCCATTAGTTTTTTTGCCTCGTATGCCATGACATCATCGGTGGACACATAGTCATCGGATAGATTTTTAGGTCTCAATTCACCGATCTCGGCTCCAAAACTCTGTGCCGTCTCCGCTATCTCCTCATCATCGGTAGACACCACGACTTTGCCGAAAAGCCCTGATTTGATGGCGGTCGTTATCGAATAGGAGATCATCGGCCTGCCGCAAAACTCTTTTATATTTTTTCTAGGTATCCGCTTTGACCCCCCTCTTGCGGGTATAACACATACGTTCATTGTCTATCCCTCAAAAATCCGATACTCTCCACCTCTTTTGCCGCCCTTATCTCCAGTATCATCTCTTCGAGTATCGTTATAGCATCGGCGGTTGCAATTAGCTTTTCTTTTGTCCACTCTTGATTTTTGATTACTTCCGCTTTTAGTTCGGAAATTTGCTTATACAAGTCGCCATTGTCGGCTAAATATTGTCTCATTTTTGCGAACGTGCGCATTATGGCTAGCGTAGTCTCGGTCGCCTTTTGGCTTTTAAGCACGGTTGCCAGCATATATACGCCTTGTTCGGTAAATACTTTCGGAAGCTTTCTGCGGCCTCCCCAACTTGAAGTCGAAAATTTCGACTTCAAGTCTTGCTCTTCGTTTAAGGTCGAAATTTTCGACCTTAAAGATTCCCACTCATCGCCGCTAAGCTCAAACATCAAATCTAGTGGAAATTTATCGGGATTATTTTTGACCGCCTCGTTTATCCGCTTTGTCTCCACCCCATACAGCTGCGCTATATCAGAGTCAAGCATCACATCAATACCTCTGATATTGTGAATTTTTGTTTGGATTTGCACCACACCGTTTTGCATTTAAGCCCCTAGAACCCCAAACAGAGCAGAAACAACATACTCTTGCAAATCATCGGTTAAATCAGGATATATAGGAAGAGAGATGCACTGCCTGTAATATCTTAATGCCTTTGGCGTATCGTTTGGATCGTACCCCAGAGATTTATAATATGGTTGCATATTTATAGGGATATAATGAACCTGTGGGTAGATTTTTTTGCCGTTTAGCCTTGCGAATAGCTCTTTTCTATCCACTCCGGCTTTTTCAAAATCTATCATTGCTATATACAGATGATAAGAACTGTCAAAGTCAAACCGATAAAGCGGGGAGATTAGGTCGCTACTTTTGAATTTTTCGTCATAAGTCGCCGCAATCTCTTTTCGTCTATTGACAAACTTGTCTAGCTTTGCAAGCTGTGAAATACCAAGGGCACATTGAAAATCGGTGATGCGATAGTTAAATCCGAGGGTCTGCATCTCGTAATACCAAGGATTCGGCTTGCCATCCCCCCCAAACGCTTCGTCACCCAAAACAAATTCGGACGGATCTCTGGTTATTCCGTGCCCCCTCAAAAGCTTTGAGTGCTTATATATCTCCTCGTCATTTGTGAGTATCGCCCCGCCCTCTCCGGTTGTTATGTGCTTTACCGGATGAAACGACAACGTAGCAAGATCGGAGCCTTTGGCTAGATTGGTTGAGCCTAGAGAGTGGGCGGCATCCTCCAGTATCCTCACCCCATATCTCTCTTTTAAAAAACCTAGCCCGTCCGGATCGACGCACTTTCCGGTAAAATCAACGGCAAAAATAGCTTTGATAGAGTTATCTTTTTTGAGGGCATCTTCGCAAAGATTGAGGTCTATATTTGCACTATCATCGACATCTACAAAAATAGGTTTGGCATTTTGGTAGAGGATAGAGTTTGCGGTGGCCACAAAGCTAATAGGAGTTGTGAGGACTTTATCTCCGGCCTTGATAATTGTTTTTGCTCCGATATGCAAAGCCGCTGTGCCGTTTGATAGAGCAACGGCATATTTTACTCCGCATTTTTGTGCCAAAGCGTTTTCAAACTCAACTACTTTTGGCCCCGTAGTCAGATAGTCGCCCCCTAAAACATCGGCTACGGCTACAATGTCCTCGGAATCAATGGATTGTCTGCCGTAAGCTATCATCTCTCTATCAGTTTCAGCATATCCGAAACCCCAAGCCAAATATCATTTTTATCGGAGCTATACTCAAATCCCTCAGCAACAGCCCTACCGTGCTCGCCCAGCGGATTAGAGAGGTAATCCACATCAGAATCTGTAAATTTAATAGTCGGCATAATCACAAAATGATCATCAAACTCTACGGTTCTATGACTATCATCCGATGGACACATCACCTCATGGAGTTTTTCCCCCGGTCTAATCCCTATCACTTTCATAGGGAGATTCGGCGCAAGGGCTAAGGCTATATCGACAACTCTCATTGACGGAATTTTCGGAACATATATCTCTCCGCCGTACATCCTCTCAAAGCTTTTTATAACAAACTCGACACCTTGTTCAAGCGTAATCCAAAACCTAGTCATCCTAGGGTCGGTAATAGGAATCTCAGCCGCCCCGTCCTCAACTAATTTTTTAAAAAACGGAACTACGGAACCTCTGGAGCCTACGACGTTTCCGTATCTAACTACGCTAAACGTAGTTTTTTTGGAGCCTTTTATATTGTTTGCCGCTACAAATAATTTATCGGAGGCTAGTTTTGTTGCGCCGTATAGATTTATCGGGTTTGCCGCTTTGTCGGTTGAGAGGGCTACAACTTTTTCGACACCGCACGCCAAAGCCGCATTGATAACGTTTTCGGCTCCGTTGATATTTGTTTTGATGCACTCCATCGGATTGTATTCGGCTATCGGAACATGTTTTAGGGCGGCGGCGTGAACGACGTAGTCCACTCCGTCCATCGCCTTTGTGAGCCTCCCCTCATCCCTGACATCGCCGATAAAGTACCTCATGGCAGGGGCGTTAAACTCTGCCGCCATCTCATATTGTTTTAGCTCGTCTCTGGAGTAGACTATCACTTTTTTTGGAGAATACCTGTCAAGCACCGTTTTTATAAATTTTTTGCCGAAACTTCCGGTTCCACCGGTAATTAAAATACTTTTGCCGTTAAACATTATTCTGCCACCTTCGGTAACGTTATCCCAGTCTGCCCGTGATATTTCCCGTTTCTATCTCTATAGCTAGTCTCACAAGACTCGTCGCCTTCCAAAAACAGCACCTGGGCAATCCCCTCGTTTGCATATATTTTTGCCGGAAGCGGAGTCGTATTTGATATTTCTATGGTTATATGCCCTTCAAATTCAGGCTCAAAAGGGGTTACGTTTACGATAATTCCACATCTGGCATACGTGCTTTTACCCAGACAAATCGCCAAAACATTTCTTGGAATTTTAAAATACTCGACCGTTCTGGCAAGGGCAAAAGAGTTTGGCGGAACTATGCAGACATCTCCGACAAAATCTACAACGTTTGCATTATCAAAACACTTCGGATCCACAACGGTAGCGTTTATATTGGTAAATATTTTAAACTCGTTTGAGACCCTGATGTCGTATCCGTAAGAGCTAAGTCCGTAGCTAACGACCCCTTTCGTACTGAGAGCCTCCACAAAAGGCTCTATCATCCCCTCATTAATAGCTTTTTCTCTTATCCAACTATCCTGCTTCAGTCCCACCCAATACTCCGAGTAAATTTATTTTTACCTTAAATTGTGCTATTATACGAAAACTTACCTAATCTAAGGAAGGCTTATGGAATTTGAAAATATAAAAGAACTTATCAAGCTTTTTGATGAAAGCTCGATATCAAAACTAAAAATATCAAGAGATGATTTCTCTATCGACTTGGAAAAAGGGGGTGCGGAAGTTACCTATGTAGCTGCGCCGAAACCTTTGGTTCAAGCTCCTACGGCTACACAGGTTGTCGACATCTCTGCTCCGGTAGAAACATCACACACCGTTAGTGCACCTACGGCAAAAGGGGAAATTATCACATCTCCGATGGTTGGGACTTTCTATAAAGCGCCTTCTCCGGATTCGGCTCCTTACGCAAAAGCGGGGGAAATAGTCAGAAAAGGGCAACCTCTAGCGATTATTGAAGCTATGAAAATAATGAACGAGATTGAAGCGGATTTTGACTGCAGAGTCCTAGAAATTTTGGTTGAAGACGGCCAGCCTGTAGAGTACGATATGCCGTTATTTAGAGTTGAAAAGGCGTAATGGTGGCAAAAAAAGAGATCAATAGAATACTGATAGCAAATAGGGGCGAGATTGCTCTGAGGGCGATTAGAACTATAAAAGAGATGGGCAAAACGGCAATCGCCGTCTACTCGACAGCCGATAAAGAGGCGCTATATTTAAAATATGCCGATGTCGCCGTCTGTATCGGCGGTGAAAAATCCGCCCAAAGCTACCTAAATATTCCGGCTATTATAGCGGCGGCAGAGGTAACGGATGCGGATGCAATCTTTCCCGGATACGGATTTCTCTCTGAAAACGAACACTTTGTTGAGGTTTGCGAAAAACACGGAATAACGTTTATAGGGCCGTCAACGGCCGTTATGAACCTTATGAGCGACAAATCAAAAGCCAAAGACGTAATGAAAGCGGCAGGAATCCCTGTTATTCCAGGAAGCGAAGGTGTTATCACAAATATCGAAGATGCAAAAAAAGTTGCAAAAGAGATAGGTTATCCTGTTATTATGAAAGCCTCTGCAGGCGGCGGCGGTAGAGGTATGAGGGTTGTAGAAGACGAGAGCTACATCGAAAATGCATATTTGGCAGCCTCAAGCGAAGCCGAATCGGCATTTGGAGACGGCTCTATATATATGGAAAAATACATCAAAAAACCACGCCATATAGAGATGCAAATCGTAGCCGACAAATACGGCAATGTTATCCATCTCGGGGAGAGAGATTGTAGCCTACAGAGAAGACATCAAAAACTGATAGAGGAGTCTCCGGCAATACTTCTTGATGAAGAGACAAGAAAAAAACTTCACGCTACAGCCGTTCAAGCAACCAAATATATCAAATACGAAAATGCCGGAACATTTGAGTTTTTGGCCGATGAGCAAAAAAACTTCTATTTTATGGAGATGAACACGAGGCTTCAAGTAGAGCATCCGGTGAGCGAAATGGTATCCGGTGTCGATATTATAGAGTTGATGATCAAGGTGGCAGAGGGCGAAGAGCTCCCGTCTCAAGATAGTATAAAACTTTCCGGTCACTCCATTGAATGCAGAATTACAGCGGAAGACCCTGTGAAGTTTCTCCCAAACCCAGGCAAGATAAAACAATGGATAGTCCCTGGCGGCAAAGACGTAAGAGTCGATAGCCACTGCTATCCGGGTTACATCGTTCCGCCTCACTACGACTCGCTCATAGGCAAGCTAATAGTATGGGCAGAGACAAGAGATAAAGCTATAGAAAAAATGCATCGAGCCCTAGGTGAATTTGAGGTCAGCGGGATCAAAACAACTATAGATTTCCACAAAAAAATGATGAAAAACCCTGATTTTAAATCAAACAACTACGATACAAAATATTTGGAAAACTACAAAGGTTAAGCCAATCCCTTTGAATATTTATGGTTATCAAAAAGCAGCTAGCGGCGTGAGCCGTCTGCTGAAGACCTAATTTACGGTTTTACCGGAAATTTGAGAATTAATTAGATAATTCAAGCCAAATATTGGAACGCTTTTTGTTTCATATCTCGTAAATAAATAAAAAGGTGCGAGATATGAAAATAGGCGATACAAATATCCAAAACGTTTTTTATAGAGCGTCTCAAACTGATAAAGCACAAAAAAACACTAGCGATGCCGTAGAGAAAACCGGAGAAAAAACTTTTGAAGAGGTTCTTTCAAAGAGTGCATCTTTTTTGGGCGATGTCAAGGCGATAAATGAGGCTGCTGTGGGCATACAGCTATCCGAAAACTCTTTACAAAAAATAAGCGGGGAAAAAGTGGAAGAAGCAGTTAGAGATCTAAGAACTATGACGATGAACCTAAAGGCGCTACTAGCAAAAAGCCTACAAACAGGCAATGAAAACGCAAGCGAATATACCGTTGAAAAACTAACTGCAAAACTAGCGGGTACAAACCCAGCACAATTTCACGACTTTGATTACCTAGCCACAAAATCTACTTCACTACTGGCATAAAAGACAAGACCCCCGAAAAAAGGGGGCACCAAAAACTCACGGCAATCTAAATACTTTTACCTTTGCGGAAGCTTTTAATTTTTCAAAATAATCTCTTACAGCGTCCATCTCTTTTTGTTTTGT
>CALJKN010000084.1 GCA_937973585.1 uncultured Helicobacteraceae bacterium
GGAAATATGGAAACACTAGATATAGAGACGATCAGGGAAGACCCGTATTTAAAAACAATAGAAAATATGTGGAAAGGCAGATAGATATGAACAAAAAAGAACAGCTAAAAAAAGAGATATTAGAAAAGGTTGCGGAGTACTATAGTGAGATTCATAAACCCGTGCAGAGTGCGGTTTTTGAGGCGGGAAAATCTAGAGTAAACTATGCCGGACGTGTTTTTGACGAGAGAGAGATGGTAAATCTTGTTGATAGTAGTCTTGATTTTTGGCTTACTTATGGAGAATATTCCAAAAAATTTGAGAAACAACTTGCCGAGTATCTGGGTGTTAGATGGACATTTTTGGTGAACTCCGGCAGTAGTGCAAACCTGCTTGCTTTTTATGCTTTAACGTCACCACTGCTAAAAGATAGACAGATAAAGAGAGGCGATGAGGTCATCACTGTGGCGGCCGGATTTCCCACTACCGTAGCGCCGATAGTCCAGTACGGAGCGATTCCCGTGTTTGTGGATATGGAGCTTACCAATTTTAATATAGACGTAAACGAGCTTGAGCGTGCCTTGAGTGCTAAAACAAAAGCCATCATGATAGCCCATACTCTTGGCAACCCTTTTGATTTAAGAGCAGTAAAAGAGTTTTGCGACAAACACAATCTATGGCTTGTAGAGGACAACTGTGATGCGCTGGGTTCGCTCTACGAGGGCAAGCCTACGGGAACCTGGGGAGATATAGGCACCAGTAGTTTTTATCCACCGCACCATATGACGATGGGAGAGGGCGGGGCTACATATACAGACAATCCGCTACTCAAAAAGATTATGCTCTCCATGAGAGACTGGGGGAGGGATTGCTGGTGTGAAAGCGGCGTGGATAATACCTGCAAGGCCAGATTTTCACAACAATTCGGCTCTTTACCTGTGGGCTATGATCACAAATACGTCTATAGCCATTTCGGATTTAACCTAAAAGTCTCCGATATGCAGGCTGCGGTGGGGTGCGCACAGCTAGAGAAGTTTCCCTCTTTTGTAGAAAAAAGAAAAGAGAACTTCAAAAAGCTATATGACGGGCTTTCATCGCTTGAAGAGTATTTTGTATTGCCAAAGGCGACCCCAAATTCAGACCCTAGCTGGTTTGGATTTTTGATTACACTAAAAGACGGTGTAAAGTTTGGCAGAAATGACCTTGTTGAGTATCTGGAGGGGGCAAATATACAGACCAGAAACTTGTTTGCCGGTAATATGCTAAGACACCCGATGTTTGATTCGCTGGAAGCCGGAAAAGACTACAGGGTTGTTGGTGATTTGCCTTGTACGGACAAAATAATGAACGATAGTTTTTGGGTCGGTGTATATCCTGGGATGGGTGATGAGGCGATAGGGTATATGGTCGAGAAAATTAGAGGCTTTGTGGGGGGATGAATAAAGCTATCATCGATAAATTAAAAGAACTTAAGCCGATACTCAATGAAAAATACGGTATAGAAGAGTTTGCCGTATTTGGAAGTATTGCAAAGGGTACCGATAATGAAACAAGCGATGTGGATATTGCGGTTTTGAAACTAGACTTAAAAGATGCCTTTGCGTTGCTGCAGGCAAAAGAGTTCTTGAGAGATGCTTTGCAAAAACCTGTGGATATAGGAACTTTTAGATCTATGAAAACATTTATAAAAAATAGAATACAAAAAGATTTTATCTATGTTTGATATAAATAAAGTTGATAGAGATATCGAGTTATTTATTTTTGATATTTTTATAGCAATACAAAAGATTAAAGAAGTTTCGAATAAATTTGATAATGTCTGTGGATAGCAGCAGTAGAATGCGGTATAGGATAGAGCAGATAAAAGATCAATTCTACGATGAGGCGCTATCAAAAGGAGAGGCTATATATGTCCAATAAATATATGCAAAATAGTCCATATGAAAATATGTTAAGATATACAACCTTACCAAAGGAGTGATAAGATGCATGTGATAAAACTACAAGTTCAAGACAGTATTTATAATCATATTATGTTTTTTTTGCAAAATTTAAATACAAAAGAGTTGAAGATCATTGAAGACACAACAGCTTCGCATAACGGTATTATAAAAAACAGTTTAGATATTACTGCATTTAGCAATCATTCTGCAAATCTAATCGAAGATTGGAAGGATGTCCAAGAGGATGATATATGGAAATAAAACAAGCAGATGTAGTGCTTTGTTCATTTTATTTTAGCGATATGCAACAGTCGAAGGATAGACCTGTTTTGGTATTCAAAGATAATTTACCCCATAATGATTTTATAGCTATTCCTATCAGCGGTAAAATTCAGAATTTACAAGAAGATGAATTTATTATTGAACCAATTGATTTTGACAGAGGTAGCCTGCCGGTTGGCTCGAAGCTTATGATACGAAAAACTTTTGTGGTATCAAAAGATGTAGTTTTAAAAAAATATGGGACACTAACAAACAAGTCATATAGAAATTATCATCAAAAATTTTGTAACTATTTTGGATGCATCAATGCCTAACACCGCCATAAAAGTCCAAAATATCAGCAAGGTATACAAGCTATATGACAAGCCGATAG
>CALJKN010000085.1 GCA_937973585.1 uncultured Helicobacteraceae bacterium
AAGACTACCCATATTACTCTTTTGACACGTTTGCGTATCCCAGATCTTTCAGGGAGACACTTTTTTGTTTTTTGACGATATGCGGAGTTATGATTATTACGAGCTCATCAACGCTCTCCTGCTTTTTCTCCTGCCCAAATAGTCCACCCAGTATAGGTATATCACCTAATAGCGGCAACTTTGTTTCGCTATTGTCGTTTGTATTTCTAATCAGGCCGCCGAGGATAATTTTATCACCATCTTTTGCCTTCACTACGGAGAATATTTGCTTCAAAGACAAATCTGGTGGTTGGTTTTTTATCTCAGGAATTTTTGATATGGATGGTTGGCATTGGGATGAGCTTAGGCAATTGGTAACAGAAGGATTAATTTTAAGAAGAATATAGTCTTCATCAAAAATTTCAGGTGTAATATCCAATGATATTCCTGCGAATACCGAATCTATGATGGTGTTTGAAAATGTAGTGGTATTATTTCCTCCAGAAACCACGGTTCCTTGCTTGCTATAAAAAAGTTTATCGCCTGAGTTTATGATCGCAGGTTGGTTATTTAGTGTTAGTAGTTTCGGATTTGAGATTGTCTTTACGTTTCCTTGAGTTTTTAGAAACTTGATCAAATCGTTAATCTCTATATTTTTATCAAACCTGATATAGTCCCAACTTCTTCCGCCGGTTAGCGGGGTAATAGATGGTACTTTGGCTGACACACCTTCATTGGCCGTCCATGTATCTACCCCTCTCATCGCTCCGCTGCCGAAATTGACATTGATATTTTGGAGATTGTATATTTGAGACCAGTCTATCCCTGTGGTTTTTGAACTAGACAAAGATACACTTAACAGTTGAACATCTATCAGGACTTGTTTATGAATTCTATCCATTACTGTTGAGAGGTACTCTTCCACCTTTCTCACCGTTTGGGCATCCTTTGTAACGGTTACTAACCCTGCTTGTGGGTTTATTATCAGGTCGTTCCTCTTTATGCTAGCAGTTTCTTTTGTTGTCTGTTCTTCGTTGAGTGTATCTTTGTTTGTTGTTGTTTCTTTATTTCTTTCTCTGTTGTTTTCGTATTGATAAGATATATCGTGCGGGTTTATTATTGCTATCAAATCTTCCCGAATTTGTTTCCAAAAATCAAATTCATCTTTAGTGTTTATATTTACGGAAGTTTGACCGTTACCACTAAAACCACTTATTGTTGCTGAGGCAGATTGGGATTGATTGTCTCCTATTTGCAGAGAACCAGTGCCTTTTACGGAGCGCACAGTGCCTATATAATCAACTTTAAATGTTTTGGTGACATAGTACCCTATCTTCAAAATACCGTTTTTATATTCATAATTCAACTTGTTTTCGGTGAGTAGAAAATCAAGTATCTCTTTTAATGTAAAATCTTTGAGATTTACGGTATTAAGTCGCTTTTGCAACATCTCTTCCGTGATATTTCTATTGCCGTCATCTTTGCCGTTACCATCGTCTTTGATTACGACGCTAAAAGAGCATTTGGCGCTTAGCTGGTCTATCATGCTGGCAACCGTTGTCCCTTTTGAGGCCGAGAGGGAGCTAAAAACTTTATCGTCGCACTCCGATTTTGCGTAGCCAAGTCCGGCCGCCACGCAAAGCGTCAGTAGGATTTTATCTAGCTTCATTATCTCCCTTTATAAAAAATAAATTTAATATTATTTGTTCACCGTAGCCGTTTAGGGTTGCCTTATTTTTGTCGGTTCCGATGAGTCTGTAGCCCTCTATGCTCTCGCCCTCTTTGACCCATTTGCCGTTTATCATTGCCGATTTCTCAAATATCGCTTCAAGCCTCAAAGACGGTTTTTGCGGCTCTAAAAAAAAACTTTTTTTCGGTTTTGAGGTAGCTTTTTGCCCAAAAAAAGGATCTTCCAGTTTTGAGATATCTCTCTCTTCGATAACCGATTTTGGAGCCAGTATATCGGATATTTTTGGAACCACGGAGGCATTTAAAACACAGAAAACGGTTGATAGAGTTACAAAAAACCTCATATTCCATCCGCCTTTATGTTTAGAGTTGCATTCAGCTCCCTATCCGCCGCAAAAGAGACCGAATCTATCCTTGTAAATGTCTTTGCCGACTCTATATCGGACAAAAAGCCGACAAAGCTTCTGAAGCTTCCGCTACAGCTTAGATTCATGTCTAACTCTTTTGTAAACATCGACTTATTGATATCGTATATATTGGTTTTCATCTGTGCCAAAGCGATCCGTCTATCGTTTGCCGCATTCGTCACGAAATCGGTAAACGATAGCCCGTTATCCTCTCCAAGTCTTATATATCCGTATTCGTTAAGCTCGTTTTGGATTTTTGCGTTGGCGTTTTTGATCTCCTCTATCTGGGCTTTGATTTTTTGCGCTTCGGCCTGATCTGTTTTTGAGGCCAGAGTATTAGAATCTTTATCCGCCAAAAACGCTTTTATAAGTTTTATCTCATTTAGCGAAGCCGTGTATTTTTGTTCGCTTTTTTCGGCCGTTTTTTTACAAAGCGGGTTTATTATAATGTATGAGAGGAGAAAAAATATAAGCATTGGAAGGGATAGGAGCATAATCTTTTCGCTCTTTTTTCTATCCCGAAATAGATCATCCAGTAAAACTAGTGTCTCTTTTATCCGTTTGGCTATCATCTATCGGCCTCGATGTTGATTTGTCCCAAAAATATCTTTGCGTTTGGATCTTTAGAAATATCTTGTGATACGACTTTGAAGCCGTCAACCGTTTTTAGCTTTGATGCAAAGGAGGTGATTTTTCTGACATCGTCCGTTTTGCACTCTATAAATACGGTTGTCTTGTTGATGTCTAGCTTGTTTAGCTTGACGTTTGATTCGACCGCTTTTTTTGAGATAGATACCACTTTTGAGGTTGCGGTTGCGCTAGACTCTTTTGATTTTGCCAGATTTTCCAAAAGCCCTTTGTAGGTTTCGTATTTTTTTTGCTCCTCTTTTGCATTTAAGAGGAGATTTTTTCTGTTTTTCTCCTCCGATGCCATTTTGCTCTCGGCCTCTATTCTGGCGGCATTTAGCTTTTTTAGTTCATCTACGGCAGCCGTATTTTTGGATGAGAAGTATCCGGCTACGGCAAGGCTATAGATGGGAATGGCAAAAGCTACTACAAAACCGACAGCCGAAGCTATCAAAAATTTTCCGGAATCCCTTTTGAAAAGGGGAGGGGGGCGTCTAAAAATAGAGAAGTTGAGCGTATCAAAATACGGATTTTGGTTTATGTAGCTAAAAAGCGTTAGCCTAGTTATCATATCGACGTACTCTTCGGTTCGTATTCCGATATTAAAATCAAAATCTTTTATAGGGGTCTCGAAATAGTCAAGGGCTATGTTGCCGATATCTGCTATATTTCCTTTGTCGGTCGATATAAAAATAGCGTCGTATTTTTCAATCGATTTTATCCGTTTGGCATGCATCAAAACATTTGAAATGGCTATAAAAAACTCTTCGATAACTACCCTAAAGGCTTCGCTGTTTGACTCTTTTATATTTCTATGAGGCAAAGAAAGCAAAGCTTTTATGAAGTTATCGTATTCGACACGCTCTCTTAGTAGTTCCGAGAATCTATCGGACATCCCCTTTAGGCTTGTTTTCAACGGTTTTGAGTAGGCGTATTCACCGTCTATGTATACGGCTACAAATGCGCTCCCCTCGTGTATATGGACGAAACCGTACGTAGCGTCGTCTCTTAGGAAATTGCCTGTAAAAAGGCTTTTTATAACCGATTGAGCCGGAAAGATAAAATCGATATAGTCGTCGTCTTTGAGTATCTGGGCAAATCTCTGCTCTATTGCCGGATAGGAGGCGACAAATACTTCGTATCTGTTTTTTTCATGAGGCTGCCCGCCGTCTTTGCCGGATGTATAACAGATTTTGTAATCTAGTGTCGGCTCCAAAGACAGCTCTTCAAAAAGTCTCATCTCAAGCATGTCCGCTACGTCTTTTTGAGGCAAAGACGAGGATATCTCAATGCTTTCAGATAACAAATCCTGTAGCGGGATAAACGAGATAGTCTGTTTGTGGCGGTGTAGTTCGGATTTATTTACGACAAGCTTATTGCCGTCGTATGTATAATTTGTTTGTGTGGTGGGGGAGTATATATTTACCCCGCCTTTTTTTGGTTTACTTTTGCCGATACTATGGTTTTTAAGATTCAAAGTCATAGCCGTATTCCGCCAATTCCTGTTTGCTTGTAACCCAATTTTTGCTAGTTTTTACAAATAGCTCCAAATGGATTTTTTTTTGGGAAAACCTCTCTAGCGCTATTCTGGCTCTGGTTCCTATCCTTTTTATGGTTTGCCCCCCTTTGCCGATTATCATCGCTTTTTGGCTATCTTTGTTTGCAATTATCGTGGCTTCCACTTTGTCAAACGTATCCGATTCGTGTATCTTATTGATGACAACTTCTGTCTCATAAGGTATTTCGTCGCTAAGACCGTTAAACAACTCCTCTCTGATAATCTCTTTGTATATTTCCCGAATGGTCTGGTCGGTCAAAAACTCAGGGTCGTAGAGATATGGCGAGTCTGGGAGATACTTTACGATTGAATCCAGTATTTGCTTACCCCCTTTTTCTTTTGTGGCACTTATCGGGATTAGCTCCAAAAACTTTTTATTTCCTGAGTTTAGACCGTCAAGGGTCTGCACCAATCTCTCTTTTTGCAGCATATCTATTTTATTAACCAGTAGTATATGGGGTTTATCTCCGGCAAGCTCCATGTACTCTGCATAGTCTCTCTCTGCTGTTCTACCATCGGCGATAAAAAGTGTTAAATCGGCATCTTGCAATGCTTTTACAGCCTCCGAGAGCATATACTCGTTTAGTAGTTTTTTGCCTGTTTGAAGCCCTGGGGTATCGACTAGGATTATCTGCGCATCGTTATGCATCAGTATCCCTTTTAGCCTTTTTCTGGTTGCATTTGCTTTATGGCTTACAAGCATTATTTTTTCACCTATTAGCCAGTTGAGTAACGTGCTTTTCCCCGCATTTGGTTTGCCTACGACGGCTACAAAACCGCATTTAGTGTTTTCTGTTTGGATTTGTCCCATTATAGTATGTACCTTGCGTGATCTACGTTTTCGATAAGATCGGATAGTTTTGAGGAGACTAGATTTTCATCTATCGTGATTTTTTCTCCGGCAAATTCGTCTGCCTTAAAGCTTATATCCTCCATGACCCTCTCTATTACGGTGTGTAGCCTTCTGGCTCCTATGTCTTCTGTTTTTTCGTTTGCTAAAGCGGCGAATTTTGCCATCGCTTTTATGGAGTTTTCGTCAAAAACTATCTCTACGTTTTCGGTTCTTAGCAGTTCAGCGTATTGTCTTAGAATTGAGTTTTTCGGTATCGTGAGGATGTCGTATAGCGCTTTTTCATCCAAAGACTCCATCTCAACCCTAAGGGGGAATCTCCCCTGAAGCTCCGGTATCAGATCACTAGGCCTTGCCAGATGAAACGCTCCTGCGCCGATAAAGAGTATATGCTCACTAGATAACTGACCCAGTTTTGTGGTTACCGTTGACCCTTCTATTATCGGGAGTAAATCCCTTTGAACACCCTCTTTGCTTGGGTCTTGTCTGGAAGAGCTTTTGGAGTTTACCGCTATTTTGTCTATCTCGTCGATAAAAATAATCCCGTTCTCCTCAGCTCTTTTTAGGGCCTCATTTTTGATTGCTTCGTTGTCGAGTAGCTCCTCTGCCGCTTCATTTTTGAGTATTGTCATTGCCTCTTTGACGGTTACCTCTTTGCTAACCTCTTTTTTATCTAAACCGCCCAGTATTCTGGAGAACGACTCTTGAATTTTTGCAACCTCCGGCGGGAGTGAACCGTCAAGCCCCTCATCCGGTTTTTTATGGATCTCCAGTTTTATTTTTAGCTCATCCACTTGCCCTGTTGCGACTTTTTGTTTCATCTTTTCAACGGCGATTTTATAATCCTCTTTTTTCTCTTCGCTTGCACTTGACGGGGGTTCAGGGATTAGTTTTTTTGCTATTTTTTCGATTGTAAGCTCATCTATACTTTCGGCTATCATCTCTTTGTGCTCTTTTTTTACAAGGGCATACGAGGCCATAGCCAAATCTCGTACCATAGACTCTACGTCTCTGCCGACAAAACCAACCTCTGTATATTTGCTAGCTTCGACCTTCACAAACGGAAGGCTAAACGTTTTTGCTAATCTTCTGGCTATCTCTGTTTTTCCAACCCCCGTAGCACCTATGAGGAGTATGTTTTTTGGGGTTACCTCCTCTTGCATCTCTTTTGGGAGGTTTAGCCGCCTCATTCTGTTTCTTAGAGCTACCGCTATAGTTTTTTTGGCATTGTTTTGTCCGATAACGTATTCATCCAAGATAGCGACAATCTCTTTTGGCGTGTATTTCATTGCTCTTCAAGCCTTAAAATAGATATGTTTTTGTTTGTATAGATACACAGTTCACCGGCGATACTCAAAGACTCTCTGACCACCTCTTCGACAGGTAGGTTTGAGTGCTTAGAGAGTGCTTTTGCCGCTGAGATAGCAAAATTGCCGCCGCTCCCGATGGATGCTAGCATCCCGTCTTCCGGCTCTACAACGTCGCCGTTCCCGGTTAGTATAAAGATTTTTTCACGGTCAAGGACTATCATCATGGCCTCTAGCCGCCTTAGAACCTTGTCTTTTCTCCACTCTTTTGAAAAATCTATGACCGATTTTAGCAAATCCCCTTTTTTGTTTTGAAGATTATTTTCAAACATATCAAAGAGGGTAAAAGCATCCGCCGTGCTTCCGGCAAATCCGGCAAGTATTTTGCCGTTATATAGTTTTCTGATTTTTACGGCGTTCGATTTGAGTACGGAGTTGCCGAACGTTACCTGTCCATCTCCACCTATAACGGCTTCCCCGTCTTTTAGGTAGGCTAGTATCGTGGTAGCTTCAAACACTTATATAGCCTCGATAACCAAATGTAGTTTTGCGTGGATACCGTGACCCATTTTTAGATCAAGATCATAGGCTCCGGTGGCTTTTAAGGCACCGTGATGCTCTATGCTTTTTTTGTCGATTTCTATTCCGTGCTGCTTTTTTAGCTCTTCGGCTATCTCCTCTTTTGTGATAGATCCAAACAGCGCCCCGTTAGCACCGGTCTTTGTTTTGATAAGGAGTTTTACCCCCTCCAGTTTTGCTTTTGCATCGTTTAATTTTGCTATCTCTGCTGCTTCTGCATCTTTTTTTGCCCTTTCTCCGGCCTCCCATTGTTTCATCACGGCCGGAGTTGCCAGTTTTGCGAGCCCTTTACCGATTAGAAAGTTATTGCCGTATCCGTCTTTTACCTCTTTTATCTCTCCGGCTTTACCTAGAGCTTTTACGTCTTTTATTAGTAGTACTTTCATTTGTTGGATGTCCTTGTTGATTGTATATAGCCGTCATTTTAGCATATCCGAACTCTTAATATTTGTTTTTCGGAAGAAGTTATATATTTATTTAACTTTTTGACGTTAATGTTAAACTAAAATTATATTTATACGTTATTATGTGATTTTTATGTTTAAAAATGGGGTTTTATGAGGGATAAGGCCTCGGTAGGCCTTATCTGTTTGTTACATTAGGGCGTGCTTTAACACCTCGTCGATAGTTTTTACCGGAATTATCTGTAGGTGCTCTTTTACCTCATCCGGTATATCCGGTAGGTCTCTATCGTAGTTTTTCTGCGGGATAAGGGCTATTTTTATTTTGGACTTGTAAGCCGCAATCAATTTTTCTTTTAATCCGCCGATAGCCGTTACTTTGCCTGTGAGGGTTATCTCTCCGGTCATCGCAACCTCCGAGTTTACCTTTCGCTCGGATAGTATTGAAGATATGACTGTAGCCATTGCGATACCGGCAGATGGACCGTCTTTTGGGGTTGCGCCGTCCGGTACATGGATATGCAGATGATATGAGTCGTATAGGCTAGGTCTGTTTCCTTTTTCGTCAGGTACGCATACGGAGTCTAAAATCTTTTTGTCGATTTTTAGTTTATTGCCGTCGATTAGGGTTTTAACTACACTATATGCAATTCTGGCTGACTCTTTCATGACATCGCCGAGACTTCCGGTTAGCTCTACACCACCTTTCCCTTTTATCTTTACGGCCTCTATTTTTAGGGTGTCGCCGCCGACAGATGTCCATGCAAGACCGTTTACGACACCTATTTGGCTATTTTTTTCTACCTCTTCGTATTCAAAGACCGTTTTGTCCAAAAACTCTTTTAGGTTTTTTGAGGTTATAGATACCTTGTCAACTTTTTCCTCAAGTATTATTTTGGCTGCTTTTCTGGCTATTGTTGCAATCTGCCGTCTTAGGTTTCTGACTCCGGCCTCTCTGGTGTATTTTTCTATAACCTCTTTTAGTACGGTACTAGGTATTGAGACCTCGTTTGCTCTTAGGCCGTGTTTTTTTAGCTCTTGAGGCAATAGATACTTTTTTGCTATCTCGTATTTTTCCTGAGGCGTGTAGGAGCTCACCTCGATAAACTCCATTCTGTCTCTGAGCGGAGCCGGTATAGACGAGGCATCGTTTGCGGTAGCTATGAATACGGCATTCGACAAATCGAGATTGAAGTTTAGATAGTAATCTCTAAATTTGTCGTTTTGTTCCGGATCCAAAATCTCTAGCAGTGCCGCCGTAGGATCCCCCCTCATACTTCTGCCCACTTTATCTATCTCGTCAAGTACCATTACGGGATTCATCTGTTTGGCGTTGATTAAGCCCTGAATGAGTCTCCCAGGCATAGCTCCGACATATGTCCGTCTGTGCCCCCTTAGCTCATTTACATCTTCCAAGCCGCCAAGAGCGACTCTGACTAGTTCTCTTTTGAGTGCTTTTGCTATAGAGTTTGCAAGGCTTGTCTTACCGACTCCCGGAGGCCCCAAAAAGCAGAGTATCGTCCCTTTACCCTCTTTTTGGCTTTTCCCTCTAAGCTCCAAAAGCTCCTTGACCGCAAAAAACTCCACTATCCTTTTTTTCGGTTTTTCAAGTGAAAAATGGTCTTCATCTAGTGTTTTGGCTACCTTTGCAACGTCCAGTTTTGCTTTTGATGTTTTCCCAAACGGTATCTCAAGGACGTATTCGATATATGTCTGCAATACGTTTGCATCACTGCTGTCCGGATGCATTCTCCCCAGTTTGTCGAGTTGTTTTTTTGCCTCTTTGTAGCCGTCTTCGTACATAAAAGGTTTAATAGCTTCAAGCTTTTTACCGTACTCCTCCAACTCTTCTTGTCTACTAACATCTTCGCCAAGCTCTTTTCGGATCTGTTTTAGCTGCTCTTTTAGGAAATACTCTTTGTTTACCTTGTCCATTCTGTCGTGGACTTTTGAGCGTATCTCTTTTTGGAGTTTTGCCGTCTCGGTTTCGTCGATTACGTGCTCAATCAGCTTCATTAGCCTCTGTTCGACATCTGCTTCCACAAACAGGGCATACGCATCGTCTTTTTTTAGTTTCAAAGAGCTACTAATCAAATCCGCTATTCTATTCGGCTCATGGTTTTCGTATATTGTCTTTAGTAGATCCGGCGGAAAATAGTTTGCCGAAGCGGAGAGCGCTTTTACGTTGTCTCTTAGGTTGGCAAGTATCGCCTCCACCCTTTGTTCGTTGTACGGATGGGTTTTTATAGTGTCTACGACGGCCAACATCGGTTCATCGCTGAGCCTCTCTACGATATGCCCTCTGGCTAGCCCTTGAAAGAGTATTTTGACCCTTCCGTCCGGCAGGACTATCTTTCTGATTATAGTCCCTATAACGCCGCCGTCGTATATGGAGTCAAAATTTGATTCACCCTCCATCCCGGCTTTTGAGTGACACACAAGAACCAGAGAGTTGTTTTCCATAGCATATCCGGCTGCTTTTATCATTTTTTCGTCCGATAAAAAGAGCGGAGCTATCATAAAAGGGTATAAAAATATTTCGTCTTCGACAATAATCGGAAGATTTGTCGGAAAAGAGGAGTAGTTTGATAGTTGCATTTTTCGTCAGGCTCCGCTATCTTAACGTAACTTCAAAGAAAGACCGATACCAAGGGGTGTGCGCCCCTTCGAATTTCATCCCCTCGACCCATGAGGAGTTTGCATCGTTTCTATACATTTGTGATGCGGCGTCTTTCCCTTTTCTTTTGTAGAGGTCGGCTATGTATTCATTCATCTCTTTTTCGGCCAGAGTTAGCTTGAGGACTATAGTCTCAACGTAAGGTCTATATATCGAATTAGGATATTCCGCTATGTACGCTTTGGAGTCTTTTAGGGTCTCTAGTATTAGTTGTTGATCTCTAAACGCTTTTTTGAAGGCCAAAAAATTTGCTTTTACTTTTTGATATTTTGCAAACTCTACGCTTTTTTTATCGCCGTATCTTTTGATAAATTCATCCAGATAGTAGTTTGCCAAAACGTATTGCTCGTTTGATATGTGAGCCTCCGCCATAATCAGCATAGCCTCAGGGAGTAGTGGGGAGCGGATATGTTCGCTTTGGAGTGAGGTAAACGTCTTGTCAGCCTCTTCCAGATCTCCTTTTGTGGTCTCCTTGACCATCTTTTTGTACCAGTAGTCGGCAGGTCTATTGAACTCCTCTTGTGTCTTGTGTGAACACCCGGATATGAGTGCTGCAGCTAGAACCAAAGATGGAAGTGCCAGTTTTGAATATTTATTTTTTTTCATCATTCTCCCGCTTAACCGGTTTTTTTGTATGCTTTCGATACTAAATGTTAGCCTATTTTCAATAAATAAAGCCGTAGTAAGGGGTTTTTATGCCGACAAAAGATGAAAAGTCTTGTAACGTTTTACTGATTGGAGCCGGAAATCTGGGTGAAGCCCTGCTTGACGGGATGTTAAAAAACGATATCGATGTAGCCGTATCTGTAAGGACGCACGATAAACAGCTAAAGCTCTCAGAATACTATCCAAGCCTTGATATCAAGGTTTCCGATGACGAGATAGATATAACCGGAAAAGACGTTATATTGGCTGTAAAGCCTAATACTTTTTACGGGATGAAGTTTGTCGGAGAGGCAAAAAGCTTTATCTCCGTCATGGCAAAAGTCCCTCTTTGTGATATAAGGGACAGGGTTTCGGCGGGGTTTTATGCCAGAGCAATGCCGAATATCGCCGCAAAACACGAAAAATCGGTAACGGCGATTACCGGAGACGAAGAGATCAGGGTAAATACAGTCAGGCTTTTTAGCTCTATCGGCAGAGGGGTTTGGGTGGATTCCGAGGACGAGTTAAATATTGCAACCGCATTGGCCGGAAGCGGCCCTGCATTTTTGGCGGTTGTTGCGGAGGCAATGGTAGACGGAGCCGTCAGGGTCGGACTCAAAAGAGCCCTCGCCGAGGAGCTTACCGAGGGGTTATTTGACGGGTTTACGGCGCTTCTTGAAAACTCTAAGGCATCAAAGATAAAAGAGGACGTAATGAGCCCCAAAGGGACTACTGCGGCAGGATTGTTTGAGCTTGAATCAAACGCTGTTAGAGCCTCTTTTATGAAAGCGGTTGAGGCGGCGTATATAAAAGCCTCAAAAGTATAGAGTCGTGTAAACGCTCACAACAGAATATAAAAAATACAAACAATACAGGGAATACTATGCATTATCTTGATATTTACGGCGGTAACAAATTAAACGGTGAAATAACCGTATCGGGAGCCAAAAACTCGGCATTACCGCTAATAGCCTCCACTATACTCTCAAAAACTCCGGTGACGATAAACAATATGCCCCGTGTGGCAGACATCAAAACGATGCTAAAACTGCTAAATAATCTAGGTGCAGAGTCTAGTTTTGAAGCAAACAGATTAGAGATTGATGCCGGAAAACTGAGCGGTACGGTAGCGACATACGATATCGTAAAGACGATGAGGGCTTCAATTCTTGTTTTGGGGCCGTTGCTTGCGAGATTCGGTAAATGCGACGTTAGTTTGCCGGGGGGTTGCGCCATCGGACAAAGGCCTGTTGATTTGCACTTAAAAGCTCTTGAGGCTATGGGTGCGGAGATAGAGATAAAAAACGGTTATGTAGAGGCTAGAGCCCCTAGAGGACTTACCGGAACTACTATAGTGTTTGACAAAATTACGGTAACCGGAACCGAAAATATCGTTATGGCGGCGGCTCTTGCCAGAGGGACTACCAGAATCGTAAACGCTGCAAAAGAGCCGGAGGTTGTTCAACTGTGCGAAGTGCTCAGGCTTGCAGGGGCAAATATCGCCGGAATCGGAACCGATGAGATAATAATTGACGGTAGCGACGGAGAACTATATAGCTTTAAAGATATATCGGTTATACCGGACAGGATAGAGGCCGGAACATATCTATGCGCCGCCGCTATCACAAACTCTACCGTAACGCTAAAAAAAGTAGTAATGCACCACATGGAGAGCGTCATATCAAAGCTTCAGTCTATGGGATATTCATTTGATTACGGTTTAGACGAGGTGACGATAAAGCCTGCCAAAAAAATCAAACCGATAGAGATTATAACGACTGAATTTCCGGGGTTTCCTACCGATATGCAGGCGCAGTTTATGGCGTTGGCTACACAGGCAAACGGTGTTAGTGTTATCGAGGAGAGGTTGTTTGAGAATAGATTTATGCACGCAAGCGAGCTAAACAGGCTTGGGGCGGTCGTAAACCTAAGACATAATACCGCAACTGTAGAGGGGGCTACGGAGCTTACCGGAGCAGATGTTATGGCTACCGACCTGAGGGCTTCATCGGCGCTTGTCATAGCGGCTTTAGTTGCCAACGGAAGAACCAGAATACACAGAATTTACCACCTTGACAGGGGATACGAAGAGCTTGAGAAAAAACTAATAACACTCGGAGCACAAATAGAGAGAGGGGACGAGTAGAAAACGGGCATAAAAAAAGGGTTACGCCGAAGCGAACAGTCGCTTGGACGTAACCCAGAGGTTTGGCACCGACGAAATTGTACACCAAATGACCTAAAAGCAAAAAACAAGGAGTTTTTGATGGGAAAAAGAGTTTTGCTCCCCTTGGCAAACGGGTTTGAGGAGATAGAGGCCGTAGCTCTTGCCGATACTATGAGACGGGGTGGCCTAGATGTCGTAATCGCCGGAGTTGACGGCGAAGTACTAAAAGGTGCAAACGGAATTATGGTGGTCTCCGATACAGATATAAAAAATGTCTGTTCCGCAGACTTTGATATGATAGTTTTACCGGGTGGATACGGCGGCACGATGACGTTAGCCGAAAATGAGACTGTACAGAGACTAATAAAAGAATTTGATGGGGCGAGAAAAACGGTCGGTGCTATATGTGCCGCCCCGATAGCGCTTGACAGGGCAGGGGTGCTAAAAGAGGAGTATACCTGCTACCCGGGTGTGCCGGACGTTATTAAAAGCTCAAAATTTGTTGAAAAAACTATAGTCGAGAGTCAAAACGTAATCACCTCAAGGGGTCCCGGAACGGCTATATGTTTTGGGCTATACATAATTGAAAAGCTGGTAGACAAAGAGACCGCAGAAGCGGTCAAAGGCGGTATGCTAGCGGCTTATTGTTATTAAAAAATACGCTAAAACGGGCAAAGCCCGTTTTGCTACATACTTGTTTTAAAAGAGGATACCGTTTTATTCAGAGTGTTTAGGTGATGAGTTACGCTATGGGATACGGTTTTTACCTCCGAGTTTATAGCGTCCATCTCTTTTAGTTCATCCAAAACCGTATCGGCGTATTCTTTGTTGATTTTTGACCGTTTTGCGATTGCAAAAATATCGGTTTTTACCCTGTCAACCATCGTTACTTGATTCTCCAAAATACCGCTTATTTGTGATACCGACTCAGTTGAGATTTTAATACTTTTATCCACCGTATCGTTGACTTTTTCTATACTTTGGAGCGTATCCGATACGTTTTGGTTTATGCTACCGACGACTTTTTCTATATGTACGGTTGCTTTTGCGGTCATCTCTGCCAGTTTTCGTACCTCTTCGGCTACTACAGCAAACCCTTTTCCGGCCTCTCCGGCTCTGCTTGCCTCTACTGCGGCGTTTAGCGATAGGAGGTTTGTTTTGTCGGTAATGTCTTTTATCGTGTCGATCATAGCTGTTATGTCTCTAATGTTTCCGTCAAGCATATTGATATTTCCGGTTGTATCTTCTACTATGCTTTTTATATCCGAGATTGAGTTTTTGACATCTTCTATCCCGTTTACGATAGTTAGTTTTGCCCCTCCGATCTCACTTGTAACCTCTGTCGCCTTATTGACCGATTCGGTTACAAAGCTGTTTTGTTCGCTGATTAGTTTTACCGTTTGTCTGACGCTCTCCTCTACCTCTTTTAGCTTTGAATCCGCTTTTGTGATATTAGAGTTTAGTTTTTGATTTAGATTTAAAAGGCCGAATATCGACTTTTTTGTTTTGGCGATGATACTATCGAAGATATCCACGACGCTGTTTATCCAGATTGCCGTTTTTAGGTTTTCGTCTTTTTTGAATATTTGAAGATTTGTCCTGTTGGTGATATCTCTATCCCCCTCCACAAGCTCCCTCAAAAACTCCCTCAGGTATGCACTCTTATCAAAAAATCCGCTAATCTCCCGCTTTATAAAGATGGAGGCAAAAAATATCGATGCAACAGTCGTAAATACTATCTTTCCATATCCGGCTACAGGCAAAAATGAGGCTGCATAATACAAAGAGGGGGTAAATACGGCTATAAAAAGGAGTATTTTAAACATTATCGTCTCCCTAAATTGCACCATATCATACACCTCGGCTAGGTCCCCCTCGCACATCATCCCCCATCTGTCAAGCGAATGCGGCATGCTAAACGTAATCCCTTTGCCGATTACCGGAATACCCCTGTAGTCCGGATAACCGGGGTGTTTGCAAAACAGATTTGAGCCGTTTTTGATAGTTCTGGCAACACCGGGATGAAGCTCTTTTGTAGCCGGATCCGTAAATACTATTTCAAACTCGGTGTGCTCCTTTACGCTTATAGTTCCGTAATCTGTGTGAACTCCGCTTTTTAGGTTCTCCCCGAAACTGAACGTATCGTCTTCAAATCTTGAGCGGGACAATGCGGTGCCGCTTTTTATGTTTTTGTCAAAATAGGCATCTACCATAAAAATATAGTTATCGCCGGACTCTTTAAATATATGACCCGCTTCTCTTTGGATCAAATCCCCCATCACGTCGTTCGGGACTCTGGCACAAAGTACCATATCTTCAGAATCGATTTTTACGTATTTGCAAAAAAGGAGGGTAACTTTGTCGTGAAATTGCGATGATTTTGGCATAAACCCCAGAGTATCGGCATCGATATACGGCCCGAATAAAATCTGTGTTTTCGATACAACCGTATAATCAAACGCCTCGCACAGCTTAGTATAGTCGTATTCGTATCTTTTTTGCGTATTCGTATCTGACGAGGTATATTTTTTTATTTTATGCGAATCGATGAGCATATACTCCAGTATATCTTCGCTCAGTTTTGTCTGCTCTTTTAGGATTTGGGCATAGTCTGTTTTGTGTTCAAGCAAAAAGGCGGTATTTTCTACCTCTCTCCAAATTTCGTTTGCCCACTCTATTAAAATCCGTTTTCTTGTTTCGGCTAAACCCTCAAAAGCCTCTTCAACTTTTTGGAGGAGATTTTTATTTCTCATCCATTTCAAATATAGCCTTATATTGTCGAACAATTCCCACTCCTTTTGAAAAAAAGCGGGAATTATATAGCTACAATATTGAAAGTTTTGATTTATTAAAAAAATACTATTCAATCAAAAATTAAGACAAAATTGTATGTTTAATCAATAATAAAAACTTATTATAAAGTTCGCATATTCCGTTCCGTGCTATAGTTTTGCTACTCTCAAAAGATATACTAGAAGATTTATCAAAATTTAGGAGTAGAGGGTAGTAGTCTATGAGAAATTTTTCTATCAAAAGCAATATTTTTTTACTTTTGGCTTTATCTATCGTGGGTCTGATGATACCCGCTTTTATAGTTTTAAAATCTCAAATGTTAGATGACAAAAAAGAGAAGACAAAAAATCTGGTGGAGAGCGCCTATTCTGTCTTGGTTTACTACAAAAAAACGGTAGATGATGGAAAGATGAATGAGGATGATGCCAAAAAAGCGGCTTTGTCGGTTATAAAATCACTCAGATACAACCAAAAAGAGTATTTTTGGATTAACGACTCTACGTTGCCTTATCCAAAAATGGTTATGCATGCTACAAATCCAAAACTTGACGGCAAAACACTCGATGATAAAAAGTATAACTGTGCAACAGGTATGCAAAACGGTGACTATGCAGATATGGAGAGCACCGGAGGGGATAAAAATCTATTTCAGGCATTCGTGGAGGTGTGTAAAAAAAGCGGGAGCGGCTATGTAACATACCTATGGCCAAAACCGAAAGAGGGTGGCGGCCTTACCGACGAGAGATTTCCTAAGCTCTCATATGTCAAAGAGTTCAAAGAGTGGGGTTTTGTGATCGGAAGCGGCATCTATATAGATGATTTGGATGATGCATTTATGGGAACCGTCATTAAAAATCTTGCATTTATACTCCCCGTTCTGGCTGTTTTGATGCTGTTGTCGTGGGGGATTATCAGAGCCGTATCGACATCTATAACCTCTGTCGTATCGCCTATCAAGTCGCTTGCCGATTCGATGCAAAAAGGGGAGGGTGATCTGAGGGTTAAAATACCGGAATTTTCAAAAAATGAGCTCAATGCGGTCGTAGCAGCAGTAAACGTTTTATTGGAGTCGTTTAGGTCGAATCTGTCTTACGCAAAACAAAATATATCCGAAAATGTATCCGTCTCAACCCATTTGGCCGAAGCGTCGGCAGATATAGGTAAAAGGGTTGAAGAGGATGTGAAAACTATAGATACGATATTTGAAGAGGCTAAAAACGCAATCAAGGGGATCGAAGCGGGTGTTGAAAAAGGTGAGATAGGAAAACAAAACGTAAAAGCGGCAAACGATATTTTGTTGTCTTCAAAATCGGAGTTGGCAAAAATGGTAGGCTCCGTCAGAGAGAGCGTAGCGGTGGAGAGTGAGTTTGCCTCAAGACTACAGTCTCTAAGCGAAGAGGCGGAGCGGGTAAAAGGGGTGTTGTCGGTTATAGGAGATATCGCCGATCAGACAAATTTGCTAGCACTTAACGCTGCAATTGAAGCGGCAAGAGCCGGTGAGCACGGCAGAGGATTTGCCGTTGTGGCAGACGAGGTGCGAAAACTGGCTGAGAGAACCCAGAAGAGTCTAACCGAGACAAACGTTACGATAAATACGATAGTCCAATCAATCAATGATGCGGCAGACCAGATGGGTAAAAATGCACAAAGTATTACGGGGCTTGAAAACAGTTCAATGATGATTGAAGAGGAGATACAAAAAAGTGTTGCGGTAATGGGTAAAACCGCCGATATCATCTCCGAGATAGCATCCCTGAGTGTGCATAATGCCGATAAAGTCGGTGATATCACGGCAAAACTATCAAAAATCAACGATGCGGCACATATAAACGCCAGAAGCGTAGAGGAGATAGCCGCCTCCATAGAGCATTTGAACTCTATGAGTGAAGCACTTGGACAAAAGCTAAAAAGGTTTGAGACGTAATTTTGGTTTTTACTAACACTTCGGTAAAATCGCAAAAAACGTCCCCCTCAAAGGCAATATTGGAATGACAAAAAATGAATTTTTATTAGAAATCAGAACAGAGGAGCTTCCGGCTATCCCTTTTTTAAAAGAGGTAGGAAATATACTTCCGAAATGGCTGGAGATCCTCTCAAAAAACGGGTTTCAGGCAGATTTTGAGCTTTTTTATACACCCAGACGGATTACCCTTTATAGTAAAAATTTTTGCGAAAAAGCTAATGATGAAGAGTTGGAGCTATGGGGGCCTCCGGTTGCCGTAGCCCTAAAAGACGGTGTGCAGACAAAAGCATACGAGAGCTTTTTATCAAAAAACTCACTTTTGCCGGACGAGGTTTTAAGAGCCGAAAAAGACGGCAAAGAGTGTCTATATGCCAAAAAAACGGTAATCGGCAAAAACATCAAAGAACTCATCAATGAAATAGTAAACGAGTGGCTAAATGCCCTTCACTTTGGAAAGTCGATGAGATGGGGTAGTCTGGCCGAGAGCTTTATAAGACCTATACGCTCATGTCTCGCCCTATACGGTAGCACGGAGCTTGAGATAGAGGTTTTCGGGGTTAAATCCGGCGGTTATACGTATGGACATAGACAGGATAGTTTTGAGCCATTGAGGGTGACGGCTCCAAAAGAGTACTTTGAGAAGCTATCCGAGGCCGGGGTGATGCTCTCGCAAAAAGCCAGACGGGACAAAGTACTTGAAGATATCAGACGGATAGAGGAAAAAGAGGGTATCGAGGTTGAGATAGACGAAGATTTGTTGTCCGAGGTCGTAGCAATTACCGAATATCCGACGGCACTTTTGGGTTCGTTTGACAAAGAGTTTTTGAGGGTTCCGCCGGAGGTTATTATCACCTCAATGAAAGAGAATCAGAGGTATTTTCCGGTTTTTGTCGGCGGTAAACTATCAAATGCGTTTATCGTCGTCTCAAATGCCTTTATCGAGGATTTCTCAAAAGTTATTGCCGGAAACGAGAGGGTTTTGAAAGCCAGACTCTCCGATGCGCTCTTTTTTTACGATAACGACCTAAAAAAAGGGCTATCGGCAGACGGCCTTGCTAATATCGTATTTGTAGAGGGGCTTGGGACGCTTTTGGATAAAACCGCAAGAGAGACGCAAATAGTAGAGTATCTATGTGGGGCACTGGCGCTTTCAAACGATGAAAAGCAAAAAGCGTTAGAGGCGGCCAAAATAGCAAAAGCCGACCTACTGACCGAGGTTGTATATGAGTTTCCGGAGCTTCAGGGTGTCATGGGGAGATACTACGCTTTGGCCGAAAAAAGAGATGAGGCCGTAGCGGAGGCTATAAAAGAGCAGTATATGCCAAAAGGTGAGGATGGCGAGTTACCGAAATCGGTTGTCGGTGCTGTTCTTGCGACTGCCGTTAGACTTGATTCGTTGATGGGACTCTTCTCTTTGGGGATGATACCGTCCGGCTCAAAAGACCCGTATGCACTTAGACGTGCCGCAATAGGCGTAATCAAAAACCTGATCCACTTTGCGCTCAAAATAGACCTCTCAAAGAGCCTGTCGGCGCTTGCCCATATGTATAAGGGTTTTGATATGACAAAGTTGGAGGATTTTGTATTTGACAGATTGTATCAGCTTTTCTCGGACATCAATCCAAGCGTCATAACGGCTGTTTTGGCCTCAGGTGACAAAGATATAGTCTCTATCGCCGAAAAGATAGAGTCTTTAAGCTCATTTGTCAAAAAATCGGAGTTTAAAGAGCAGTTTTCGACATTCAAAAGGGTTGCGAATATCTCAAAAGATGTCGATCTAAACTCTGATTTGGCTATCAATACCGAGTTGTTTGAAAACGATTTTGAGACTATACTGTGGGCGGCATATATCCATAACGACTATGTAAATGCCTCTTACTACGAGGTGATAAGCGCCCTTTTTGCGCTAAAACCGCAACTTGACGCATTTTTTGAGAACTGCATGGTTAATGCCGACGATGAGAAAATCAGGACAAACAGGAAACATCTAGTTGCCAGAATATACAAAGAGTTTTTGAGCGTTGCCGACATCAAAGAGATAACAATTTGATTAACTCTCAAGTCCGATGTTTCCTCGAAAATGAGCTCTTCAGAAGACGGCTCAAATGTACGATGTCGTTATAGTCGGTGGCGGGATAGCCGGAGCTTCCGTGGCTTTTTTCCTAAAAAAAGCCGGGTTGTCGGTTGCCGTTATCGATGAGACATCTTTTAGCTTACAGGCCTCTTTGGCCGCAGGTGCTTTTATCAATCCGGTGATGGGGAAACCCTCCGCTTTTAAGTCTTTTGCCGATGATGCTTTTAGATTTTCCGTAGATTTTTATGCGAAAAATTTTCCGGAGCTTTTTAATAAGTCCGGCTGTCTAATCTATCCCAAAAATGAGAAGACAAAAGAGGAATACGAGGCTCTGGGTGAGTTTATCCCCTCAAAATACACGTTTTTGGATACATATCCGCTGGGGGCTTTTTTGGTTCACGATAGCGGAATCATAAATCCAAAAGCCCTCATCGACTCCATGCTAGCAGGCGTAGACAGGTACAACTACTCCGTATCTGAATTATTGTTTGACGGCGGTGTCTGGGGTGTGTCCGGCGTAAAAGGGAAAAATATCGTATTGGCGCAGGGGGCGAAGGAGCCGGTCATAAACGAAAAATATCTAACCACCCAGATAACAAAGCTTTGGGGTCAAAAATGCAAAATAAAAACAGCGGCTATTTTGCAACACAATATATCATCAAAAGTCCATATTGCTCAGGTGGATGGCGGACTGGCAATCGGGGCAACCCACATTAGAAGCGAAACGGCTATACCGATAAACAGAGCCGATTCCCTGACACTTGTTGAAGATGCAAAAGAGGCGATAGATATAGGGGATTATGAGGTGTTTGAGGAGGTAGGGGGGATGCGTTCAGCCTCTATCGACCATTTTCCGATAGCGGGTTTTATATATGACTCAAAATCTACCATTGAGATGTTTCCCTCTTTGGTTCACGGAGCTAGACTCTCCGGCAAAGAACCGATAAACTATGAAAATCTATACATACACACCGGACACGGTAGTAGAGCGTTTATATTGGCTCCATACACCGCAAAGCTACTATCCGAGAATATTATCTCAAAAACAAAAATCCCAAAGTCGATAGATCCGGCCAGACTGCTTTTTAGATTTTTTAGAAAAAAACAGGGTCAGAGTTGAGGATTTTTGTTTGACAAAACACTCAAAAGGTTATGCCTTTAAATTTGCTTTTTTGTTTTCAGTCGCTTCCGCCGTCGTTTTTTGTGCTTTTATCTACTTTTATATATCTCTGGCAAAAGAGGTTGAGGAGATTAGGACCGAAGGGGAGCTATACCTTCAGACAAAGCGGATAATAGACGAAATGGACGGTTTTGACCCGAAAAGCGGGGAGAAGTTTTATTTTCCAAGATACAAGACATACAAAGCCGGACTATTTGCCGGACAAAAGACGGTTTTTTCAAATTTGGAGTTTACCCCAAAACTCTCACAGGGTTACCATACATTTATGGGTAAACGGTACTATGTATACGAGCTTGCTAAGGGTAGGTATTTCGGCGCCGATTATCTAGTCGTATCAAAAGAGTTTTCTACAGGCGAGATATATGTCAGGGCTTTGTTGTTTTTGCTTCTCTCTCTTAGTTTGTTGTTTTTTGTCTATTTGTACCTGATTAGGATGTTTGAAAAACCGCTCCAGAGGGTAAATGAAAATCTGGACAGGTTCATAAAAGACTCAATCCATGAGATCAACACCCCCCTCTCTATTATTACGACAAACGTTGAACTATCCACGATGAAAAACGGCGAAGACAAATACCTCTCCCGTATAAAAGCGGCTGCAAAAAGCCTCTCAAACCTCTATAACGATATGGAATACCTGATAAAAGAGGAGAGAAAAATATTCTCCAAAGAGCCGATAAATCTTTGTTCGGCAATGCGTGAGAGGGGTGATTATTTTGTTGAAATAGCTAGTATGAAAGGTATCGAAATTGAGCAAAACCTCACAGATGAAGATATTGCGGTGTTGTGTGATAGGACAAGGCTTTTTAGGCTTATAGACAACAACATCTCAAATGCAATCAAATATAGCAACGAAAACTCAAAAATTATCCTCTCCGTTTACAAAAAAGATGATAAGAAAGCTATTTTGTCGTTTAGGGATTTCGGGATAGGGATAGAAAACCCCGATATGATATTCGAGAGATACTACAGAGAGGAGCTTTCAAAAGGGGGCTTCGGTCTGGGGCTTAATATCGTTAGAAATATATGCAAAGAGGAGGGGATAGAGGTTAGTATCGTCTCAAAAATAGGGGAGGGGAGCGAATTTTTGTATATACTTAAATTATCTCATTTTGAGCTAAGCCCAAAATGAGGTCTTCGGCAGACTGCCCTCGCCGCTAGCGGCTCTTATTGTCATTCCTGATAAATCTGCTCCGCAGGAGCTAGCTTCAGTGGCACAGCGCCTAGCGTAGCAAAACCGGCTTTGCCGGTTTTAGCGTATTTTGGTGGTTCTCAAATCTTGAGCTAAGCCCAAGATTAGGTCTTCAAAGCGAGCGCTCACGCCGCCTTATATTTTGATTTATGCTCAAATCTTGAGCTAAGCCCAAGATTAGGTCTTCGGCAGACTGCCCTCGCCGCTAGCGGCTTTTTGCCTATCGGAATCTTTTATAAAAAATCTTCAAAAATTTACGCACTTTTTACACATAGTTGCCTATAATTTTTTTCAATACAAGCAACCTTTCCTTGTATAACTTTGAAATAAGGAGCGCCAATGAAAAAAGCCGTCAAAACCGGAGTATTGACGCTATCGGTCGTATCGGCCGTGATACTGGCGGGGTGTGCGGCATCAACGCCGGATACGCCGTCCTCCATAGCAGCCGTCGAATCGCCTGATGGGCTTAAGACGCTAAATAGCGATCTTCTCGGAGAGGCCAAAACATATCAAATGCCTGCAAATTGCGTAAAAACAGACAAAGCCTCCGTTGAGCGGGGAAGACTCTTTTTTAACGAGCTGAATAACGAATCAAACGTATCCTCAAAATACGGCATGAGTTATCCGAAATCAAAAAATTTCGGAAACTGTGTGGCATGTCACCAGATAGAAAAAGCAAACGGTTACGGAAATATCGGTCCCGATTTATCAAAGTACCATGAGGTGTATGTAAAAACCGGGGCTAGAAAACCTGAATGGGTATTTCAAAAAATAGCCGACCCTAGGGTGGACAACAAGGATACCGCAATGACCGTCAACCTGACTACGAAGCTGATGGGCGAAAATGAGATATGCGATCTTGTGTCGTATTTATTTGCCGATAAAAAATAATACATAAGGAAAAAAAGAGATGCAAAGAAGAGAATTTCTAAAAAATATGAGCGTAATGGCCTCTTTGGCTTTGATAGCGGTCAGCCCCCTAAAAACACTTGCCGCCGAACTAGGAGCAGAGGAGCAGATATCAAAAATAGTAGGTTCTAAGGGTGCAAAAACAGGAGTAGCTTCTCTGGTGGCTCCGGCAATAGCTGAAAACGGACAGGTAGTTCCTTTGAAAGTAGAGGTAAATCATCCGATGGAAGAGGGTAATTACGTAAAAGCGATACATCTATATGCAGCCGGAAATCCAACACCAAAAATAATCACCGTAAACCTGACACCGGCAAACGGCAAAGCGTATTTTTCAACGAGGACAAAACTGGCAAAAAGCCAAGACGTATTTGTCGTAGCCGAACTATCCGACGGTTCATTTTTAAAAGACACCAAAAACGTGAAAGTAACTATCGGCGGTTGCGGTTGATAACTGTCATAAAGTTTCTCATTTGACAAGAACTCTGCCGCTAATGCGGCTAGCTTTAGGGGGATACAACGGACGCTTGTGTCCCTGTTGCTAAACGAGCTTTGCTTGTTTAGCGTGTAAATAAAATATGTAAAGGATTTAAAGATGGCAAGAAGCGTAATGATAAAAACAAAACCGAAAACTTACAACATAGGAGACGTGATTCAGGTTGATGCAATACTTGAGCACCCTATGGAGACAGGGCTACGAAAAGACAAAGACGGCAAAACCGTTCCGGCGCACCATATTACGACCGTAAAAGTTGAGTTTGACGGCAAAGTGGTTACGACCATGGATATGACGGCCAGTGTCAGTGTTAATCCGTTTGTGAGCTTTAACCTCAAAGTAACAAAAAACGGAGTGCTTAAAATCACCGCCGTAGACAACAAGGGTGAGACGCAAGAAGGGACAAAAGATATATAAAGGAGCAATCATGAGAAAGTTTTTTTGCGGCTTATCGGTCGCCGCTTTGATATGTGCTCCGTTATTTGCCGAAAACCTCTCCATGTCGGATAAAGACAAAGAGCTTTATTCATCGGATGAAAATCCAGGGGATTTGTATGTGGATAAAGGGGGTCAGCTATTCAAAAAAACATTTGGAAGTTTGGATGAGTTTGCAAAGCTGATGGGTGTCGAAAAATCGGCTCTGGCCTCCGAGATGGCAACCTATCCGAAATACTCTGCAAAAGCAAAAAAAGTGATAGCCCTAGATCAGGCTCTTCAGATTGCAATGATTGAAAAAGGGGCTACGCCATACAAACTGACAAGTGACGAAATGGTATTTATGTCGGCCTATGCATTTAGCCTTGCAAACGACAAAAAGTTAAATATAGACATTAGCGAACCAAATGCCAAAGAGGCATACGAATACGGCAAAAAAATCTACCACACCCAAAGGGGAGAGAGAGGTTTGTCCTGTTATTCGTGCCACTCTCAAGGGGTTTTGGGTATGAGGCTAAGGATGCAAATCCTCCCGAATCTAGGTGCGCCTGAGTTTAAGAGCGGAGCTACGTGGCCTGCATATAGGATGACAAAGTCTGAGCTTACGACTCTGCAAAAAAGATTTCAGGGGTGTATGCAAAACTCCTCCCAAAAACCGCTCCCTATAGGCTCCAAAGAGATGGTTTCGCTGGAGACGTATGTTAGGGCTATGGCAAACGCTCAAACGGTTGCAATCCCCGGACTAAAAAGATAGGGGGACAGTATGGATATTTCAAGAAGAGATTTTCTTTATCTAGCGGCGGCACTTGGTGTATCGGCGGCAACACCAAACTTTTTGGAGGCCTCTGCAATAGATAAACTCTCTATGCAAAACCTCATGTATGACGGCTTTAAGCCGAAAGGCAATGTGACGCTTCTGCACATGTGCGACTGGCATGCCCATCTAAAACCGCTTTATTGGAGGGAGCCGTCAACTCTAGTATCGGCAAAATCGCTCGTGGGTCTTCCGGGATTTTTGTCGGGTAACGCTTTTATGAAGTATTACGGGCTAAAAAAAGGGTCTGTGGATAGCTACTTTGATACATATATAGATTTCTCGGCTCTTGCTAGCAAATTCGGCAAAATGGGCGGTGCGGCGCATATCAAAACCGTAGTCGATACCATCCGCAAGGAGAGGGGCGAAGACAAGGTTGTCTTTTTGGATTCCGGCGATACTTGGCAGGGTACGGCTATAGGTCTCAAAACAAAAGGGGAGGCGATAGTAAAAGCCCAAAATATGCTTGGCGTTGACATGATGGTAGGGCACTGGGAGTTTACCTACGGCAAAGAGCAGGTCTTAAAACTTACCGGAGACAAAGATAATAAAGGGATGCTAAACGCTGAATTTATTAGTCAAAACATCTCCGATGAAGAGTGGAATGAGCTGATTTACAAGCCGTACTCGATAAGAAATATAAACGGTGTAAAAATCGGCTTTTTGGGGCAGTCGTTTCCTTATACGAAAACGGCAAATCCCGTAAATGTGGACGGCTGGAGCTATGGATTGCGCCTTGAGGATATGCAAAAATACGTGAATGAACTAAGAAGCAAGTGCGATCTTGTGGTTCTGCTCTCGCATGACGGATTTAATGTAGACCAAGAGGTTGCAAAAAGGGTAAAAGGTATCGACATTATACTCTCAGGCCATACGCACGATCCGGCTCCGCAACCGATGAAGGTAGGCAATACCCTAATAATAATCTCTGGAAGCCACGGCAAGTATATCAGTAGACTTGACCTTGACGTGAAAAACGGAAAGCTAGTGGATTATAGCTATAAGCTAATTCCGATAGCTTCAAACATAATACCGGCCGATAAAAAAATGGAAGAGCTTGTCAAGAACGAGTACGCCCCGTTTGAGAGTGAACTACTAACCCCAATCGGCAAAACAAAAACTCTACTCTATAAAAGAGATACGTTTTATTCGACGTTTGACAGGGTGATAGGCGATGCGTGTATGAATAAATTTGGGAGCGATATAGTATTTACCCCTGGTTTTAGATGGGGGACTACCGTTCTTCCAAACTCAGATATTACGGCAGACGACGTGTATGATATGACCGCTATTACTTATCCAAATGTTTATACGTTTGAGATGGGCGGTGAGCAGTTTCATAAGCTTCTTGAAGATATAGCCGACAATGTATTCAATCCGGACCCGATATACCAACAAGGCGGGGATATGAGTAGGCTAACGGGTGTTACGTATGACATCAGAATAGGGGCGAAAAGCGGTGAGCGTATCTCAAACCTAAGAGTCGGCGGCAAACCGATAGATATGAAAAAAACATATCTAATGAGTGCATGGGGCGGCAACGTACAAAAAGCGGGTAAAAACCTCAGAGAGTCGATGATAACACCTGTTTATGACGTGACGATAGATTACATCAAAAAACAAAAAACGGTATCGGCTCCGGAGATTTCAAATGTTAGAGTATTGGATATAAAATGAGAAAAGTCATACTAATCATACTCTCTATGGCGGCATTCGCATTTTCCGGTGATAGTTTTGTACTGCTTGAGAGTTCAAAAAGCGGCAAAGAGCTTATAAAGTCGGTCTCCGATGCAGTTGCCAAGGCCGGATTTACCGCAGCTGACGAGAGGGATTTGAATGTTGCATACCAAAAACAGTTTGAACAAAGTGATTTTGAACTTTTTTACAACCTGACGGTTTTTGATCCAAAAGCTCTCTCGGCATCGCTCCCCCAAAATCCACGTCTTGCCGGATTTGTGCCGTATACTGTTTTGATATACCAAAAAAAGGGGGACAAAAAAAGCTATATAGGCTTTGTAAAACAAGGCTCCATCTCGCTTGCGACAGGTGTCAAAGACAAAAAGAGTCTCGAACTTCTCAAAAAAAGCGAAAATACCCTTATAAAAGAGCTGAAAGCATCCATAAAAGATACAAAAGATGTTGCTTTGGGGTATAAGGTGACCCCGAAAGAGGATCCGGAGCTGTTTTTTGAGACAAAAATAAAGCTGAAACCAACCGATAATGTTATGGCAAAAAAAGAGTCTCTGCAAAAAGAGTTCGAGAGCGCTTTAGAGGTGGAGGGGTTTAAGATCTCAAACATAACAGATGTAAAAACAGAGCTTGAAAAAGTGAAGGCCGATATGTCAAAGTATGAGTTTTTTGAGACCTATTCGATATGCAAACTAAAAGTGATTTATAACGCCTCAAAAGAGCGTCCGGAGGCGGGAGTTTTTGCCCCGTGTTCGGTATACTTTTACAAGCTAAAAAACGACGGTGTTATATATGTCGGTTTTCCGCCGACAAAAAACTGGGTAGTCCATACGAATATCACAAATACGGAGCATATCAAAATCATGCAAGAGGCTGAAAACGTCGTCAAAAACTTCCTAAAAGAGGCGGCCGAGTGAAAAAAATCTTAGCCCTCCTCTTTACGGCGGCTATACTGCTTGGCGGAGAGATGAAGGCTAGATATGCCTCACCGCATCCTAGTGTCGAGCATCCGAGACGGGTGATTTTTCAGTTTGGGCACGGTGACGAAAAGAGCGCTTCAAAGCTGATAAACTACGTCGTAAATATCCAAAAGGCATACGATCCGGGGCATGTTGATGTTGCAGTCGTGTGTCTGAATGAGGGGATTTTTTTGATTAAAAACGATACCCCCCTAAAAGATAGAGTCGAGTCTTTGATGGAGGGTGGCGTTGAGTTTGTCGCTTGCGAAAATACGATGGATACAAAAAAGCTATCAAAAACAGATATGTTAAAAGGGATCAGCTACACAAGAGCCGGAATGCAGGAGATTATCGAGAGGAAACTATCCGGATGGATATATCTGGCACCGTGACCAAAAAAACGGCAAAATTTTTGTAATATATGTGGTAATATAACGAAATTGAGACCTCTGGCCTTATAGAGCAACTAGTTGCGAGAGCTGTCCGCTGAGGACAAAAGCTTAGAGCTTTGCTTTAAGCTTTTTTGAAAATAAATAACACAAGGAGAAACTTTATGAAGATTACAAGATTAAGTTTTGCGGCCGTAGTCGCATGTATGGCAACCGCATCGTTTGCCGCTACCGATTTGGCAAGCGCTTTTAAAGACGGTAAGCTGGACGGTAGAGTAAGAGCTCAGTATTTTTATACAGATTGGGATAAGAACGGCGCAGGCAATTGGGGTGCGGCTAAGCCTGATATGGATGGGCAAGGATTGGCTCTTGGAGGTAGTTTGGTTTATAAAACTGCCCCTTTGTATGGGATTAGCGCAGGCGTAGGTTTTTATACGACACAAAATCCGAATGGAATAACAGAATTAAACTCAAATGCAAGAAATACTACGGCATCAGATCTATTTTCCAGAGGGCCTGGTTCAGCGACCGATTTTAGTAAAGGGTATAGTGTTTTAGCCCAATCATATATCCAGTATGACATATCAAAATCTACCGTAAAAGCCGGCAGGTTTATTATGACAAATCCGTTCATTAACCCGAATGATACAAAAATGATTCCTCTGACGGTACAAGGTGCTTCGGCTCTAGTCGGCGAGATAGACAACACGGCGTTTATGCTAGATTATGCCACTGCCGTCAAAGAAAGAGGTATGGATAACTTCCAGAATATGGCCACCACCGGCGATACTCCGGATGCCCTAAAAAACTACTATCAAACAACATATACGGCTTCCGGTTCTGTTGCCGCAGGATACAAAGCGGGATCCGAGAATGCGCCTAGCGTATTGATTGGCGGTGTTAAAAATAAATCTATAAAAAACCTAGAGCTTCAAGGCTGGGTAATGAATTGGCCTGATATTGTAAGACAGTATATGCTTGAAGCAAACTACGATATGCAGTTTGGCAAGCTTGGTCTAAAACTTGGCGGCAGATATATGCATCAAAGCGATGAGGGTGCAGGCGATATAATTAGACCAAAAAGTGGAAGTTTTTATAGTACTACTGCTGCTATGAAATTTAAAGGCGATAGTGATGACAAGGTTGATACGCATATTTATATGCTGAGAGCTATTGCAAGTTATGAGGCAGCTAAGTTTCTTTTGGCATATGCTAGCACAGACAAGGGCGGCGACCTACTTGCACCATGGAGAGGCTTTCCTACTGAGGGGTATACAAGAAGTATGACGCAAACGGATTGGATGGCTAATACAAAATCATATAAAGCTCAACTGGATTATGATTTTTCATCTTTTATAAAAGGGTTTAGTGCGCTTCTTGGCTACTCATACTATGATAGAGATCCGTCTAGGGTCCCTTATCAGTCTATGACCGATAGATATTACGGTAACGGCGACACAAGACAGGTAAACTTTGATATTCAGTACAAAGTTCCATATGTAAAAGGGTTAGAGTGGAAAGTTAGAACAATGGTTCAGCATAACGAGAAGGTGGGTAGCATAACCGGAAATACTGCGGCAGGTTCAACTACATACGCAAGCGGTATAGGCAACGATACATCAAACAAAGAACTTAGAATAGAAATGAACTATTTCTTCTAAGAGAACGAAATGACGGAAATGAAATACCTTCTCTTGTCGGCATTATTTTCAACGGCGCTTTTTTGCGCCGATTCCGTTGTTACCAAAAAGGCCGTTTTTGGGTGCAAAACCGGAGAGGTAAAAGCTTTTGAGAGAATTTTGGACTCAATTCGCCATTTAACCTCCTATTACGACAAAAACGGTCAAAAATACGATGTGGTTCTCATAGCCCAAAGCGAATGTGTCAAGTTTATGTTGGATAACACAGACGGCACCGAGTATGCCAAAGAGGAGATTCCGATGGATGTGGAGTTAAAACTTGAGAAGCTAAAAGGGAAAGTAAGATACGAGCAGTGTGCCGTAACGCTTGATAGAAAAGGGATTCCGGTCTCAAAAATAAGAAAAAATGTTGTCGTAATACCGTCCGCTACCGTATCAACCGTAGATTATCAGCTAGCCGGATATGCTTTTATATACTGACATGAAACACAATAGCGGGCGCTAAAGCTACCCATAAACTAAAAACCATAGCGCACTAAGTGTGTAGATGGCCGATGTTATATTAAAAACTACAAATAATCTCTTGTAAAGCACTGCTCCAAACGATAAAGCCGTAAAGAATATAAAAAACCAGAGAGGGGTAAAAAACTCGTATCTTTGGATTGATGATGCCGATATGATTGCCTCCAATATATAACCGTCAAATATGCCGCCAAATCCGAATATATGAGCCGCAAACGATACCGGATAAAAAATATCAAAGATTGCCGCAAAAACCGGATTCAAGAGGTGTGGTACCGTGAAAACCGAAAACAGATAATGCAAAACTGGAGACATGGAGAAAAAGAGCCATACGTTTAGGGCGACATATAAAACGACTTTATTTTTAATTTTTACCGAATTTAAAAATAGATAAATCAGAAAAACACCGTAAAAAGAGAGCCAAAATCCGATTGAAAAAACAAATTCCGGAAAAAATGCAAAGCAGAGGAGGGCAGAGACTAGCAAAGAGCCGTAACCGAAAAGCTTGAAGCCGACAACCCCAAAATAAAATATCACGGCAAATGAGGCGATAGCCCTCATAAAAGAGGGGGTAAAATCTGTCAGATAGGCAAAGAAAAGCAAAAAGAGGAAAGTTGCCGACAAAATCCATAAATTCCGGTTTGCATATGGAAAAAATCTATCCTGAAAAAACAAAAAAGCCCTTCCAAAGACAATAAAAAACATTGCCGCTATCAGGGCAACATTGAGTCCGCTTATCGCAAAAAATGCCCCGAGTCCGTATATGGATATGAAATCGTCTATTTCGCCGCCGACATCGTAGTTTAAAAACAGATTTAGGTATAGCTCCTGTAATCTCTCGTCTATGTGTTGGGAACGGATATACTCTTCAATAGGCTGTTTTACGGGATTTATATATGATGACGGTTCGATGTTTTTGAGCGGTAGTTTTGCCCCTTTTAAAAAATCGGTAAAACTCAGTTTTGATGTATCTACCGTTACCTCAGTATATTTGTTTTTAAATCCGATACGGCTTATGTTTGAGAGTGTTTTGAAGTCAAAATCATCACCTCTGAAGTAGAGTATAAAATATCTATGTCCGTTTTGACCGATCCGCTCTTTTTGGTTTAGGAGTAGGGCTTTGACTTTTGCGTATGGGTACTCTGTGAGGGTATTGTAGGAATAATAGAGTGTAGTCAGCCGAAAGATAAATATTGAGATGATGAGGGCTAAAAAAAGGGCGGCTTTTTGGTTTTGTTCTAAAAACCTGACCGCCCTAAGCCTCATATTTTTAAAGTTTTATATGTGCAAATTCGATGTTTTCCATCGGTGGTTTGGTATCTACAAACACCCTTTCGCTAAAACCGGTATCGGCGTTTTCAAATCTCGTAAATCTCTTATGGAATACGAGGCTGACGATTCCAGTCGGGCCGTTACGGTTTTTCCCGATGATGACCTCTGCCGCCTCTTCCGGTTTTTCCTCAAAATTACTTTTGTACTCTTTCCCTTCGGCCTTTGCCTTCATCTCTTTCTCTTTTTCCTCTCTTGCCCTATATACGTCGTCCCTGTAGACAAATAATATCTGGTCGGCATCTTGCTCTATAGAGCCGGATTCCCTGAGGTCGCTTAGCATCGGCCTTTTATCGGCTCTGGCTTCCAGTCCACGGTTTAGCTGTGAGAGGGCGATAATAGGCATCTCCAGTTCTCTGGCTAAAAGCTTCAGACCCCTTGACATATCGGATACCTCTAGGTGTCTGTCTTTATTTCCGCTACTGGACATAATCTGGAGGTAGTCGATGATGCAAAGCCCCAGATCTTTGTGTTTTGCTTTTAGTTTTCTAAGCTTACTCCGAAGAACCGACATAGTTAGCCCACCCTCGTCATCGACAAATAGCTTGGAGTCTGAAAAATACTGCATTGCATCGCTTGTCCGGCTCCACTGCTCATCGTTTAGGTTTCCGACCCTTAAATCTTGAAGCGGAATAGAGGTTTTTGCGGCAAGCATCCTGAGCATCAACTGTTCAGCCGGCATCTCAAGGCTAAACACCGCAACCCCTAATCCGTCCGATAGGGTTTTTGAGGCTAGATTTAGCGCAAAAGCGGTTTTTCCCATAGCCGGACGGGCGGCAATGATGATTAGATCCCCTTTGCCGAATCCGGCTGTTTTTTTGTTTAATTCGTAAAAACCTGTATCGAGACCGACAAGGAGATTATCCCCCCTTTGCTTCATATCTTTTATATAATCAAGGGTGCTTTTGGCTATCTCTACCGAATCTCTGAAGTCTTTTGAGTCGCTAGCGGTTGCGATTTTGAACAGTTTGGTCTCGGCGGAGTCTATAACCTCGTACGGGCTTTTTTGCTCCATACACTCTGCTTTTATCTCGTTTGAATAGCTAAAAAGCTTTCTTTTTAGAGATAGTTCTCGTAGCTCCTCCATATACGGCTTTACGTTTGGGAGCGGAGTTGTAGATAAAACCTCAAAATAGGAGTCGGAGTCAAACTCTCCACCTTTGTACTTTTGCCTGATAAACTCCTCTTCTATGGGGAGTGTAGAGGCGGATAGGTGCTCCATCGTCGTGAAAACGGCTTTGTGAAACGGGTGGTAAAAATCGTCTTCGCCCATACTGGAGGCTATGTCGTCAAATATGACGGGGTCGTATAGTATCGAGCTTAAAACGGCTCTTTCGATATTTAAATTGTAAAAATTTGCATCCATTTTTGTATTTTATCCAAAATAAACCACAAAAGGTTTTAGCTGAAAAGCCGTATTTTTTGTTTTAACTGTATAAAATAGGCGAAATGCAATAAAAACCAAAGGGCGCTAATGAATATGACGATTTCGAGAAAAATTACGTTGTCGATGATGCTTTTTTCCCTTGTTATCAGTATCGTCTATACGGTATTTTTTTACTTTAGCCAAAAAAATGTCTATATGGATGAGGTTAATGCCAGATTAAAGCTTGGAGCGGGCTCTATAAATGCGATACTCGGTTCCGACTTTGTCGATAGGTACACAAAAGATACGCCGCCTCCGGCTCAGCTGTTTGAAGAAAAAGTGAAAATGCTAAGCAAATTTGCCGAGAACAACTCGCTGACATATCTGTATATGATGATAAAAGAGGGTGACAAAGTATACACCCAAATATCCAGTGTAACGCCGGAAGAGCTTGCAAAGGGGCAATGGGATCCATTTTTGAAAGTGTATGAGGGTAGTGAATCGGTAAATAACGGGTTTAAGCCGAAAAATGAGTTTTTTGAGGAGACAAACGACGAATATGGGACTTTTAGGTCGCATCTTTTTACCGACGTATCGCCTAAAGGGAAAATATACATGGTCGGGTGCGATATAAAAATCGACGACATCAACGATGCCCTAAATAAACTTTTATTAGAGGCATTGGGAATCGGGTTTTTATGTATCGCATTATCGTCGATTGCCGCATATATAGTATCGAAAGCGATAGCGGCGAACCTCTCAAAAATTTCCGGTTTTATCGGTAAGGTTGTTGAGGATTTCGACCTAACCGCAAAAGTAGAGGTAACATCAAAAGACGAATCGGCTTTGATTGCCAAAAACGTTAATACATTGCTTTTTTCACTCTCTAAAACACTAGGCGACGGCAAGAGGCTAATGGACGAGAGTGTCGATAAGACAAAAGAGCTAGGCGGTGCTTCAAAAGCGATATCCAAATATGCCGAAGAGACCCTAAACTCATCCAGAACAACATCGGCTATGGCTGTAGAGATCGGCAGAGTGTTAAACGAATCAATGTCTACGATCGGTGATATACAAAATCAGTTTGGTGTTTCCGAGGAGAAACTAAAAAAAGCCGAGGATGTTATCATCAAAATAGCGGCAAAAGCGGAAGAGAGCAGCCTAAAAGAGACGGAACTGGCAAAAAATCTAAGCAGGGTAGCCTCTGATGCCGACCAGACAAAAGGGATATTGATGGTTATCTCCGATATCGCCGACCAGACAAATCTATTGGCACTCAATGCGGCTATCGAAGCGGCAAGGGCAGGAGAGGCAGGCAGAGGGTTTGCGGTCGTTGCCGACGAGGTTAGAAAACTAGCAGAGAGAACCCAAAAGAGCCTAAGTGAGATTAACTCAACAATCGGCGTGATAGTTCAATCTATAAACGACCAGAGCGATGCAATCAATCAAAACGCAAACGAGATAGTCGAATTGGCTAGCGAGGCAGAGGAGGCAAAAGAGACTATCATAGAGTCCGTATCTATGATGAGAGAGTCCGGAAAACTGCTTGATGTCTACAAAAAAGAGTCCGAAAGCGTTGCAAAAAACGTTGTAAGTTCGGTTGAGAGTATTGACGGCATTGTTAGTAAGGCGCACGATACAAATACGCAGGCACAGACCATAACCGACGAGCTTGTTGCTCTGATGGGGGCTAGCGAAAAAGCAAAAAGTGGGTTTGCGGTTTTCAAAACGCACTAAAAAACAGTAGGAGACTTTTATGTTGAATGATCTAAAAACTAGAAATATCTCATTAAAAGGGTATTCATCGGAGGCAAAAAGGGCGGAGATACTCAGGTATTTCCTGAAAACATTTGAAGTTTACGACAGATTGTTTGATATATTGACGGATGACTCGGCATTTTACAAAAGGCCGGAGCCGCTCCGTCACCCGATTATTTTTTATTTTGGACATACGGCCGCTTTTTATATCAATAAACTTGTGTTGGCAAAAAAAATGCTCCGTATTAATCCTGCTTTTGAGTCTATGTTTGCAGTTGGCGTGGATGAGATGAGCTGGGATGATTTGGATGGGGCAAAGTATGATTGGCCTAGCGTGGATGCAGTTAGAGAGTATAGACAAAAAGTAAGGGATGCTGTTTGTGAGTTCATCAAAAAAGAGCCGATTACCCTCCCTATAGATTGGAATAGCGGCTTTTGGGCAATACTTATGGGGTGTGAGCATGAGAGGATACATCTGGAGACAAGCTCTGTTTTGATAAGACAACTGGATGTATCCGACGTAGTGGAATCCACTATGTTCACGATTTGCGAAACATCCTCAAAGGCTCCGTCGAATACCCTCTTAAAAGTAAAAGGCGGGGGTGTCAAACTGGGTAAAAAATTTGACGACGACTTTTACGGCTGGGACAATGAGTACGGCAGTTTTGAGATGGAGTTATCTGATTTTGAAGCTTCAAAATATCTCGTATCGAACGGAGAGTTTTTAGAGTTTGTCGTGAGTGGGGGATACCAAAATCCTGAATTTTGGAGTGAAGAGGGGAGAAGATGGCTTGAATTTAAAAAGCCGAAACACCCTGTTTTTTGGGTTGAAACCGACGGAGGTTATGAGTATAGGGCTCTTACAAAAGTAATACCTCTCCCACTAAACTGGCCGGTAGACGTAAACTGCCTTGAGGCCGAAGCTTTTTGCGGTTGGCTCTCTGCAAAAATAGGGTTTGACGTGAGGCTTCCGACCGAGGCCGAATGGTATAGGTTGAGAGATGTTAGCAAGGTTATGGATGAGTCCGGTTGGGGTTTGGCGGCACCTGCTAATATAAATTTGGAGCATTTTGCATCCGCATCCCCTGTAGATATGTTCGCACACGGTGATTTTTGCGATGTTATAGGAAATGTATGGCAATGGACCAAAACACCCATCTACCCGTTTGACGGCTTTGTGACACATCCGTTATACGACGACTTTACCACCCCTACTTTTGACGGTAGACACAATTTGATCAAAGGCGGCTCTTTTATCTCAACCGGAAATGAGGTTTTAGCATCATCCAGATATGCGTTTAGAAGACACTTTTTTCAGCATGCAGGTTTTAGATATGTCCGGAGTGATAATAGGGGTGAGGATCTGAGTTTTGTATACGAAAGCGATAAATCCGTATCGGAGTACCTCGAATTCCACTATGGAGACGAGTATTTCGGAGTTCAAAATTTTCCGTCAAAAATAGCCAGAATAGCGATATCGCAAAGCTCCGATACCCCGCAAAAGAGAGCTTTGGAGATAGGGTGCGCCGTTGGACGGTTGTCATTTGAATTGGCAAAAGTATTTGAATCAGTCACCGGAATCGACTTCTCTGCCAGATTTATAAAAAATGCAGTGCAGATGAAAGAGCAGGGTGTCGTAAAATACAAAATAAAAAAAGAGGGTGAGTCGTACGAGGCTAGAGAGGTATTTGCATCGGAGTTCGGAATTGACGAGGAGAGTAGGGAGAGGTGCGAATTTTGGCAGGGCGACGCTTGCAACCTAAAGCCGCACTTTACAGGCTATGACCTCATAGTTGCGGCGAATCTGATAGATAGATTGTACGACCCAAAAAAATTTTTGACGGATATCTACACCAGACTAAACGAGAGGGGGGTGCTGATTATCGCATCTCCATACAGTTGGGATGAAGAGTTTACAAAAAAAGAAAAATGGCTGACAAAAGACGGAATGGAGAGTTTTGGAGCGGTGTCGGAGATTTTATCGGAGCGTTTTGAGCCTATCGGCAATCCTATCAATGTTGATTTTGTCCTTAGGGAGAGTAATCGAAAATTCCAACATGTTATCTCTGAGGTTAGTTGTTGGAGAAAAAAAGGGTGATACCTGTTTTTGCCGATAGAAAAAACACAAACTCTCTAAAATATGACGGGATGGAGCCTTTATTTGGAGCTTTTGATTTGGAGCCGTATTGGGTTGCCGATATGGATTTTGAGGCTCCGGTAGCCGTTTTAGAGTCCTTAAAAGCTAGACTAAAGCACTCTGTCTACGGCTATCCTGTGGTAGATGACGGTTTTTTTGAGGCGGTGTCGTATTGGTTTTCAAAAAGATTTGGAATTACTGTTTGTGATGACAAGATTGTACCGATGACGGGTGTTGCGGCTAGTATGTTTACCTCTATTTTGGCATTTAGCGGAGTTGGCGACGGCGTAGTGATTCAGCCACCTGTTTACGGCCCTTTTTACGGTGTCGTCCGCTCATCCGGTAGGGATCTTATAGAAAACCCTCTTTTAAAGTGCGAGAGCGGATACGAAATCGACTTTGACGGTTTGGAGCGGATATTTGCTGATAAAAAACCGAAAATACTGTTATTTTGTTCGCCGCACAATCCGGTAGGTAGGGTATGGAGTACCAAAGAGATAAAAACCGTAGTCGGACTTTGCGAAAAATACGGTGTTTTTTTGGTCTCAGATGAGATACATTTTGATATTGTTTTTGCCGGAAATAGCCACACTTCGGTGCTAAAGTTTGCCGATATGTACGACAATATCGTTTTGTTATCTGCACCTACAAAAACTTTCAATATCCCCGGCCTAAACGTCTCATACGCAATCATCCCGTCAAAAAATAATAAAAAAAAGTTTGAATATTACGCAAAAAACCTCCATCAAACGCTTCCCAACACATTTGGGATCGAAGCTCTAAAGGCGGCCTATATGTACGGTGGTGAGTGGATAGACGGATGCGTATCGTATCTAAACCAAAACAGGACGGCTGTAAAAAATTTTGTAGAGAAAAATAGCTTTATAGACGGTTTTGCACCTGAGGGAACCTATCTTTATTGGCTTGATTTTTCGGCAGTTTCATCGTCGCAAGCGCAAATATCAGAAACCCTAAAAAAATCCGGCATAGCCCTAAGCGGCGGAGATTTTTTCTTCGGCGGACGTGAGAGCACTTTTTTTAGGTTGAATTTTGCTACGACACATGAGAGAGTAGGGGAGGCATTAGATAAAATCGAGAGGGCTTTTTGCTTTTAGCAAAGAATATTCTACCTGCTTTTGCCGAATAGATAGATTACATACCCTATGGAGGCCAAGACTACAAACATCTCTCTGATTTCATATTGAGAGTTAAAAAAGCCGAATATTTTGTATGACGACATGAACAATGCAGTCGATGCAAGGATAATCAGATAGTGGATCGCAAGCGTTTTGTCCCATGCTTTTAATATACTAACCCCTATACCGAACACCGCTAGCCCCGTCAAAAAAGTCAGTAAATCAAATACCGCACTAAAGTTGTCGTAAAAATACACCTGAAAAGAAGATGCGAACAAGGCTATCAAAGAGACGTGAAAAGGTGGCAGAAAATTTGCAAATTTCGATACAAAACTGCTTTTGAGTGCAATAATTCTGAGTATCACAGGGGCAAATACAAAAACGGTGTACACGCAAGAGTAGATAAAAGAACTAAAAAGCCCACCTTTGACTAGGTTGTGGAGGTTTGTCTCTTGCTGAAGATTGTTTTGTCTAAAAAACTCAGAACTCTCAAAATGTAGCAGCTGTTGCCCCCAGCTAATCTCTTCCATGGCCGCAATAAAAGCGACCAATCCAAACAATGCCAATGAGATTTTAAAAAAGGGAGTTTGCCCTAGCGAGTATCTAAAACTCAAAAAAGAGAGCACAAAAAGTAAAACAACGGTTAGGCTCTCAAAAAGACCGTTCTCTTTTGTCATCGTAGCCAAAACCCATTCGTATCCGCTCATATGGGCAGTTAGAACTACGGTGGAGATAGATATTATATACAGCAATAATGTAGCAGTAGTTAATGTGGTAGCATATTTGCTTGACATCTAAAAGGTTCCCCGTGGTTATGAATGAGTAGAGAATATTAGCATATTTGAGTCGATGTTATTGTTACTGTTATTTTAGTCATTTTGAAATATACTTCAACACAATTTTATAATAATTCTATACAATATATAGATCGGAAGAGCGTCGTGTAGGGAAA
>CALJKN010000086.1 GCA_937973585.1 uncultured Helicobacteraceae bacterium
GCTGCTGGGGCAGGCAGGATTGGTCGCATCGGAGCGGGTATGAAAAGTCAGGTAACGCAGAAAACGCTCAAGCAGGGTATCCATTGGCAGGCCTCAAACCACAAAAGAGGGACCATTGTGGCCAAGACGGCCGGGCCGCTTATTGCGTCAGCGCAGTTTTTGATGAATTTGTCGGGGCGGGGATCCCGGTGCACAGGGTGGCGGGAGGGGTTACCGCTCGAGGTGTGAGTGAATAAAAATTCCAAATTTAAAGATGGAGTCTGATACCCAAAACGACACATTCCCAAAAGCCAAAATTCCAACTTTTGACATAACAGAGTCTGGCTTAGTGCCCGCCTTGTCGAAAATTGCCAAAAGAGCTGGAATAACGCTAACAATTAAGGGGAGTTTTTCTGATGCTCTTTCAGGTTCAGCAACGATAGAAAATCTAGGTGGAGATATCCAAAACGTGCTAGACAAGCTTGCGAATACGTACGGGTTTTGGTACGAATATAAAAAACAGAACTTGACCATATACCCGCAAAAGAAATTCACGGTTGAGCTTCCGGCAGCGATATATACCGATCTGTTTGCAGGTATGGCGAACACAATTTCAACTATAGGCGCACAAGATATTAGCCTAGATAGGAACAATAGAACCGTAACGTATACGGCGAATAGAACCGTGATGGATCTGCAAGTCAACAACGTTTCTCGCTTTAGGATTGGGAAAGACGGAAGCGTGTATGCCGCGAACATAGGTGTCAACAGCGCATCTCTCCCGGCTAACGGCATTTTTGCACCGTCCGCAAATACACTCGGGTTCGCAGCAGGGAGCACGATTGTCGCCTCGGCAGACGTGACAGGTCTCGACATCAAATCGGGCGGCCTAAAAATCAATGGTGTTGTCGTAATAGATAGTGCCAAAAACATTTCTACGACCGGAAGCGTCACTGCAAATGGTGGATACAAGGTAGGTGCAACAACCGTAATCGATAGCAGCGGTTATCTTATAGCCGCAAATACAGTTACGGCAGGCACAGATTGCACTACAGTAGGCGTTGGAGGTATTGCAAAAGATGCCAATGGGGATTTGTATATATGCAAATAGCCCAGATCGTTGAGGCAGCAATCCGGCAAACAGAGAAGAAAACGGATAAGTATGCACTTCGGCTTTTAAAAAGCAAAAAGCGTGATGCGGCTTGGGACTACAAATACATGGAATTTGTTACAAATCAAAAGGATATTTTCAAGTTCTATGATTTTATGCGCAATACTGTCTTGTTGGACGGTGCAAAGAAAAAAAGCTACCTAATTAAATTTTCGAACGGGTTGCTAAAAGAGTCACTATATGCATATTATGTTGCTGAGATTTTGCAACCGCTCGTGCGTATTGTCTCACGAGAAATCAAAAAATAAATAATAATGAAAAAGCAAATTATTTTACACAAAGAGCAGAACAAGACATTGCATTTTTTAAACAATACGCAATTCAAAAAGGCGAAGAGATTCTCTTAAAAAAAGAGGCTCACATACTGAGAATGTCAATCCGTTGCTATGGATTTGCAAAAGCAGATTTCAATCTAAATAGAGCTGTGCCTCAGCTAGGCATACTAACTCAAATAATAAATCTATATGAACGAAAAGAGCACAAAAAAATTGAGAGGTTGATGTCTCGTCTTGATAAGTCTGCTATAGAGAAAACAATCGTAGAGATGTCTGAGCAGTCTAGTATTTTTTCAAGCTATCGAGAAAAAAATGAAGAGACAAGTCCAGTTCAAATTTCTAGGCTAATCGAGTTTTCATTCCAAAGAACCTACAAAAATATCCAATTTGGCATAGAAATAACAGAAGACGCACTCGACACTACATACAAAGTTGACGAGCTAACTTTGTTGCAAGTACTATTTGTTGCTATAGAAAACGCAATTGAGGCTGGGGCAAGCGGCATAGATGTATGCGCCGGTACAGATTTTCTTGCCATCACTAACGATGGAAGGCATTTGTCTGAGATTGAATGCACATTGGCAGCCGAGAAGTTTTTTTCAACAAAGAGAAAGGCAGGTCTCGGCCTCTTCATAATAAAAAAAATGCTATGGAAAAAGGACTCCAGACTGGAAATCCTTATAAACGGAATCAAAATACACTTCAAAACAAAGGGAAAAAAAGAATGAGCAACATCGTACTACTTGATGACGAACCGTACACGATTTTAGGGATGACAGTGGAGATGGAAGATCTATTTCCTGAGGCAAAAATAATTGAGTTTCAGGATCCGACTGCCTTTCTTCAAGAATATAAGGCATTCGATAAAAATTCGGTCTTTGTAATAGACTACAACATGAAGCCGAAAAATGGCTTCGATGTCATCATGGAGGTTGTTGGGAAACAAGGACAAATGTCAGGCCTCCCAAACGTTATCTTATATACGGGAAATGCCCAGTATCTCAAAGAAAGCGAAAAAAATAGCCTTGCCGATATGAAAGTGGCGGTACTCGAAAAAGGAACAGGTAAAAACGACCTGTTCGACATCATCGGAAAGTTTATGGAGGCAGCCTAATGTGCTCGTTAGAATTAAGAGATTATGCCGCCAAACTAGCGGCTCTTCTGCAATGCGATAGAGCAAGTATTTGGAGGGTGGCACAAGGTGGTGGCGGTGGTGGCGAAAGATATTATCTAAAACCAATTTGCTTACTCGGCGTTGAAGCTGAACAAGAGGGGCAAATCAGTCTACCTCTGAACGAAAAAGCATTTGGGCTAGCTGACACATGTGCAGTCTACGGAGAGCCGTTTTGCATCAACAAAACGGCGGAAGAGATGAAGCGACACTCGCATCTCGAAGAAAAATTAAAATATTTTGTTGCAAACAGCCTAGTAGTACCGATACAAACAAAAAAGGGCGTAATCGGCGTAATACAAGCGTTAAATAAAAAAGGGGGAGTGTTTTGCCATACAGACTACATTACACTCATTGCCGCCGCCAAAGAGATCTCGGAAAAAATCTCAGGCGATCAAATTTTTTTCCCGTCGGTTGATGTAAATCAAGGGGAAGAGTCCATCGAAACCCTAGCTGTATTTTCTTCAAATATGACTCCAATTTTAGCTAGGGCATGGAACCGCCTAAAAACAATGTGTTTAATAGAATCTTTTGAAGCTCCAGGAATTATTTTTAGATGAATATAATGCAAAAATTATTTATCGCCAGTTGCATATTGCGCATTTAGCCCCTCGGCGACGTTATTATGAATTAGAAGTTATTGCCAAAAATGGGGAATACATTCCCGTAGCGGTATATGCCTCCAGTGTGTTTAATGAGCAAGGAGCCGTAGAGTTTTGTTTTGGTTTTCTGAATGATGTTCGTCAACAAAAGCAATTATTGCATCAATTAACAGAAGCTAAAAATCATGCGGAGGCCGCTAATCAAGCTAAAAGTGAATTTTTAACAAATATGTCGCATGAATTACGCACGCCTCTTAATGGCATTTTAGGTGCAGCCGAATTGATACAAGAAAGTGAGCAAGTTGAAGAATGCCGCGAGTTGGCCGTGATGATCTATAGCAGCGGTAAACAATTACATCAGCACGTTGATATGGTATTAGATCTCGCCCGATTGGAAGCAGGCAAAATGACCTTGCAAACCAAACCGTGCCAACTGGCTAGCATCTTGCAGCAAGCTTGCAACCAACATCAACATTTTGCCCGCCAAAA